>NZ_LRRB01000301.1 GCF_001646865.1 Aldersonia kunmingensis | reverse complement strand
ATCGGCGGTCTGCTGCGCTACGGCATCCCCGAGTTCAAGATGGAGAAGCGGCACATCGACCGCCGGCTGGCGCAGATGGAGGCCGAGGGCACCGTCTTTCGCACCGGCGTGAACGTGGGCGTCGACATCACTGCGGCGAAGCTGCGGGCCGAGTTCGACGCGATCGTGCTTGCCAATGGCTCCACGGTGGGTCGCGACCTGCCGGTTCCGGGCCGCGAGCTCGACGGCATCCATCAGGCGATGGAGTTCCTGCCGTGGGCGAACCGCGTGCAGCTCGGTGACGACGTGCTCGGCGCGGACGGCCAGCCGCCGATCAACGCCAAGGGCAAGAAGGTCGTCATCATCGGCGGCGGCGACACCGGCGCGGACTGCCTCGGCACCTCGCATCGTCAGGGCGCCGAGAGCATCCACCAGTTCGAGATCATGCCGCGTCCGTCCGAGGAGCGTGCGGACGGCAACCCGTGGCCGACCTACCCGATGATCTACCGGGTCTCCTCGGCGCATGAGGAAGGCGGCGAGCGCGTCTTCTCGGTCAACACCGAGCGCTTCGTCGGTGAAAACGGCAAGGTCACCGCGCTCGAGGCGCACGAAGTCCAGATGGTCAACGGCCGGTTCGAGAAGGTCGAAGGCTCCGACTTCACGCTCGAGGCCGACCTGGTCCTGCTGGCGATGGGCTTCACCGGTCCCGAGCGGCCGGGTCTGCTCGACGCGCTCGGTGTCGACATCACCGACCTCGGCAATGTCGCCCGCGACAACGACTGGGCAACCAACGTGCCCGGCGTGTTCGTCGCCGGTGACGCGGGCCGTGGCCAGTCGCTCATCGTGTGGGCGATCGCGGAGGGCCGAGCCGCGGCTGCCGCCGTCGACACGTTCCTCGAGGGCGAGAGCGCCCTGCCGTCTCCGATCGTGCCGACGGCAATCGCGCAGAAGTAATTCGGCTCAGACCGAAGGCTGTAACCGAAGGCCACCACCGTTCGCGGTGGTGGCCTTCGGTCTTTTCGGCGTTCAGTCGAGATCCATTGCAGTGGTACGTGTTTCAACTGTCTGCCCGGTCGACAGCATTGGTACCGACCAGTAGGCTTTCTGGGAGTCAAATGCCGGACAGGGGGAAGGCAGATGAGTTCTACTGGTGCGCCATTGCGAGTCGTCACCGAAGAGGTGAAAGCCGTTGGGCGGTATGCCGGCGACCTCGCCGAGCAGCTGAAATCCGGCTCGATGTCGTTGGACCGCGACGTGCTGGAGTTGTTCGGCAGTTGGAAGGGGACTGCTGCCGACGCGTACCGAAGCGGTTGGGAAGAAATGCATGACGGCGCACTCAAGGCTTGGGATGCGCTGATCGAGCTCGCCGAAAAGCTCGGTGTCACTGCCGAGGCGTATAAGGCGCAGGACGATGCGACCACAGCGGCGGTTGCCTCGGTCCGAACGGACTGAGGCCCATGACATCTAAGTTCGAGTTCGATCTCGACGAGATCGAGCTGGTGACAACACGTGTCCGGGGTTTCAGTGGTTTCGTCACGGATCTCCTCGACGGTCTCGACACCCGCGTTGGGCAGCTTGTCCAGGAGGGCAAGTGGAGCGGGGTCGCGGCCGAGGCATATGCGGAGGCGCACCAGATTTGGGCGGTGGCGGCGCGCGAGGTCGTTGATGGGCTGACCCAGATGGAAGCCGCTGCGCGCTCGGCCGGCGAACACTATGCGGACGCAATGGAAGTCAACAAGCGGATGACGGGCGGCTGACATGGTTGCCGTAGAGCCGCAGTCGTATTACTCCGCCGCGCAGAGCTGCTACAACCTGTCCCGCGACTTCCAAACCGCCTTCAATCCGCTGCAGACCGCGCTGCTCGAGACCGGTGGGATGGCCGGCGGCTATCAGGCGGCGAAGGCTTGGGCCACGAGCTACGACCAGCGTGCGCTCGCCGTGGTCATGGCCGCCACCGATTTCGCCAGGGCCACTCAACGTCTCGGCGATGTCTTCATCGCGTGCGGCTACAACTGGGACTGGAAGAACTACGCCGCGAACCGCGACCCCAACAAGGGGGCGGGACCAATGCGTCCCAGCAGCATCCCGACCGACCTGCCGTACCCCCCGACCGCCATCACCGGCGTTGTGACCTCGAAGAAGAACGGCAACGGCCTCGAAACGGACTATCCGGAGTTGCTCGAGAAGGCGACCGCCAAGGTCGCGGGCGGCGAGATTCCGGACGGCAACACCGACCGGCTCGCCCGCGCCGCAACCGCGTGGCGGACATTCGCCGCCCATGACACGGTCAACAACGCAGCGAACACACTGCGGACCCTGCAGCACGTCCTGAGCTTCCTCGATGCGCCCGACATCTCGAACCTCAACGGGCATATCGACACACTTGCCAAGGGCGTCAAAGAGATTCAACTGGCCTCGAACGACATCTCGAAGTCCGTGGAGGCGCACAACATTGCGCTGACGGCATTCCGGTCGGAAGTGAACACTCAGGTCACCGCCATCATCGTGGGGTCCGCAATTTCGATCGGCGTCATTGCCGTCTCGATTGTCGGCGGCACGCGGGCGGCCACCGCTGGGGCGTCGATCGAGTCCGCGGCAACATCGATAGCCAGTCTGGCCGGGTCCTTCCTGTCGACGCTGGCCGGGATTTCGTTCAGTGCCGAGGCGGTCTCGACGGCGGCGCTCGTTGCGATCACCGGTTTGACGCTGGCGACTGTCGCGGGCGATGACGCGCAGTCGAAGTCACCCCACACTCAGCCGTCGCAGGCGGCCGATCCCGCAGCCAAACCATCGGGAACGCCCGAGACGATCCGTCCGCAGGACGACGACGAGACGACGCGAGGCAAGGCTCGTGAGAACGAAGCTGCCGATGTCCTGGCAAGGGGCGGTTACGAAGTCGAGCACGGACCCAAGGTCGCAGGCGACAAGAATCCCGACTACCGCATCGAGGGCGAGATCTTTGATGCCTATTCGCCGTCGACCGACAATGTCCGCAATATCGGGGCCAACATCGAAAAGAAGGTGGCGGACGGGCAGACGGACCGTATCGTCCTGAATCTGGCCGATTCGAACGCCACCCCCGAGGCGGTCGGCAAGCAGTTGCGTGACTGGCCAGTTCCAGGATTGAAGGAAGTAATCGTTGTCGACAAGGCGGGCAATATCGTGCCCATCTACCCCTAACCGCCGGAGAGGCGAGTTGTATGGCCATTTCCTATAGCTTCGATATTGCGACGCTTGCCAGTGCGGCCGAGGTCGCGCGTGAGCTGTTGTCGATTGCGCAGAGCAGCGCGCTGTTCGACGCCGAGGTCACCGCCGAAACCCTCCTGGACAGCGGGGCAAAGACCGTGCATGGCACGTGGATTCGCGTGACCCCGGCTACGCCGTTGAATTGGGATCGGACCGGCGAGAGCCTCGGTTTCACGCCAACCGTCTGGATTGTGTTCCGATTCGGACGGGAGTCCGACAATTCGGAGCAGTCGGCAGACAAGCTCCGGATCGTCTCGGGGCTGCTGGATCGGATTTCGGGCGATGCCGTGCTCTACTTCGGCGACGGCGACGAGAACATCTGGCTGGTTCGCCGAAACGACGAACTCACGTTGAACGAGCTCGACGACATCTGGCGTCCCGAGCGGCTCGCACTGATTACCCAGCCCTACAGTCGCGAGACCCAGCACTGGACCGAGTAGACGCGCGGCGCACAGGTCAGGCCGGCGCGTTGACGTGCTCGAGGATCACCTCGACCGCGCGCGCCGCGCTTTGGCAGGCGCCCTCCATCGTCGTGGTCCAGTCGGTGCGGGTCCAGTCACCCGCCAGCGCGAGGCCGCGCACCGCGGTGCGCTGCTCCGGCCGGATTCCGGAGGTGCCGGGACGTTGGGCGAACGTGGATTTCGGCATTCGCACCACGTGACTGTGGATCACCTGAGCATCGGCGGCTTCGGGGTAGTAGCGCCGCAGCATGTCCATCTGGATCTCGGTGATCTCGGTGTTCGACTTGGCGGTCAGCTCGTACGCGGCGGACACCGTCGTCGAATAGAAGTGGTGCCGCGCCGAATCGCGGCCGTGCATCCGCTGGCGATCCCACACCTGTTCCAGCACACCCTCGCCGCCGTGCAGGATCTCGCCCCAGTCGCTCATTCCGATCGATCGGTCCAGGTAGAGGTTGACGCTGACGATCGGGACCGGCGTCAATTGCTCAGCGGCCGCATAGATCTGCTCGTGGCCGGGCACCTGGTCGAGCAAACCGCGGATGTTCCACACCGGCACGGCGCAGACGACGGCGTCGGCGGCGATGCGCTCGCCGTCATTGAGCGTGACGCCGGTGACCGCGCCGTCGGACACGTCGATCGATGCGACGACGGCCCGGTGGCGCACGTCGACGCCGGCGTCGGCGAACACCTTTTCGGCACCGTCGATGAACAGGGTGTCGAGGTCGACGGTGGGGTAGCCGATCGAGATCGGGGTCCGGGTCGCCAATGCACGCCGGATCCCTGTCACCAGGAGATCGGCGGGCACCTTGGCCGAGGAGATGTCGGTCTTGTCGCCGGTCAGGCCGATCACGATGCCGTCCCACAACGCGTCACGGGCCGACTGCGGCAAGCCGATTCGGCGGAACCACTCGTCGGCGGTGACCTCGTCGAGCCAGTCCGGTTGCTTCAGCGCCTGGCGGATCAGGGTCACTTGCGCACGCGCCGTGCGCAGCCTGTCCAGGCCGCTGACACCGGGCAGGTCGCCGACCGCTGTCCGTAGGCCCGAGAGCCCGGAGAACGAATTGCGGCGGGCATCGCCGCCGGGCATGCGGATGGTCATGTGTCCGGGGAAGTGGACGTGCTCGCGCGTGCCCACACTGTCGAGGTAGCGCATGAGGTGCTCGTAACCGCTCGCAAAGACATGCTGGCCGTTGTCGGGCACGTCGTCGACGGCCGCCAGGGGCATGGCGATCGTGCGGCCACCGAGCGAGCCGCGCCGCTCGAGCACCGTAACCCGTTGTCCCGCTTCGGCAAGCCAGACTGCCGACGCCAGTCCGGCGAGACCACCACCCACGACGATGCAATGCATCCGGCAAGGCTAACCGGGGCCAAGCCACTGTCCTAGCGAGTTAGGTTACCCTTCCTGAAGGCTCGGGCGAGAGGGAGACGAGATGACTCGCGGCTTCAACGGTGCGCTCATGCGTGCGTTCGGCGCGCAGGACCACATCGCGACGGTCACCGAGGTGACGAACGTGGCCTCGCACTGCAAGCGTGTGCGGTTCCGTTCCGACACCCTCTTCAACGAAGCGCTGCCCGGTCCGACCGCCTGGATTCGCGGCTGGTTCCCGGACGGGGAGGGCAAGGAGTTCCAGCGCGGATACACCTTCTCCGAACAGAACCCGGATGCCGGGGAATTCGCCATCGATTTCGTGATGCACGAGCCCGCCGGACCCGCCTCCCGGTGGGCGAGCGCGGTCGAGCCCGGTGCGACGCTGGCGATGATGTCGATGAGTTCGGTGCCTTTCGAGGTGCCCGCGGAGAACCCGCCACTGGGTTACCTGCTGGTCGGCGACTCCGCCTCGTTGCCCGCGATGAATTCGATCGTCGCGGTGGTGCCCGACGAGATTCCGGTCGAGCTGTATATCGAGCAGCACGAACCGGCCGATCGCGAACTCCCGCTCGCCACCCACCCGCGGCTGCGTGTGCACTGGGTGCCGCGCACGGACGCCACGTCGCTGGCGGCGGCGCTCGAGGTTCGTGACTGGTCGGATTGGTACGTGTGGACCGGCCCCGAGACGGGCTCGCTCAAGGAGATCCGCAAGCGGATCAAGGAATTCGGTTTCCCCAAGTCGGAGATCCACGCCCAGGCGTACTGGGTGCAGGGCAAGGCGATGGGCAAGGAACGCGATCCGGAGGCCGTCACACCAGCGGTGGATCCAGCGCAGCCCGCCGCAGCCGAAACCGCGGAACCGGTCGCGGACCCGTCCACGGCAGAAGCCTCGGGGGCCGCGCAGGGCCGTTGGCGCGCAAACGCGGCCGGTCGTCTGCTCGCCCCCCTGCGCCCGACGCTGATCGCCGCCGGATTCCTGCAGGCGATCGTGACTCTGGTTCAGTTCGCGCCGTACCTGCTGCTCGTTGAACTCGGCCGACGACTCCTCGCGGGCGCACCGAGTTCGGAGTTGTGGTCGGTCGGCATCCTCGCGCTGATCCTGCTCGGCGTCGGCACCGCGCTGGAGTCGGCGTTGCTGTTCTGGCTGCACGCCGTGGATGGCAAGTTCGCCCGTGACCTGCGCCAGCGCTTGCTCGGCAAGCTTGCACGACTTCCGTTGGGCTGGTTCACCGCACGTAATTCCGGCAGCATCAAGTCGCTCATCCAGGACAACACGCTGTCGCTGCACTACCTGGTGACGCACGCGGTGGTCGACGCGGTAGCGGCCATTGTCGCCCCGCTGGCGGTGCTGATCTATCTGTTCACCGTCGACGCCGGTCTGGCCATGTTCCTGCTGCTGCCGGTACTCGGCTACATCGTGACGATGTGGCGGATGATGGTGCAGTCGGGCTCGAAGGTCGCGATGGCGCAGACATGGGCCGAGCGCATGAACGGCGAGGCCGCGTCCTACCTCGATGCGCAGCCGGTGATCCGGATCTTCGGCGGCGTCATGGCGTCGAACTTCCGGCGAAACCTCGACGGCTACATCGATTTTCTCGAGGGCTGGCAGCGGCCGTTCGTCCGCGCGAAGACCATCATGGATCTGGTTACCCGGCCGACGACCTTCCTCTGGCTGATCGCGGCGATGGGCACCTTCTTCGTCATCTGGGGTTGGATCACGCCCGTCGATCTGCTGCCGTTCCTGTTGCTTGGCACCACCTTCGGCGCCCGATTGCTCGGAATCGGCTACGGCCTGGCCGGATTGCGCGGCGGCATGCTCGCCGCCCGGGACATCCAGATCGCGCTGGATGAGCCCGAGTTGCCGACGCGTGACACAGCCGCGACACCGGGTCGGCCGGCCGGCGAGGTTGCCATCGAACATCTCCGGTTCGGATACCGGCCGGATCTGCCGGTGCTGCATGACATCTCCCTCACCCTTGCCCCAGGGACGGTGACGGCATTGGTCGGGCCCTCTGGCTCGGGAAAGTCGACGCTGGCCGCGTTGCTGGCCCGTTTCCACGATGTCGATGCGGGCAGCATCCGCATCGGCGGGCGCGACATCACGACGATGGCTCCCGACGAGCTCTATCGCCACGTGGGATTCGTGTTGCAGCAGACCCAGTTGGTCGCGGCAACCGTCGCGCAGAACATCGCGCTCGCGGTACCCGACGCGTCAAGGGAACAGATCGAGGAGGCGGCCCGCGCGGCCAACATCCACGACCGGATCCTGCGGTTGCCGCAGGGCTACGACACACCGCTCGGGCCGGATGCCGCGCTGTCCGGCGGTGAGCGCCAGCGACTCGCCATCGCGCGGGCGCTGCTCGCGGATGCGCCGGTGCTGATCCTCGACGAGGCCACCGCCTTCGCCGACCCCGAGTCGGAGTACCTGGTGCAGCAGTCGCTGAGCAGGCTCGCCACCAACCGGACGGTGCTCGTGATCGCGCACCGTCTACACACCGTGGTCGACGCGGACCGGATCGTCGTGCTCGACGGCGGACGGATCGCCGAATCCGGTACCCACACCGAACTGATCGCGGCCAGTGGCCGCTACCGGGCCCTGTGGGAATCCGCCTCGACCGAGGCCCTGACGACGGGAGCACGGCCATGATCCGCACCTTGCTGACCCTGCTACCGGCGGACGAGCGGCGGACCGTCTGGAGGTTCGCAACGCTGGCGATCATTTCGGTGATCGCGCGCGCCGCAGGAGTTGTGCTTCTCGTCCCGCTTGTCGCGGCCCTGATCGACGGGCACAACGACGACGCTGTGGCCTGGCTGGCAGCGCTCACCGTCGCCACCATCATCGGGTGGGCGGTCGACGCGATGGCCTCGCGGCTGGGCTACGACCTGGGTTTCGGTTTGCTGAACAGCGCGCAGCACGGTGTCGCCGAGCGGCTCTCGCGTATTCGGCTGACGTGGTTCACCGGGGCGAACACCGCGACCGCCCGCCAGGCGATCGCCGCGACCGGCCCGGATCTGGTGGGCGTGATCATCTACCTGGTGGTCCCTGTCCTCAGCGCCTTGTTGCTGCCGGTCGCCATCGCGATCGCGCTGATCCCGATTCAATGGCAACTCGCGCTCGTGGCGCTCGCCGGAGTGCCGCTGCTGCTCGGTTCGATGTGGGCCACCACCGCGATCACCCAAAAGGCCGAGCACACCGCGGATGAGGCGAACACGCGGCTGAACGAACGAGTCGTCGAATTCGCCCGCACCCAGGCGACATTGCGGGTGTCGCGGCGGGTGGAGCCCGAGCGTTCGCTGGCCGGAGATGCCTTGGCGCAGCAGCATGGGGCGACCGTTCGGTTGCTGCTGATGCAAGTGCCCGGCCAGTTGCTGTTCAGCATCGCGAGCCAGGTCGCCCTGTTCGCACTCGCCGCGACCGCGGCGTGGCTCACCGTGGACGGCGACCTCGGGACCGCGCAGGCTGTTGCGCTGATCGTTGTCGCCGTGCGCTACCTCGAACCGTTCACGGCCCTCGCGGGCCTGGCGCCCGGGCTCGAGTCGACCCGGTTGACGTTGCGCCGGATCGGTGCGGTTCTCGACGGTCCACTGGGTTCGCCGGGTGAGAACGCATACGCCGTATCCGGTTCGCCGCGAATCGAATTCGATCACGTGACGTTCCGCTATGGCGATACCGACCAGGCCGTGCTCGACGACCTGAGCCTGGTCTTCGAACCCGGTACCACGACGGCGATCGTCGGTCCGTCCGGATCGGGTAAGAGCACCATCCTCGCCTTGATCGCCGGTCTGCAGGAACCGGATTCGGGCCGTGTCCTCGTCGACGGCGTGGACATCGCGACCCTCGCACACGAGACGCGACGAGCACTGTCGAGCGTCGTGTTCCAGCAGCCGTATCTGTTTGCCGGAAGCATCGAGGAGAACATCCTGGCGGGCGACCCGGCGGCGACACCGGACCGGATCGCGGAGGCCGGCGCACTCGCGCGTGTCGACGAGATCGTCGAGCGACTGCCGGATGGTATGCGATCCGAGGTCGGCGAGGGCGGTGCGGTGCTGTCCGGGGGCGAGCGCCAGCGGATCAGCATCGCGCGGGCGCTGCTGAAACCGGCGCCGATCCTGTTGATCGATGAGGCGACGAGCGCGCTCGACAACGAGAACGAGCGGGCGGTGGTGGACGCGCTGTCCGCGGACGACATCGCGCGCACCCGGGTGATCGTCGCGCACCGGCAGGCCGGTATTCGCCGGGCCGACCGGGTTGTGGTGATCGAAGACGGGCGGGTCACCGAGTCGGGAACGCCCGCCGACCTTCGGGCCGCCGGCGGTGCCTTCGCCAAGTTCTGGGAGCACCAGGGGGCAGCGGCATCGTGGAAGCTCACCGAGGTCCCGATCGACTGAGAAATCGCCGCACCCGCCCCGTGCCAAACTCCACGTATGAGCGTGTCGCGGGTTTGGTACGTCGCATACGGCTCGAACATGTCGGCCGCCCGCCTGGCCTGCTACCTGGAAGGTGGCTGCCCGCCGGGCGGCCGCATCGTTCACGCCGGTGCTCGCGATGGTTCCGCGCCGCTGCGCACCCTCGCGGTCATGTTGCCGGGCACGATCTTCTTCGCCGGCGAATCCAAGACATGGGGTGGTGGGCGCGCCTACTACGACCCGCTCGTCGATGGCCCGACACCGGCGCGCGCGTACCTCGTTACGCGCGAGCAGTTCGAGGACATCCGGGATCAGGAGCCGCCGGTGTACGACCGACTGCTCGAGGTCGGTGTGCTCGACAAGGCGCCGATGTACACGTTCACCAGCGCACACGGCAGTGCCGAGGTTGCGCCGACCCGGCCCGCATCGGCGTATCTGCGCACCATTGCGGAGGGGCTTGCCGAGGCCCACGGCTGGACCGACGACCGCATCTCCGAGTACCTCGCGCGACTGTCGGGTGGCCGTGGCGGAGCATTCGGGTAACTGGGACGTGAGACACGCCGTGGCTGGCTAGCGACCTTCGCCGAGCCGGAGTAATTTCTGATTGCCGAGTCCGAAATGACACAAAAGCGTGACGTCGACCCCGGGCCGGTGAGATGCCGAGGTGGCATCCCGAGATTTGTCGAAGGCCGAGGTTCATGCGCGCACGTCGAATGCTTTCCCTGTTCGCAGCGGCTACTTGTTTCGCGGCGACCGTCGTCGCCGGTGTGACCACCGGATCCGGTTCTGCTGCAGCACAACCCGGCTGCCCGAGCCTGTACGTCGTGGCGATCCCGGGCACGTGGGAGACCTCCGACAACCCTGATAAGCGGCCCGTCCCGGGCATGCTCGCCGCAGTCACCAATGGCCTGCCGCGCAATGTCCGCACCGATTACGTCGTCTATGCCGCGACCGCCTTCCCGTGGGAAGGCGATATCTACTCACGCTCGAAGGGCGAGGCCGTATCCCGGGCGCGCGGCATGGTGGCCGCGATGGGCGGCGCCTGCCCGGGTACGCGAATCGCGCTGCTCGGCTTCAGCCAGGGCGCGGACGCCGCCGGTGATCTCGCCGCGGAGATCGGCACTGGCATTGGTGTCGTGCCGCCGAACCGGGTCGCCGCGGTTGGACTGCTCTCGGATCCTCGCCGCTCGCCGACGGACGCGCTCGTCGGCCCACCCGTCGGCGGTGCCGGTGCCGGGGGTCCGCGCATCGGAGGGTTCGGGTTGGTGAGCCCGCAGACCCGCACCTTCTGCGCGCCCGGCGACCTGTACTGCTCGACCGCAAGCGACGACTACTTCTTCCGCATCGCGGGTTTCCTGGCGCAGCTGTCCGACCCAAGCCCGGCGAACGTGTGGCGCTACGCCCAGGAGGCCGGCGTGATTGCGGGTGACCTCCTGGCGGGCGGGGGCATCGGCCTGCTGCAGCAGCAGTTCAACGACCAGAGCAATCAGCAGCGCGAGCAGCAGCTACGCAACTTCTACCGGTCGGGCGTGCACTCCGACTACCGGAACTTCGCCGTCGAGCGCAACGGCACATCGGCGACCCAGTGGCTGCACAACTGGCTGATCGATCTGAGCTGAGCCCGGACCTGAAAGCGGCCGGAGCAGGGCTTCCCGGGTGCAAACCTTGTTCCCGGGGCCAAAATTTCGACCAATCGAACACAATTTGCACCCGTTTGGCGGGCGCTAGCGGGGCTTTGCAGCGGCCCGGTCGATATTGCGCGGTAGGAGGTCCCACACGTGCGCGGTCTCGTTCACCGAGGCGACCGCGCGGCGGCCCGAGCGGGACACCAGGATGCGGGTCATCGAGCAGTAGTCGATCTGGAATCCGAGACTGCGCTGGTTCCCGAGGATGTGCTGCAGGTAGCAATTGATCACGCCGCCGTGCGCGAAGACGGCAACGGTCTCGGTGTGCTCGCACGTGTCGACGATCGAGTCGATGCCGGCGATGACCCGCCCCTTGAACGCGGCCTCGTCGATCTGCTCGGGCAGCTCACCCTGCATCAGCCGCTCGAAGCCACCCTGCACTTTGGCGTCCTCGACCGGAATGTAGAACGGCAGCTCGCGGTCGTACTCGGCGATGCCGTCGATGATCCCGACCTCGTGGCCGAACCGCGCGGCGCTGGGCTCGGCGGTCTGCTGGGCGCGTAACTGCGGGCTGCTGAACAGCCGCGAGACACCGAATCGCTCGATCGCGGCCGGTACTCGGTCGGACTGCTGCCGGCCGAGGTCGTCCAGCGCCGGGTCCGCTGCCGTCTCGGAGGTTCTCCCGTGGGCGGTGGGCAGGCCGTGGCGGATCAGTAGCAGTTGCACCAACCCACGATAGGTGGGGGCCTAATTCGGCTTCGCGAGCGGGAACCCTGTTCGAGAAGGACCGTCTCGCGTTAAGGGAACAGGACCGAGGACAAATTTGGACTGGGTTCTGCCCCTAACCCCCCGCCGTCGTTGGGCATCCCCACGTAAAGGCTGTCCCAGAAGAACATGAAGATCGAGAGGAGCGTGGACTCGAGGTCCACGGAACCGGCGAGACGAAACAGCGGCGCGATCGGTTGCGCCGCTGTGTCGCCTACTCCGCCGGCTTCACGGCCAGCACAGGCTTCGGGCAGTTCAGCAGCAGCCGCTGTGCGGTACTCCCGAGCAGCAATTTGCCCACTGGCGTGCGGTGCCGGATACCGATGACGAGCAGTTCGGCATCCTCTGCGGCCATCGCGTCGAGCAGCGTGTCCCCCGCGTCGTCGCCGACCTCCTGGTGGATTTCGTGGGGCACGCCGCTTGCTGCCAGCGCCTCCTCGAGCCGGACTACGCCGTCCGCCGACGCGAACTTCGGGTCGGTCCAGGAGTCACCCTTCGAGGAGTTGATCACCCGCACCGCCGCGCCGCGCACCTTGGCCTCCGCAAGACCGTGGTCCAGCGCAGCGGACCCGTACTGGTCGGCACTGAACCCGATGACGATGGTCATGCGTTCTCACGCTCCCGTTCGATCATTTCCTGGACGGTCGGATCCGGCCGCCGGTGCCGGATCAGCTGGACGATCGCCGGCAGCGCGAGGAGCGCCACGATCAGCACGTACACGACCACCGCGACTGGCTCGCTGAACAGGTTGCTCCAGTCGCCACCGCCGAGCTGCAGAGTTTGGCGCAGCTGCCGCTCGATGCGTGGCCCGAGGATGACCCCGATGATGAGCGGTAGCACGGGCAATCCGAAGCGGCGCATCATCAGGCCGAGCAGACCGAACACCAGCAGTAGCGCCAGGTCCAGCGGCTGGAGGTTCACCGCGAATGCGCCGAGCGTGGCGAAGAACAGGATGCCGGCGTACAGGTACGGACGCGGCGTGCGCAGCAGCTTCGCCCACAGCGGGGCCAGCGGCAGGTTCAGGACCAGCAACAGGAAGTTGCCGATGAAAAGCGACGCGATGAGCGTCCAGATCAGCAGCGGCTCCTTCTCGAACAGCGTCGGCCCGGGCTGGATGCCGTAGGAGACGAACGCGGTCAGCATCACCGCGGCGGTCGCATTGGTCGGCAGGCCCAGCGAGAGCATCGGCACCAGCGTGCCCGCCGCAGAGGCGTTGTTCGCCGCCTCGGGGCCGGCGACACCCTCGATGGCTCCCTTGCCGAACTCGTCCTTGTGCTTCGAGAGCCTCTTCTCGGTGATGTAGGACAGGAAAGTCGGCAGCTCGGCACCGCCGGCGGGCAGTGCGCCGAACGGGAAGCCGTAGGCGGTGCCGCGCAGCCACGGCTTCCACGAGCGCTTCCAGTCCTGCTTGCCCATCCACGGCCGGCCCACCGGGATGACCTCGGCCGGGCGCCGCCGCAGATGAGCGGCTACCCACAGCGCCTCGCCGAGCGCGAACACCGCGACCGCCACCACGACGATGTCGATTCCGTCCGAGAGCTGGGGCAGCCCGAAGGTCGCCCGCGGCTGACCGGTGAGGAAGTCGATACCGACCAGACCGATCGCCAGGCCGAGCAGCAGCGAGATGACGCCGCGCAGTTTCGATGAGCCGAGAATCGCGGTCACCGCGACCAGCGCGAGAAGCATGATCGCCAAATACGACGGCGCGCCCAGCGTCACCGCGAAGCTCGACACCATCGGCGCGAACAGCACCAGCAGCATGGTCCCGATCGATCCGGCGACGAAGGACCCGATCGCGGCCGTCGCCAAAGCCTGTGCGGCTCTGCCGGCTTTGGCCATCCTGTTGCCCTCGATTGCCGTGATCACCGACGACGACTCACCTGGAGTATTGAGCAGAATCGAAGTGGTCGAGCCGCCATACATGCCGCCGTAGTAGATGCCCGCGAACATGATGAACGCTGCACTCGGGCTGACGTTGTAGGTGACCGGCAGCAGCAGCGCCACCGTCATCGCCGGTCCGATGCCGGGCAGTACGCCGACGGCCGTGCCGAGCAACACCCCGAGGCAGGCGTACAGCAGGTTAGTCGGCGTCGCGGCCTGGCTGAACCCCTCGAGCAGCCACGTCAGATTGTCCATTTCACAAGATCCCGTCGAGAATGCCTGCGGGCAGGGGGATTCCGAGCCCGACGTAGAAGATGTAGAAGCTGCCGAACGCCATCACCGCGCCGATCGCGATATTGCGCACCCAGTGCTTGTTGCCGAGAACGGTTGCCGCCGCGGCGAATAGGAACGTGCCGGTGATTGCCCAGCCGAGTGGGTTGATCAGCAGGATCGTCGCAACGAAGATCGCCACCAGCAGACCGACGGTTCGCCAGTCGCTAGGCTCGGACAGGTCGATGTCCTCGCCCTCTTCTGCCGCACCGACCGAGCCGCGCATGATCGCGATCGCGAAAACGATTGCACAGATCAGCAGTCCGGCCCCGATCACAAACGGAAAGAACCGAGGCCCAACCGGATCCACTTTCGCGAACGAGTTGGTGAGTTGCGCGGCGTCGACGATGAGGAAAGTGCCGACGATGGCGAGCACGGCGCACACGACGAACTGCGCTTTGTCGGTTCGCTTGTGCTCGGGTTCCACGCCGGGTGTTTCGAGTTGTGAGGTCATGCCAGCCCCAATTCGCTGAGGGTCGATCCGACCCGCTGGTCCTGGTCCACGAGGAACTGCTCGAATTCGGGCCCGGTGACGAATGCGTCGGTCCAGCCGTTGCGCACCAGAGCCTCCTTCCATTCCTCGGTGCCGTGTAATTCGGTGAGCGCGGCGACCATCGCAGCCCGTGCCTCGTCCGAAATACCTGGCGGAGCGAGGACTCCACGCCAGTTGGTGAATTCGAGCGGCACACCGGCCTCGGTCAGCGTCGGCGCATCGATACCGGGTGCGCGCTCGGCGCCGGATACCGCGAGGACGCGAATCTGACCGGCCTCGATCTGGTCGATGTACTCGCCGAGACCGGAGGTGCCGGCGTCGATCTTCTTGCCGAGCAGTGCGGTGAGCAGGTCGCCGCCACCGTCGTAGGAGATGAAGTTGACGGTCTTCGGGTCGATGCCTACGGCCTGAGCGGTCTGCATCGGGAACAGGTGATCGGGGCCGCCGGGTGAGGATCCACCGCCGATGGTGACCGACGACGGGTCGGCCTTCCATGCCGCCACCAGGTCGCCGACCGTCTGGAACGGCGAGTCGGCGGGAACGAGGATGCCTTCCTGTTCCTCGACGATCTTCGCCAGCGGCGTCGCGTCGGTTACGCGCGCCGACGAACCGTTGGTGTAACCCGAGCCGACAACGCCCAGGCCCATCATCATCATGAGGTCGTCGTTGCCGCGCTCGTTCATCAGCCGGGCCATCGCGACGGTGCCGCCGGCGCCGATCACGTTGAACACTTCGACGCGGCCGGTGATGTCCCGGTCTTCCATGATCTTCACGCCTGTCCGTGCGGTGAGGTCGTAGCCGCCGCCAGGACTGTTGGGCACCATCATCCGCACTCGGTGCAGGCCGGTGTCGTCGTCACCGCGGGTCACTCCGCATGCGCTGACCAGCACCGTGGCCGCCGCGACCAGCGCGGTGAGCCAGATGCCGCGCGGGTGTCTCGACATGACTTCCTCTTTCCTCGCAGATGTGGTCTGAGGCAATACTGGAATAGGGAGTGACACAGGTCACTGATACGAAACCAACGGAAGTAGAGTTCTTTGTGGTCACGACTGCTCGGTAGCGGACGCAGTGTGGCGGGGCGTTTCCTCCTGCTGCAGGTCGTCCTGCTCGCGGTCGTGCTGGTCGCTATCGGTGCCGTGTCGGTCCACCTGTCCAGCAACGAGTTCGGCGATCTGCGTGCGCAGCGGATGCTGTCGGTCGCGGAGAATCTCGCGTCGACGCCGGTAGTCCGCGATCAGTACGACAATCCCGCTGTCGCGCAGGTCCTCGCGCCGGAGGTGGACCGCGCGGTGGACCTGTCCGGAGCGGACCTGGCCGAGATCGTCGCGCCCGGGGGCGTGGTCCTCGTGTCATCGGATCCGGCGCGTGAGCACGGCCCGGCGGAACTCGGTGCCAGCGACGTGACCGCCGGACGTGCCTGGTCCGGCGACCTCGACGTTTCCGGCGATCACTCGATCGCGGGGCATGTGCCCGTGCTCGACATCGACGGCAATGTGCTCGCGATTGTGACGGTGAGCGAGGCGTATCCGTCGCTCTGGCAACTGCTGACCGCGGGCGGCGCGCAGCTGTTGCTCTACCTCGGCATCGGGGCCGCGCTGGGACTCGCGGGTTCTTTCCTGCTGGCGCGCCGTCTCGAACGAGACACCCGCGGACTCGAGGTTGCCGAGATCGCGAATCTCGCCGACCACCGCGAGGCGCTGCTGCACAGCATCCGGGAAGGCGTCGTGGGCATCGACAATTCGGGCAGGATCACTTTGCTCAACGACAGCGCACAGGAACTACTCGGGCTGCCGGCGAGCGCCGTCGGCCGCCACCTCGAGGACGTGGATCTGGATCCCGCAGTGCGGCAGTTCCTCGGTTCCGACGCCAGCGAGCACGACGTGGTGTTGTCCACCGGCGACCGGGTGCTCGCGCTGAACCGCCGGCCCGCATCCAGCCGTGGCCGCCGCGTCGGCATCGTGACGACGATGCGCGATTCCACCGAACTGGCCTCGATGCAGAGCCAGCTCACGTCGCACAAGAGCGTCACCGACACCCTGCGTGCGCAGACGCACGAGTTCGCCAACCAGCTGCACACCATTTCCGGGCTCACCCAACTCGGCGAGTTCGACGCAGTGACCGATTTCGTCGGCACGCTCACCCGGCGGCGAGCCGAGATCAGCGACGCGGTCACGCGGCGCATCGCCGATCCTGCCGTCGCGGCATTGCTCATCGCGAAGACGTCGCTGGCCGCCGAATCGGGTGTGGCACTTAACCTCGCCGACGATTCCCGTCTCGCGGCCCTCGACCCCGCGATGTCAACGGACGTGATCACCATCCTGGGCAATCTGATCGACAACGCCGTCGACGTTTCCGAAGGCAGCGCCAATGCGACGGTGACCGTGCGGGTGCGCGACGATGGCGAATTGCTCGTCGAGGTAACCGATTCCGGGCCGGGTGTTCCCGAAGAGTTGCGCGAGACGATCTTTGCCCGCGGTGTCACGTCCAAGCCGGACGCGCCCGGCGGGCGGGGGATCGGGCTGGCGCTGGTTCGGTTGGTGAGTGCTCAGCACGGCGGTTCGGTAGCTGTGGGCAACCTCGAATCCGGCTCGCGTGGAGCAGTTTTCACGGTGCGAATGCCACATGTTGAGGCGGGGGTGCAGCGATGACGCAGGGTCGGGTATTCGGCGTGCTCGTGGTCGACGACGATTTCATGGTCGCCGAGATTCATCGCCGCGTTGTGGACAAGACACCCGGCTTCCGGACAGTCGGAGTGGCGAACAGCGGCGCCGACGCGCTCGCCGGGATCGCCGAACACGCACCTGATCTCGTTCTGCTCGACGTGTACCTACCCGACCTGACCGGCGTGGAGATACTCAGAAGGCTGCGCGCCGAAGGAAACCCGGTGGGCGTCATCATGATTACCGCCGCGCGCGAACTCGACACGATCAGTGCCGCGCTGCACGGGGGGGCGGCGGACTATCTCATCAAGCCATTCGAAATCGCTGCGCTGCAAGAGAAGCTGGCCGCCTTTGCCGCCCGGCTGAGCGCGCTCGAAACCGGTAGTGCCGACCAATCTCTGGTTGACACGCTATTCGGATCGGCTCGGGCGGTGGCCAAAGCACCGCTGCCCAAGGGGCTGAGCGCCGAAACCGGCACAGTGGTGCTCGCCGCGGTGGGCAAAGCCGGAGAGCTCTCTGCGACGGAATGTGCGGAGCTGGCAGGCATGTCGCGAGTGAGCGCACGCCGCTACCTCGAGTATTACCTCGAACAGGGCGACCTCGAGATTCGCCTGCAGTACGGCAGGGCAGGGCGGCCGGAGCGTCGGTATCGGCGTTCGTAGCCTGCGCGCCTACTTCGGCTTGGCGAGCGGGAAGGCCAGCGTCTCGCGGATGCTGCCGCCGGTAATGAGCATGACCACGCGGTCCACGCCCATGCCGAGACCGCCCGTCGGCGGCATCGCATGCTCGAGGGCTTGCAGGAAGTCCTCGTCGAGTTCCATCGCTTCCTCGTCGCCGCCTGCCGCGAGCATGGACTGCTCGGTGAGGCGTTGCCGCTGATCGACCGGGTCGGTCAGCTCGCTGTAGGCGGTACCGAGTTCGATACCCCAGGCCACCAGATCCCACTTGGCGGCGACACCCGCGATGGTCGGATGCGGCCGGGTCAGCGGGGACATCGAGGTGGGGAAGTTGGTATAGAAGGTAGGGAACTCGGTCTGGTCCTCCACGAGGTGCTCGTACATCTCCTGTGCGACAGCACCGGACTCCCAGTCCGGCTGGTAAGGGATCTCGTTCTCGTCGCACAGCCGGCGCAGCTCGTCGAGCGAGGTCTCCGGGGAGACATCCACGCCGAGCGCCTCCGCGACCGCGCCGTGCATCGTCTTGACCGGCCACTCGCCGGAGATATCCACTTCCACCATCTCGCCGTCGGGCCCGGGCCGCAGGATGATCTCCCGTCCGTGCGCGGCCAGCGCGGCAGCCTGAATCAGCTCGCGGCACAGCACCATCATTTTCTCGTAGTCGCTGTGCGCCTCGTATGCCTCGAGGATCGTGAACTCGGGGTTGTGCTTGAAGTCCACGCCCTCGTTGCGGAATACGCGGCCGATCTCGAACACCCTCTCCATACCCGCCACGCACAGCCGCTTCAGGTACAGCTCGGGCGCGATACGCAGGTAGAGGTCGAGGTCGTAGGCGTTGATATGGGTGCGGAACGGTGCCGCATTCGCACCACCGTGCACCTGCTGCAGGATCGGCGTCTCCACCTCGAGATAGCCGCGGGCCTTGAAGGAGTCGCGTAGCGAGGTCACCACTGCGCTGCGCATGACGAGCAGCTCACGCGAATGCGGGTTGATTGCGAGGTCGACGTAGCGCTGCCGAACCCGCGTCTCCGGGTCGGATAGGCCCTTGTACTTGTCCGGCAGCGGGTGCAGGCACTTGCCGATCATCCGCCAGTCCTGGGCGAGCAGCGAGAACTCGCCGCGGCGGCTGCGGCCGAGCTTGCCGCTCACCTCGATCAGGTCGCCGAGGTCGTAGTGCGCGCCGAACTCATCGCAGGCCACCTCGCCGGCGCGGGAGCGCTCGATCAGCAGCTGGATGTCACCGGACCAGTCGCGCAGCAGGGCGAACGTGACGCCGCCGTAGTCGCGGATCCGGAGCAACCGGCCCGCGAGGCGAACCATGGTCCCGCTGGGTAACTCAAGGGCTTCGGCGACGGCATGGGTTGGCGGGTAGGCGACCGGGTACGGGTCAATGCCGGCCGCCTCGATGCCGTCGAGCTTGGCCATCCGGACCCGCACCTGCTCGGGCCGGCGCGGGCCTGTCGGGAGTTCGGCTTCGGCCTCCACGAAATCCGGCGCGCTGCCGTCCGCGTGCAGGCCCGCGATGGTCGCCGGCACCGCCGCCCGGACGCCGGTGTGGACGTGCGTGTCGTCGTGCATCAGTCGTGGAATGAAGCCTTCCGCCAACGCGGCAGCGATGCCGACTCGCGGAATCTGCCGGTTGTCGTCGAAGCACAGGTAGCGCGGCTCCCACTCCGGCTGGTACTTCACGTTCGATCGGTAGAGCGCCTCGAGCTGCCACCACCGCGAGAAGAACAGCAGCACACCGCGCCACATCCGCAGGACCGGGCCGGCGCCGATGCGCCCGCCCTCCTCGAACACCGAGCGGAACACCGCGAAGTTCAGCGAGATCTTGACGACCACGTTGGACAGCGCCAGCTCGGACACCATCATTTCCATGACGCCGTTGGGTGCCTTGGGGTTTCGCCGCATCAGGTCGAGCGATGCACCGCTGCGCCCCCACGGCACGAGCGACAGCATGCCCAGCACTGTGCCGTCCGGATCAACTGCCTCGACAAGCAGGCAGTCGCCGTCGGTTGAGTCGCCGAGCCGGCCGAGCGCCATCGAGAAACCGCGCTCGGTTTCGGTATCGCGCCAGTCGTCGGCGTGCTGAACGATCTGCTTCATCTCGTCTTCGGGGATATCGCGGTGCCGCCGGATCCGCACGGTGACACCGAGTTTGTGCACACGGTTGACCGCCTGGCGCACCACCTTCATCTCGGGGCCGCTCAGCGAGTAGTTCTTGCAGTTGATGATCGCCTCGTCGCCGAGCTGAATCACGGTCAGCCCGGCACGGTGGTACTCGGCGGCGCCGAGTTCGCTCGCGCCCATCACCGCTGGTGTCCAGCCGTACTTTTCGGCCAGATCGAGCCAGGCGTCGATGGCGTGCGGCCAGTTCTCGTGCTGGCCGATCGGGTCACCGCTGGCCAGGCACACGCCGAACTCGACGCGGTAGGTGAGCGCCGCCTTGCCGGACTCGGCGAACACGACCGCCTTGTCGCGACGGGTGGCGAAGTAGCCCAGCGAGTCGTCGACATCGGAGCGACTGAGCAGCCCGCGAAGGGCGGATTCGTCAGTGCCGGTGAGTGCGTTGCTCGCGCGCTGCGACCGGAACAGCGTGACCACTGCGGCCAGCAATGCGAGCGCGCCGAACAGGCCGAGCAGTGTGTTTACGAACCCGTGCGGCCGCCCGTCGAAGTTCTCGTTGTCGACGAAGACGAGCCCCGTGACGCGGTTGAGCGCCCAGTAGAAGGTTTGGTCCTCGGGCAATGAACCGGGGAACAGCGCGACGATGCCCCAGCCGACGAGTGTGCCGACAACGAGTCCGACGATCAGCACGCCGAGCGCCTTCCACACCGCTCCGCGTCGCACCCGCGTGTAGAACTCGCCGTAGGACGCAATCAGGATGCCTATGACCACCACATGCACACCGAGTGCGATTGCGGCATGGACGTTTCCGTCCTCGATGATCTTGGCGAGATTGTCCAGGGCGACCAGGACCAGGTAGACCGTGAGTAGCCACCAGGCAATCCGTTTGCGCGAGGCCAGCGCGCCCGCGAGCAGGCCGAGCACGAGAGCCCAGGCGAGGCTGGTGTCCGGCGCGTCGAAGTAGTAGTCGTCGATGTACTGGCGCACGTCGTGCACGAGATAACGAATTGTCGGCGAGATGCTCCACACCAGACACAGCGCCGCGAAGATCCCGAGCACCAGACCGGCGATATGCGGGACCTGGCTGAATCGTCCGTGTTTGCGTCCGATCACCCGCCTCGGGGGCAACGTGGACGTTTCGGGCGCCTGTGGATCCACTGTCGCGGTCACGTGTCGAAACTAGCTGCTGGCGGCTACTATTTCCGCGCTTCCACCTCGGCTACCGCGCGTCGCGCGGTCGGGGAAGTATGGAGGGGTGTCAGAACCTATCGACGTGCCGATACGCGACGAATCGATCAAGCTCGGCCAGTTCCTCAAGCTCGCCAATCTGGTCGAGCACGGATCCGAGGGCAAGAGCCTGATCGCAGAGGGCATCGTTCGCGTGAACGATGAGGTGGAAACCCGCCGAGGGCGGCAATTACACGCGGGAGACGTCGTCTCGCTCGCGGGGCACCTGGCGCGCGTAGTAGCGAGCTGACGCGTTCCGGTTCGGTAACGGCGCGCGTCAGCGTTTGCTCACCAACGAGCTTGTATCCACACTGATCACACAAGCACCACTAGTCACACAAGTAACACCAGTCACAGGGGTGGGGCTGTGGCGATGCGATCAGGAGCTCATATGCGCACGTCTCGAATCTTCCGCGCCAGGGTCTGGCTCGTGTTCCTCACCGGCATGGGCCTGGCAGTTCCCACCGGGGTAGGCCTCGTGGTTCCCGGTATTGCGAACTCCGATCCCGGGCCGGCGCCGTCCCCGCTCGCCATCGCGATCGACACGCTCGAGTCCAACGCGAGCGATCCGAATAGTCACCGTGTCGAAGACGCGAATAGTCTCAGCGCCGCCGAAGCGATCATCAAGGTCGGCGTCGCAGAGGCGGCCGCCGCGTCCGATCTGATGAACGGCTACCAGTCGGCGGTGCAGGGGATGGCCAAGCTTGGCATCGACACATTCCTGTACCCGACGGCCGCACCGTTCTGCGCCGGCGGTTCGAGGCTCCCGCTCGACGCGGCACCTGCCGCTGCCGGAGCGGTGCCCGGACCATGGCCAAAAATCACCCTGCCGCTGATCGGGCCGGTCGATGCGGTGCAGGCGGGCCAGACGCTGTTCGCGTTCGTGCCGTACGGCCTCGCGTCCGACGGCGACAAGACCACCGGCATGCAGGTGGCCTGGTTCAACATGGACACGCTCAAGGGTGGTTTCGCGCCGATGGGCACGGTTGCGGAGACCGCCGAGGCGGCGATCCCGCCGACCCTGCCCGAGGCCGCCCGCCCGGCCGTCTCCTCGGCGGTGAAATCGTTCCTGACCTCGACGATGCCGCTCGGCGGCGTGCGGGCAGTGCCGGTACAGACCGGGGAAGGCACGGTGCTCGCCGCTGTGTTCGGAACCGTTCAGAACGGCGAGGCATCGTGCTTCTTCTTCCCGACGGTGGGCATCACCGAGGTGTCGTGACGCTCACGGGAATTCGGTGCGCGCCTGGTTGATCAGGTTCGGAATGAACGACCCGCCGCTCGCGTAGTTGCGCCCCGAATCGTGCGCGCTCTGCACCGCAACGGTGTGCGGCACCCCGTCCCACCACGCGAAGAACGAGCCACCGGACTGGCCAACCGCGACGTCGCCCCAGTGGTAGATCGACTCGTTGCTGTCCGGCTGGGCATTGTCGCCGTCGAATGAGATGCCGCCCTGCCAAGTCGGACGCCGGCCTCCGAAGTCGTCGGGATATCCGACGTGCGTCCACCAGGCGTTGCCATCCCACGCGTCGGTGTAGGACCGCGAGCCGAGCCAGCCGGTTCGGTCGCCGATGCGCCAGTCGAGCACGGCAACGATGTAGTCGTGCCGCAACTCGTCGGTATCGAGCGGCGGTATCACCTTCCGGAAGCTGTAGTACTTGATCGCGCGGCCGGTGCCGAACGGTCCGGGTAGCCGGTCGAAGAATCCGGGCACGAAATCCATCCAGCCCGCGGATCCGTCGGCCCGCCAGTCCACGATGTGCGAGCAGGTCAGCACGTGCCGGGGTCCGACCATGCAGCCCGATGCGCTGCCGCGTGGCGTGGAATCCAGGCCGTTGCACCCCCACGGATATGCGGTGTCCCACAGCACCTGCCGATTCTCAGGCAGGAAGACGGTGGTCGGCTGCGGACGAGCGCCGGCGTCCGCGTGCGAAACCTGCGGGTAGTACGCCGCGGGCAGCCCGGCCGGTGCGGCCTCGGGTGTCGAACGGACCGGAAGATGTTCCGGCACACCGGCATCCGTGCTGATCTTCGGCAGTGCCGCTACCCGCTTGCCGAATAACGCGTCCGCCTCGTCGAGCTGTTCGGGCGTCGCCTTGCTTACATCGCCGCCCAGCGATTCGCGCAGCTGTGCTTCCACCTCGGCGGCGATCGCCGCATCCGGTGACTCGACTATCTCGACGAGTACCGACGCCGGAATCGTGCGCTCGCCGAGCCGTCTGGGCCGATAGCTGATCCGCAGTTCGGTGGCCGACGATTCGGCGGTACTGCCGTCTGCGGCAACGGAAAGCGCGGCCGTCGAGGACTGAGCCACCTGTGCTTCGGTGGTCGGCAGGTCGAGTGCGAACTCGATGTCGAGATCGGCGGAGCCGGTCGCGTCCCGATCAGGCGGGTTGGCGGCCAGCTCCGCCAGCGTGCTCGGTGGATCGGTGAAGCGCGTGCTGAATCGAGACATGATGGACCCCTTTACGTTTCGGTCGGCCGACGGGCTGCCGGCCGACCGTGGAAACTGTCGGGGTCCAGAGTGCGGACGAGCGGTGTCCGGTTCGCGAGTACTCGACTACGCGAATTCCGGTCGAGAACTACTCGGCACGGGCCACGACGCCGTCGGCGTCGCTGTAGGCCATCTCGCCGGGAACGAAGGTGACGCCGCCGATCTCGACCGGCACGTTCTTCTCACCTGACCCGGTCTGGGTGCTCTTGCGCGGGTTGGTACCGAGCGCCTTGATGCCGATGTCGAGCGTGCGCAGGATCGCGGAGTCCCGCACCGCGCCGTTCACGATCACGCCGGACCAGCCGTTGTCGACGCCGCGGCCCGCGATAATGTCGCCGACCAGCGCGGTGTGCACGCTCGCGCCGCCGTCCACGACCAGCACGCCGCCGTTGCCCGGCTCGCTGAGCGTCTGCTTGACCAGCAGGTTGTCCTGGAAGCAGCGGATGGTGGTGACGCGGCCGGAGAAGGCCTCGCGCCCGCCGAACTGACGGAACTGGGTATCGCAGCTGCGGATGTCCGGGCCGATCTCGTCGGCGAGGTCGGCGGTGGCGATGGGCTCGGTGGGCGTCGCGGAGTCAGTCACGTACTCAACGGTAGCTTCCGCCCCGGCGTGATCGGGCGCACGTCAACACCGAGCAAGCGGCCGCCGCCCGTGGAAGCATCGGAAGCAGAGCGATCCATCGCATGGCAGGTACGTCAGCTGAAGGGGAGCGCGGATGTCCGAAGTTCGAATCGAAGCCGATCGAGTCGACAGTGGAGGGTCCGCGCACGCGCGGAGCAGGGTCGAGGTACTCGCCGCCCTGGCCACCTCGAAAGAGGGGCTGAACTCGGGCGATGCCACGGCGCGGCTCGCCGAGCACGGGCCCAACAAGCTCGCCGAACCCGAAAAGAAGCCGGCTTGGCGGCGCTTCCTCGTCCAGTTCGACAACATCTTGATCTACATCCTGATCGGCGCGGGCGTGCTGAAGGCGATCCTCGGAGACTGGATCGATTTCTGGGTGATCATCGCTGTCGCGCTGGTGAACGCCATCGTTGGCTATATCCAGGAGGGCAAGGCCGAGCAGGCGCTCGCCGGAATCCGCAACATGCTGTCGCTGTCTGCTCAGGCGCGACGGGACGGCGAGTGGATCTCTGTCGACGCGGAGACGCTGGTGCCGGGCGATATCGTCCGCATCGGCTCAGGGGACCGCATTCCAGCCGACATGCGGTTGCTCGAGGCGATCAACCTCCAGGTGGAGGAATCCGCACTGACCGGCGAGTCGGTGCCTACCAACAAGGACACCGCACACGTCGAGTCCGATGCCGGACTCGGCGACCGCCATTCGATGGTTTACTCCGGCACGATCGTCACCACCGGAACTGGGATCGGCGTCGTCACCGCCACCGGCAAACACACCGAACTCGGCCGTATCCAAACGCTCATCGAGCAGGTCGAATCACTCGATACCCCGCTGACTCGCAAGCTGGACCGGTTCGGGACGCAGTTGTCCCTGCTGATCCTGGGCATGGCGGCGGTCATGCTCGTGATCGGCAAGGTGATCCACGATTTCGCCGTCGACGATTTGATCTCGGCGGCAATCGGATTCGCAGTCGCCGCGATCCCCGAGGGACTACCGGCCGTCGTGACGATCACGCTTGCGCTCGGCGTCCAGCAGATGGCCAAGCGCCGCGCGATCACTCGCAAGTTGCCTGCGGTAGAGGCACTTGGCGCGGTCAACGTGATTTGCTCCGATAAGACCGGCACGTTGACTCAGAACGAAATGACCGCCCGCACCATTGTCACGAGGGCCGGGGACTACGAAATCACCGGAACCGGCTATCAACCCGACGGCTCGATCGAGTTCGCGGGGGCCGCGGCCACTCTCGACGGGCATGCCGAACTCGCAGCGCTGGTCGAGGCCTTCGCGATCTGCAATGACGCCCGGCTGATGCACAAGGACGACGACTGGCGGCTCGTCGGTGAACCCACCGAGGGCGCCTTGCGAGTGCTGGGAATGAAGGCCGGTCTCGATGATGTCCCCTACGAGCGGATCGCCGTGGTGCCGTTCGAATCGGTGAACAAGTTCATGGTCACCCTCAATGACACCCCGGACGGTCGGCGCGTGTTGCTGCTCAAGGGTGCGCCGGACCGACTGCTGGAGCGAAGCTTCACCCAGCTTGGCCCGAACGGTGCGATCGAGCAGTGCGACAGGCTCTGGTGGGAGGACCAGGTGGACCGGCTCAGCGCCCAGGGCCTGCGTGTACTTGCTGCAGCGTGCAAATCCGCGGACCCCGGCAAGGAAACGGTCGATATCGACGATGTGGCGGAGGGGATCACGTTTCTCGGCATCGTCGGCATTGTGGACCCGCCTCGGCCCGAGGCCGTCGACGCGATCGCGGAATGCCACCGCGCGGGGATCCGGGTCAAGATGATCACCGGTGACCACGCCGGCACCGCACGGGCCATCGCGAAGGAAATGGGCATCGTCACCGATGCCAGTGCGGAGGTCCTCACCGGCGCCGAACTCGAGGCAATGAGTCAGACCCGCCTGCGCGAAGTAGTCAACGACGTCGATGTCTACGCCCGGACGAGTCCCGAGCACAAGATCCGGATCGTCAGCGCGCTCCAGGCGCACGGCAAAGTCGTCGCGATGACCGGCGACGGCGTGAACGATGCTCCTGCGCTTACGCGTGCAGATATCGGTGTGGCAATGGGAATCAAGGGCACCGAGGCCACCAAGGAGGCCGCGGGAATCGTTCTTGCCGACGACAATTTCGCCACCATCGAACGGGCGGTGGAAGAGGGCCGCCGGATCTACGACAACATCCGCAAGTCGGTGTTGTTCCTTCTGCCGACCAACGGCGCGCAGTCGCTCGTGATCCTGCTTGCGGTGCTGTTCGGCTTCACCTTGCCGCTCGAGCCCACGCAGATCCTGTGGGTGAATATGGTTACGGCAGTGACACTTTCGCTCGCACTTGTCTTCGAGCCTGCCGAACCGGGGATCATGACGAGACCGCCACGCGTGGGCAAGGCGTCACTGGTGGGTGCCGGCGAACTGGCCATGATCGCCTACGTCTCGATCGTGGTCGCGGGCGCAACGATCGCGGTGTACTTCATCGCCGATTCCGGTGACCACTCGATAGAGGAGGCGCAGACCGCCGCGGTGACGATGCTGGTGCTCGGTCAGGTGGCCTACCTGTTCAACTGCCGCTTCCTGAACTCGTCGAGCGTTCGGATGGAGGTCTTCCGCGGAAATTCGATGGTCGGCTGGACCTGCCTCGCCATGATCGTGCTGCAGCTGATCTTCGTCTACGCACCGTTCATGCACACCTGGTTCGGCTCGGCAGCCCTGCCGGCAGCGGACTGGGGTTTCACCATCGTGCTCGCCATCGGCGTGTTCTTCCTGGTCGAGCTGGGTAAGTTGGTGCGCAACCGGATCGCGTAAACCTCTCCCGCCGCGCACCTTTCGCCGCGACCGCGCACGCCCGGGCATGCGCGGGTACTCGAAAGAGTGCGCGGCGATATGTCTTTCGGCCCTAGCGGGCTCAGAGCCTGCGCGCGATGATCGCGCCGTGTGGCCGGTAGCCGCTCCCCGTCCGCCTGTGGGTCTCGGCCACCTCGAAGCCGGCCGTGACCAGCTCCTGGTCGAGGTCAGCCACCGGCCATCGATAGGCAGTGGTGACGGCATGATCGAAACTCTCGATCGACTCTCCATCGAAGAAGCCCACCAACAATCCTCCGCCCGACCCGATCACACGCGCGAACTCCGCGAGCGGGACCCGTATCTCCTGCGGGCTGTAGTGAATGAGCGAGTACCAGGCGAGCACACCACCCAGTGATCCCGTCGCGACGCCCAATTTCTCGAAGCCACCGAGTTCGAAGGCGATGTCCGGAAGCTCTCCACGCGCCCGCTCGATGAAGTCGGGAACCTTGTCGATCCCGCGCACTGCCAGTCCACGTTCGGCCAGAAATCCCGACCACTGTCCCGGACCACACCCGGCGTCGAGCACTGGTCCGGTGAGCGTACCGGCCCAAGCGCTCACCAAAGCCTGGTCCGATGGATGTACCGACGTCATCGAGCCGAAGAGATCGATGTACTCCTGCGCCCTGGCCGAGTAGGCCGCTCGGACTGTGTCGACGCTTTGGACGCTCGCACTTTCCATGCGGCCAATGATCGTCGTTGATTGCCGGACGCGCGCGATCCGACGCACTGCGCAGCGGGTCGGCAATATGCAACCAATGGTTGCGCGAACCAGCTGATGGGTCTACCGTGAAGTGCAACAAAAGGTTGCATATAGCGGAAGGTGAACCGGATGGAATACGGCAACATCGTGCGCGAGATTTACGTTGAGGCGCCCCCCGAAATTGTCTTCGAGGTGGTCAGCAAGCCCGAGCACGTCTCGCAGTGGTGGGCTGACGAGGCCGAATTCGAGTCGACACCCGGCGGGACCGGTGAACTGGTGTGGGGCGAGCGAGTGGATGTCGTCCCGATGGTGGTGGTGGATTCCGACCCGCCCCGACTGTTCTCGTTCCGCTGGTGCCATCCCGACGGGAACCTCGACGACGAGCGTTCGCTGCTGGTCACTTTCGAACTCAGCCCGTCCGGCACGGGCACCCAACTTCGCCTCACCGAGTCGGGGTTCCGGGAGATGGGTTGGGAGGAGGCGACATTGGCGCACCACTACAAGGACCACATCTCTGGCTGGGACACCTACGTGCCGCAGCTCGGCGAATATGCGGCGGGTCTGGTGCGCAGTCTGTGAGTACGAAAGTCGATGACGATCTCTGGTCCGCGGTGGGCGATCCCACCCGCCGTCGGATGCTCGATCTGCTCCTCGCATCGGACGGTGGGACTGCCACGAGCCTGAGCGAGCAGTTGCCGGTGACCCGGCAAGCGATTGCGAAGCATCTCGGAGTCCTCGACCGAGTCGGACTGGTGCACGTCGTGCCGGTCGGCCGGGAGCGGAGGTATCGCGTGGACGACGAACAGCTCGCACGCGCTGTCGCGCAACTGAATTCGGTCGGCACTGCCTGGGATACCCGGCTCCGCCGGATCAGGCGCATCGCGGAGACCATCGCGCGCGCGACGGAACAACAAGAAGAAACCGAACAAGAGAAGTAGGCATGGGAAGGAAGATTCGAAATGGTGGACATTCTGCACAGGATCGGCGTCAAAGCTCCCTTGGCCGAAGTCTATTCGGCGCTCACCACGGCCGACGGACTATCCCGCTGGTGGGCGAGCAACACCACCGGCTCCGGTGACAGCCTCGGTGGCGAGCTCCAATTCCGCTTCATGGAAGGCGGATTCGACATGAAAGTGCTCGAGCTTGCGCCGAACGAACACGTGCTGTGGGAAGTCATCGACGGGCCCGAGGAGTGGATCGGCACCCGGATCGACTGGAAGCTCACGCGAGCCGACGATTTCACCGTCGTGCTCTTCCAGCATCAGGGGTGGGAGCAGCCGGTGGAGTTCATGTACCACTGCAGCACCAAGTGGGCGGCGTTCCTGCTGAGCCTGAAATCGCTGCTCGAATCAGGTCAGGGCGCGCCTGATCCGAATGACTTGGTGCTCGGGAACTGGCGGTAACTCAGCGCCCGTGACGCCGTTCGTAGTCGCTACGGACGGCGTCCTCGCGTGCCTGCTCCGACTTGCGGGCCAATTCCGGATCGAGGCCATGCTTGACGAGGCGGGAGCGGCGGTAGACGTAGGTGAGCGCGATCGTGAAGTACACCAGGGGGATGAACAGCAGGGCCATCATCGACGGGCCCATCCAGCTCGGGCCGGGGACCAGCAGGAATAGCGACAGGACCGGGATCATCGGGAGCAGGAACCGCAGCAGGTAGCGCCGCGTGGCGCCGGGGCCGGTTTGGTCCTCGAGCACCCACTCGCGCATCGAGTCGGGCAGCGTCGCACCGCAGACATACCTCACCCGTTGGAACCAGGTGGGCTTCGTCTGGGAGAACATGGCTACAGAGTGCCGGGAAAGCGGACGAATCGGCAAATTGGCGGGCCATAGCCGGCGGCAGGCGGTCGACCGCGGGTGAGGTGTTGAGCTGCAGTGATGTGATTCGAGTGTCGCGCTGAGGGTGCCACCCTGGTGACGGATCACGCGCCGCGGGGTAGTTTGTCTGTAACTCCAAGTTACTGATTAGTAGGGAGGCGACGATGCCTGCACCGTCCGCTGCCGATTTCGCACGCATGCGGCAGTTCGCCGCGATCGAGGACCCCGACGCCCGGCAATCCCGGTCGGTCGACGAGGTGTTCACCGGCAAGGAGATCGCCACCATCCCGGTCGGCACCGCCGAGGATGTGACGGCCGCTTTCGCCAAGGCACGCGTTGCGCAAGAGCGGTGGGCCAAGGTGCCGGTGAAAGACCGGGTCGCCGTCTTCGAGCGGTTCCGCGAACTGGTTGTCGCCAAGCGTGAGTTCCTGATGAACGTCGCCCAGGCCGAGACCGGCAAGGCGCGGTCGGCGGCCCAGGAAGAGGTCGTCGACGTCCTGCTCAACACGCGCTACTACTCGCGGACCGCGCCGAAGCTGCTCGCCTCGAAGCGCGTGCAGGGCCTGCTGCCGTCGCTTACCAAGGCCGTCGTCAACTACCACCCCAAGGGCGTGGTGGGCGTGATCTCGCCGTGGAACTACCCGATCACGCTGTCGATCTCCGACTCGATCCCGGCGCTGATCGCCGGCAACGCGGTAGTCGTGAAGCCGGACAGCCAGACCCCGTATTGCACGCTGGCCTGCGCCGAGCTGCTGTACCAGGCGGGACTGCCGCGCGACGTGCTCGCTGTGGTGCCCGGTCCCGGTTCGGTGGTGGGCACCGCGATCGTGGAGAACTGCGACTTCCTGATGTTCACCGGCTCCACCGCCACCGGCCGGACGCTGGCCGAGCAGTGCGGGCGCCGGCTGATCGGCTTCTCGGCCGAGCTCGGCGGCAAGAACCCGATGATCGTCACCAAGAACGCGAACCTCGACGTCGTGGCTCGCGCCGCGACCCGCGCGTGCTTCTCGAACGCCGGTCAGCTGTGCATCTCGATCGAGCGGATCTACGTCGACCGCGCCGTGTTCGACGAGTTCACCGAGAAGTTCGGTGCGCGTGTACGCGACATGGCGCTCGGCGCGGACTACGACTTCAGCGCCGACATGGGCAGTCTTATCTCCGAGGACCAGGTCAAGACCGTCTCCAGCCATGTCGACGACGCGAAGGTGAAGGGCGCCAAGGTGATTGCGGGCGGCAACCCCCGACCCGACATTGGCCCGCTGTTCTACGAGCCGACCGTGCTGACCGGCGTCACCGAAGAGATGGAGTGCGCGCGCAACGAGACGTTCGGTCCGCTGGTGTCGATCTACCCGGTCGACAGCATCGAGGAAGCGATCGAGCGCGCCAACGACACCGACTACGGCCTGAACGCCAGCGTGTGGGCGGGCTCGACAGCCGAGGGCGAGGCCATCGCGGCGCGGCTGAAGAGCGGCACTGTGAATGTCGACGAGGGTTACGCGCCTGCGTTCGGCAGCACCGCGGCCCCGATGGGCGGCATGAAGGCCTCCGGTGTCGGCCGCCGGCACGGTCCGGAAGGTCTGCTCAAGTATTGCGAGTCGCAGACCGTGGCGACGAGCCGCGTGATGACGCTCGACCCGCCGAAGGGTGTGTCGCAGAACGTCTGGCAGAAGTCGTTCGTGCCGATGTTCCGTGCGCTGCAGCGCTTGCCGGGGCGCTGATCACAGTTGCTCTTTCCGGAGTGAACGGAAGCGTTCACTCCGTCTAACGCAACGAATCTTCCGTTCACGGCTTGGTCAGGCGGGCGGCCTCGGCCACCACGGCATCGATGCCGCCCGCTGCGAAGGCACGCTGCTGCCGGATTGCACCGTTGCCCTGGGTGTTTCGCACCCGAAGGCCGGCGATCGTCTTGTCGTACTCGCCGAGGTCATCGAGCGCGGGACGGACGTGCTCGATCATCTCGTCGAGCAGCGTGGCCGCGGGTCGCGATGTGCTGGTTCGAAGGTCGAACCCGTTGCCCGCCAAACCGTCCCGCGACGCCAGCCACTGGGCAGTGCGGACCGCACCGTCGGACACTTCCGGCGCGATATTGCCTGCATCGAGTTCGCGCAGTGCGGTGAGTACCAGCGCGCGCACGATCGTCGCGAAGCACACCGTCTCCTCAACGGTCGCGGGGACGTCCGCGATACGCACCTCGATGGTCGGGAAGTTCTCCGACGCCCGGATGTCCCAATAGACCATGCCGTCGTCGAGGATCAGGCCGCTGTCGATGAGCGTTGCCTTCAACTCGTCGTAGTGCTTGGCCGACTGGAAATATGGGGGCGGACCGGCGGCCGGCCAACGCGACCACAACACGCGGCGCCAGCTCGCGAAGCCGCTGTCCGCGTCCCGGTAAATCGCCGAATTCGCGGTCAGCGCAAGCAGTATTGGCAGGGCGGGCCGCAGATGGTTGCTCACCTGGACCGCGGCCTCCCGGTCCGGGACCGCAACGTGCACATGACATCCCGAGATGCCCTGTTCGTGCGCGAGCATGCCGTAGTGCTCTGCGATCCGCCGGTACCGAGGACTGTCGGTGACAGGAAACGAATCGGGGACCGTGGGCGGTACACCGGTCGCCAGCACGCCGACCCCCACCGACCGCGCCGCGCGTATCGCGGTCGAACGCAACTCGACGAGGTGGTGGCGCAACTCCGCGCTGCTCGACACCACCGGGGTCGTCGTCTCCACCTGACAGGTGGTGAGCTCGAGTTGCAGCTCGAGCCCGAGATCCTTGGCCGCATTCGCGACGTCTCGGTTGCGAGCGACCGGATGCCCCGTCACGGGATCTATGAGCAGCAGCTCTTCTTCGACGCCGATGGTGGGAAGCTCGCCGGTGCTCACAGGCGTGATGTACCCGAATCGGACACTGGTCACACGCGCTGAACTGCGGAAAGTGCGCTGTGGATTAGCTGGGCAGCGTGCGATGGTGTACGGATGCCGAACCCGATTCCGAACTGGCTGATGAAACCGATGCTCGCCCCGCTCCCATCCGTGCGGCGGACGATCGCGTCACTGTGGCCGGCCGATGGAGATCGGATCACCAACCGGCTGATCGTCGTGACCGGTGGATCTTCCGGAATCGGCCTGGCCACTGCAAACCGACTCGCCGAACTCGGCGCGGAGGTGGTTCTCGTGGCGCGCCGCGCGACCGAACTCGAGTCCGTCCGCGACGACATCGTGGGCAAGGGCGGACGCGCGCACGCGCTGTCGTGTGACCTCACCGATCAGGATGCGGTGCGTGGGCTCGCCGAGGAAATCCACTCGCGGTGGGGCGGCGCCGATGTCTTGATCAACAACGCGGGCCACTCGATTCGCCGCACAGTGGCCGACTCGGTCGACCGCTTCCACGACTTCGAGCGCACGATGGCCATCAACTATTTCGGGCCGGTCGGGCTGACCCTCGGGCTGTTGCCCGCGATGATCGAGCGCGGCGAGGGGCACGTCATCAATGTGGCTACGTGGGGAGTGCCCGCGGAGATCATGCCGAAGTTCGCGGCCTACCACGCCTCGAAAGCGGCGCTGACCGCATTCGGGCGCAGCCTCGCGGCCGAGGTGGCCGACCAGGGAATTCATGTGTCCACGGTGCATTTTCCGCTGGTGAAGACGCCGATGATCGCTCCAACGGAGGACTATCGCGGCTTCCCGACGCTCACGCCTGAAGAGGCTGCCGAGTGGATAGTGAGCGCGGTTCGGACCCGGCCGGTGGATCTTCGGCCGCGATATGTCGAGCTGATTCGCGCCGTCGCGGCAGTGTCGCCGGGAATGGCCAGTGCCGTGCTTCGCGGCGCGTCATGAATCCGCGCTGTGGATGAATCCAGCGCTGTGGATGAACCTGTTCCCATCTCCGGAGTGAACGGAAGCGTTCACCGTTCAACGCAACAAATCTTCCATTCACGTCATCGGATGTGCACGGTCAACTGGCTACGCGGTAACAGCGAGCACCGCCGCGAGCCCGAAAACCGCTGCGGTGGCGCACGCCTCGAGGATCGCCCGGCGCAGGGAAACCTCGGCATCGGTTCGGTGCGCGCTCGCCGCGACCACCCATGTGCGACGCCACCACCAACCGAGCACGACCAGCGCCGCGAACGCGGCGAGCTTGGCGACAACGATCCGTCCGTAGCCGGTGTCGAGCAGGTCGCCGACGCCGCCGAGGCGCACGAGCGCGTTGATCACCCCTGTCGCGCCCAGCACGATCACGCACCGCACCGCCCACACCGAGTACGACGGCAGCAGTTCCGCCCAGTCGCGGCGCGTTCGGGCGGTCAGTGCGATGGCGACGAGCAACCCGAACCAAAGCGCTGCGGCGAGGGTGTGTGCTGCCGCGAGGATCGAGCCGAACAGTTGCTGCGACATGTGCCCGGTGATCGGGCGCAGCACCAGCGCGACAGCCGCCAACACGAGCGCGACGTCGGCGCCACCGGTCGGGACTGCCCGGCCACGCGGATTCGCCGGGACGGTGCGGAACCGGAACGCCGCATACACCGCGACCGCCAGGGTCAGCGCGAGAACCACAATGCCGACGCGACCGGAGTTGATGTCCCGAACGAAATCGGCAAGGCCCTCCACGTCCAACTCGGTTGCGATCCGGTTCTCCACATCGGCCGCGGTGAGGACCAAAAGCGCTGCCTCGCAGGCGGACCACACGGCGGCGACCGCGGCAATCGAACGCCAGTCGGGCGCGCTCGAGGCACGGCCCGGCACAAGGCGAGGGAGGGCGGCGAGCCCGATCGCCACAGCGCCGAGGCCATCGGCGAGCGCGCGGACCATGCCTAAGGCCTGCGGTGTTGCCGGCGCAGCGAGCGCCCACGCCAGGAGGACGCCGAGCATGGTGGTGGGCACGGCCAGCGCGATGCGCCACCGTTCCGAATAGGTGGCCGTGCCCACCATCGCTCAGCCGTTCTTGGGTTTGCGCAGTACGAACGCCAGCCCACCCGCGAACAGCACGACGGCAACCACCACGAACGGCCAGATCGGCAGGCCGTCGTCGGAGTCGTCGGTCGCTTCCGTCGTTGCGGACGGGGTCCCGCTGCCCTCTTGGGTGAGCGTGAAGGTGCGGGTACCGGTCACCGCATGTCCGTCCGCGGACGTCACGCGGTATGCGACGGTGTAGTCACCGACCGGTCCGAGTTCGCCGAGGCCGACACTGACCGTCGCGCCCTGCACCGCCGGTTCACCGTTGGACCACAGGTTCCCGTCGGGCCCGGTCACGGTCAACGCGGCAAAGCTCTCCTGCAGCGCTTCGTTGAATGTGACGCTCGCCCGGTCCGGGCCGGATTCGACGCGCTCGCCGTTCGGCGGTTCGCTCGACACCACCACGGAATGGGCCGCGGCCGGTCCTGCACCGAGCAGTGCGCCGATCGCGATGACGAATATCGCGATCAGCAGGCGCTTCACGACCGGCGTCCGCGGAGGAATGCGCCGATGCCGAACGCCGCCCCGATTGCGCCGACCACGAGGGCAATGCCGCCGAGCCAGATCGCTGTCGAGTCGGAATCCGATTCGTCGGACGCCTCGTCCATATCGTGCATGGGCATGGCGGCGCCGCCGTGGTGGTCGCCGCCATGGCCCTCGGCCAGGGTGATTGACGGAGCCGGGTGTTCGGGCTCGCTGCCGTCCGACTTCTCCGCCTGATCCCAGGCGACAACCTGTCCGTCGCTGTAGGTCTGGGTGGCCGAGAAGCTGAGCTCCTCCGCCTCGGGCAGCGGGCCAACCGACAGCGGGAACTGCTGGAAGTAGCCCGGCGGGATGCCCGGTGCGCCCGGATCCGCGGTCCAGGTCACCGAGGTGATCTCCTGATCGGCGTTCTTTTCGATGGTGGACTGCCAGCCCGGCATCGGCTGCGGGCGGGCGGACTTGAACTCGGGCAGCGTAACGGTGAGCTTCGTCGTGGTGGCGGTGAGCGACTCGGTTGGCACCTTGAAGGTGAGCACGGAGTAGCCGCCCTGGGTGGCCCCGGGCGCATCGACGGTGACATGGGCCGCGGCGATGCCGGCGGAAAGCAGCACGGCGGAACCCGCTGCGGCGATCGTGAAAAGGACACGCGAAATAACGCTGTTCATGAGTTTCTCTCTGGGACTATCGGATTGGTGGTCGAAGGATGGCCGTCAGGCCGCCACCAGGGGAGGTCCGCGCCGAGAGATCGGGCTGGGGGAGGTGCCGCCGACCGGCGATGCCGCCATGAAAGTCTCTGTGTGCCAGGAACATCCGGCAGGGGTGAACCGTATGGTCGCCAGCCGTGCGACGGCATCCACGAAGGCCTGCAGTCGTTCGACGGCGAGAATCAATGCGCCACAAAGCACCGTGGCGATGCAATGGGCGCTCACCATCAGCAGCGGGCCGAGCGCCGACGGGGCGTGCTGATGGGCGGTCAGTGCGCCGAGCGTGACGTGACCGGCGAGCTGCCCGATGCCGAGTAGGGCGAGGGCCGCGGCCGGGCCGATGGCACGCAACGAGGCCGCGCATCCGCCGACGGCAGCGGCCAGCACCAGCACGATGGCAAGCGCGGCCGAGTCCGGATACGCGCCGCCGCCGAGACCGTGTGCGGCGACGGTGAGCGCGCCGGCACCCGCGCCGACAAACACGCCGCGCAGGCGATTCGGAGCGGGTGCGGCGGACATCGAACGTTGGGTCAGCGCACGCCGAGTCGGGTGAGCAGATCGGCTTCGATGCCGCTGAGCTCGCCGGAGATCGCCTGATGGGCGCTGCGGCGACGTGGGGCGGGCATGTGCTCGGCAGTGCGCACCGCGGTGTCCAGATCGGAGAGCCGCTCGCGGGTCGCGGCAACGAACTTCGCCGTTTCGGCGTCGTCGCCGTGTTTCGCCACCAGCCGGGCCGTCGAATGCTCCGCGTTCGCGATGCGCGCCGACAACTTCGCGCCGTGCCCGCTGTACTCGCCGAGCTGCTCGACGCCGACACCGAGCTGCGAGGCGCGCCGCGTGTCGATCTGGCCGCGCAGGTATGTGGCGCCGCGATAAGCGAGCGGGGTGAGGAGGGGGATCAGCACCCGGGCGACCCCGATGTACTTGCGCACGGACGCGACGCTGAAGGGGTCCTTCGTCGCCTTCTCGGCGAGCTTCAGATTGGCCTTCTCCTCGGCCTTCAGGGCCGAGATCTGCGCCTTCTCCAGCTTCCGATGCCCGCGGGAGTCCTCACGGAGGCGCTTGCGTTCGTTCTTGGCGCTCAGCTTGGCCTCGAGCTTTGCCTTCTTCTCCAGTGCCTTCGCCTCGGCCTTGCGGGTCGCGCGGGATTTGCGCTTCTTGAACAACCCCATCGACGGCCTTTCACTTGTAATCCGTGGCGGTGTCCCGATCAGGCTCACCCTATCGGGTCGGCCGAAGTGCCCGCGATGATGTCGCACCAGGCGGTAATAATTCACCCATCGTGCAACGCAACGGAGAAGTCGTGAACGGTCCGCAAACCGGCGCGCAACAAAGTACGGATGACGCGCCGTCACGCCGAGGTGTATTCGTCGGCCCTCGCCGGCTGATGTCCTGCCGACATCGGCTGCACCTCGACACCACCTTCCCGCAGCTCGTCGCGGGCGCAACCGAGGACTCGGGGGTCAAGCAGCGCCGCGATGCAGCGATGGCGCAGCGCTCATCGGTCCGTGACCTCATCGGTGCGGTCGTGGGCGGTCGGAGCATCTCGCGCGAGGGTTCCTGGTCGACGCGGTCGGCCGCGACAATGCAGGCCTTTGCCGACGGCGAGAGCCATATTTGGGACGCCGTACTGCCCTCCGAATCGGACACCGGCCGCGAGGGCGTCGCGGAGCTGCTGATCCGGGATCACGAACGCGGCGGCTACATCCCCGTGATTGTGGTGAACCACAAGGTCACCGATCCTCGCTCGGACCCGACCATTCTGGAGGGCGCCGCGATCACATCCGACCTCTACGTGTGGGCGCCGGCCACCGACCCGCTGCGCAAGGTTCGCTCGCAGCCACGCGACCAGATGCGGCTCGCGCATATCTACCGAATGCTGCAGCGGCACGGCCTCGCCAGTCCCGCACTGCTCGGCGGGGCGATCGGCTACGGCGCAGACTGCATCCTTGTGCACGACCTCGGGCCGCTGCTCGACGAGTACGACCGCCGCTATGCCGACCGCATCACGGTGGCGCGCGGCGAGATCGAAACCGAGCCCTCCCAGGTTCCCGAATGCCGGTCGTGTCCGTGGTGGCCGCGCTGCCAGTCGTGGCTCGCCGAACGACACGACGTCAGCCTGGTCGCGATCGGTTCGCGCGCCGAGGTACTGCGCGAGGAGGGCGTCCGCACGATCGACGACCTCGCGCGCTGGAACGGGCCGGCGCCGGAGAAATGGCAACACGGTCCCTTCGAGGACACAGTGCTCACCGCGCGGGCCTGGCTGGCCGGCGCATCCCTGGTTCGTCGCGTCGAGCACGTCACCGTGCCGCGCGCCGATATAGAGGTCGACGTCGACCTGGAGAGCTTCCAGGAGCATGGCGCCTATCTGTGGGGCGCGCTGCTGAACGACGTGGCAGCCGAAACGTCGAAATACCACCCGTTCGTGACGTGGGAACCGCTACCGACGCACGACGAGGCGCGCTCGTTCGCGGAGTTCTGGACCTGGCTGATGCGGATCCGCGCGGACGCGGTCAAGCAGGGCAAAACCTTTGCTGCCTACTGCTATTCGCGTGCAGCCGAGGACAAGTGGCTGCTCGATTCGGCGCGGCGGTTCGCCGGCGCACCGGGCGTACCGACCGTCGAACAGATTCGCGCGTTCATCAACAGCCCCGAGTGGGTCGACATCTACCAAGTGGTGAGCGATCAGTTTGTGTGTCCGAACGGCAAGGGCCTCAAGAAGATTGCTCCGGTCGCCGGATTCGGTTGGCGGGACGCGGAGGCGGGCGGCGAGGCGTCGATGGCCTGGTACCGCGAGGCCGTCGGCTACGAGGGCGAGCCCGACACCACGCAGCGCACCCGCATCCTCGCCTACAACGAGGACGATGTGCTCGCCACGAAGGCGCTGCGCGAATGGATGAGCGGCCCGGCCGACACCGCGGTGCCGTTCGTGGACGACCTGTCCGCGCCGTACCTGTCCTCGAACCCAGCCTGAGGCGCGCACTGTTCGCGCTCGTGATCACCGCGCCCGCTGCACCTGCATAACTGCACGTCGCAGCCTTTGCGTACGATGGCGGGCGTCGAATTTCGCGTTTCGAAGGGGACTGCAGTGACCACGCACGTCGAGCAACTCGAGTTTCAGGCCGAGACCCGCCAGCTGCTGGAGCTGATGATTCACTCCGTTTATTCGGAAAAGGACATCTTCCTGCGCGAGCTGATCTCCAACTCGTCCGATGCGCTGGACAAGCTCCGGCTCGAGCAGTTCAAGGACAAGGACCTCGAGGTCGATACCTCGGATCTGCATATCGAGCTTGCGGTCGACAAGGAAGCGCGCACCCTCACTGTGCGGGACAACGGGATCGGCATGTCCCGTGACGAGGTGGTGGACCTGATCGGCACGCTCGCCAAGTCGGGTACCGGAGAGCTGCGCAAGAAGCTCGCGGAGGCCAAGAACGACGCCGCCACCGAGGAGCTGATCGGGCAGTTCGGCATCGGCTTCTACTCGACGTTCATGGTCGCGGACCGCGTGACCCTGGTGACCCGCAAGGCCGGCGAACACCACGGCACGAAGTGGGAATCCGAGGGCGCGGGCACGTACACGATCGAAGAGCTCGAGCAGGCGCCGCAGGGAACCACGGTCACGCTGCACCTCAAGCCCGAGGACTCCGAGGACCACCTGTTCGACTACACCGCGGACTTCAAGCTGCGTGAGATCGTCAAGAAGTACTCCGATTTCATCGCGTGGCCCGTGCGGATGGATGTCGAGCGCACGCGCACGAAGCCGAAGGCCGAGGACGCGCCCGAGGACGCGCCGGCCGAGACCGAGACCGTCGTCGAGACCGACACCCTGAACTCCCGCAAGGCGCTGTGGACCCGCCCGAAGACCGAGGTCAGCGACGAGGAGTACAAGGAGTTCTACCGCCACGTCGCGCACGCCTGGGATGAGCCGCTCGAGATCATCCCGATGAAGGCCGAGGGCACGTTCGAATACCAGGCGCTGCTCTTCATTCCGTCGCAGGCGCCGTTCGACACCTTCATGCGCGAGCACAAGCGCGGCGTGCATCTCTACGTCAAGCGCGTGTTCATCATGGACGACTGCGAGGCGCTGATGCCCGAGCACCTGCGCTTCGTGCGCGGTGTCGTCGACGCACAGGACCTGTCGCTCAACGTCTCTCGCGAGATCCTGCAGCAGGACCGGCAGATCTCGATGATTCAGCGACGCCTCGTGAAGAAGGTGCTCGCCACGATCAAGGACATGCAGTCCACCGACGCGGACAAGTACAAGACGTTCTGGACACAGTTCGGCCGGGTCCTCAAGGAGGGCCTGATGTCGGACTTCGACAACCGCGAAACCCTGCTGCAGGTCTCGTCATTCGAATCGACGCACAGCGAGGACGAGTTCACCACCCTCGCCGGCTACGTCGAGCGGATGAAGGATGGCCAGGAGGCGATCTACTACCTCACCGGCGACTCCCGCCAGCAGCTCGAGAAGTCACCGCACATGGAGTCGTTCAAGGCCAAGGGCGTCGAGGTTCTGCTGCTCACCGACCCGGTCGACGAGGTGTGGGTCGGCCAGGTTCCGGAGTTCGACGGCAAGCCGTTCCAGTCGATTGCCAAGGGCGAGGTCGACCTCGGTACCGAGGAAGAGCGCAAGGCCGCCGAGGAAAAGCGCGAGGAGCAGGAGAAGGACTTCTCGGAGCTGCTGACATGGCTGACCGAGACGCTGTCCGACCAGGTGAAGCAGGTGCGACTGTCGGCGCGACTCACGGACTCGCCGGCCTGCTTGGTGGGCGACACGTTCGATATGACCCCGCAACTCGAGCAGATGTTCCGGGCTTCGGGGCAGCCGGTGCCGCATTCGAAGCGGATTCTGGAGCTCAACCCGACCCATCCACTGGTGACCGGAATGCGCACCGCACAGGCCGACCGAAAGGACGACCCGGCGCTGGCCGAGACGGCAGAATTGCTTTACGGCACTGCGCTGCTTGCCGAGGGCGGGGAACTCGAGGACCCGGCTCATTTCGCGAAGCTGCTCGCGAACCGGCTGACCCGCACGGTGTAACCGACTCCGCGGAGGCGCAATGACGACGCAAACCACGACGTCATTGCGCTTCGCCGTACTGCTCACGCTGTGCGGCGGTTTCATGGACGCCTACACCTACATCGCGCGCGGTGGGGTGTTCGCGAACGCACAGACCGGCAACGTCGTGCTGCTCGGCGTCGACCTCTCGGAGTCGAAATGGCACGCCGCCTCGCAGCACCTCTGGCCGATCCTCGCGTTCATCGCGGGTGTGGCGTTCGCGGCCTACATCAAGAGCGAGCGGGCGCACCGATGGGACGAGAATCCGGTCCGATGGGCGATCTGGCTCCAGGCGATAGTCCTGTTCATCGTGGGTTTCGTCCCGGATTCCGTGCCCAATGCCTTCGCGACCATTCCGATCGCCTTCGTCGCCGCTATGCAGATCGGACTGTTTCGCCAGGTCGGCGACCTGGCCTATCTGGCGATCGTCACATCCGGAAACCTGATGCGGCTCACCGAAGCCGGCTACGCCGCCCTGGTCGACCACGATGATGAACAGTGGTTTGCGGTGCGGGTGTATGGCGCGATCGTCACCACGTTCGCGATCGGCGCCGTGGGCGGTGCGGTGGCGACGAGTGCTTGGCACGAGCGCGCGGCGTGGATACCCGCCGGGTTGCTGGGAGCGACACTGGTCCTGATCTTTGTCGACAACCGGGTGCGACGAGATCGGCAAGCGAGCTAGGCGGTGGCCCGCCCCAGGGTCACGGCGCCGTAGGGCTTGGGCACGCCGTCTTGGTAGAAGTGCTCGGCGTCGGTGATGGCGAAACCTGCCGCGGTGACGAGGTCCTGCGGGTCACGGGTCAGGTGGCAACCGCCGGCGACGAGTTTCTGCAGCGGCTCGAGGCGATGCTGCCAGCGCTGGACGCTCTCGTCCGGCGCGAGGCCGTGTTCGAGGAAGGTGAACGTGCCGCCGGGGACCAGGACGCGCTGCACCTCGAGGAGTGCGGCGTCAACATCGGGGATGGTGCAGAGCGTGAACGTGACGAGCGCGGAGTCGAAACTGTTGTCCTCGAACGGCAGCGATTCGCCGTTCAAACCCGCACGTTTCACGTGAATCGTTGTGGCGTCCAAGCGTTTACGGGCCAGTTTCCAGCCGAGGTCTTCCGGCTCGACTCCGGTGACCGAATCGACGCCTGCCGGGTAGTGCGGCACGTTCAGGCCGCTGCCGAACCCGATCTCGACCACGTTGCCGTGCAAACCGGCGCAGACGCGATCGCGCAGGGGCGTGATCATCGATGAGCCGCAGGTCAGATTGACCAGCCGCGGCAGGACGTGCGTGCGGTAGAGCGCCACTGGATCAGCCTAAACCGGGCCGGACGGGTCAGCGGCCGCCGTACAGTTTTTCCCATGAACCGTCCCGGCCTCGGCGCGTTTGTGCTCGTCGCGAGCTGTCTTGCGCTCGCTGCCTGTGGATCGGATTCGGATTCCGACACGTCCAGCGCGGAGAGCCACGCGAGTGCGCTGGAACAGGCGGCCAGTGGCACGACCGGCGCCACGGCGGGATCGGCGGAGGCCGACATCGACGCCTGCGCGTTGCTGTCCGACGAGGACGTGGCACCGCTGATCGGGACCACTGTGCCCGGGCAATCGACATCGACGGATCCGGAGTTGCCGGGCTGCACGTGGGAGAACCCCGAAACCTACACGTCGGTGTCCATCGACATCTCCAATCCCGGTACCGCACCGGACAACACGTTGCCCGAGCCGGACCCAGCTCTACAGACCCGACCGGCCCCCGACGGAATGCGCTACTACATGACCGGTGCGGTCGAGTTCGCCGCCGACGACAGGGTGGTCAGCGTGCAAGTGGCGAACCTGAGCTCGGCAGAAGAGAGCGACGCCGCCGCACTGGCCCTGGCCAACAAGATCAAAGCCGAGATGAGCTGACCGCGCCCAGCGTCGCGTGACCCAAAGCGAACCGCCCGGACACCTCGAGGTGCCCGGGCGGTCTCAGCTCTGCCGAATTAGCGCGGCGCCATGCGCAGCGCGCCATCCATGCGGATGGTCTCGCCGTTGAGGTAGTCGTGCTCGACGATCATCTGGGTCAGCTGCGCGTACTCGTCCGGGCGGCACAGCCGCGACGGGAACGGAACACCGGCCTCGAGGCCCTTGCGGTACTCCTCGGTGACACCGGCGAGCATCGGGGTGTCAACGATGCCGGGGGCGATGGTGTTGACCCGGATGCCGAACTGCGCGAGGTCACGCGCGGCCGGGATGGTCATGCCGTGCACGCCGCCCTTCGAGGCCGAGTACGCGATCTGGCCGATCTGGCCCTCGAACGCCGCGACGGAGGCGGTGTTGATGATGACGCCGCGCTGGCCGGAGGCGTCCACAGGCTCGGTCTTCTGGATGGCGTCGGCGGCAAGGCGCATGACGTTGAAGGTGCCGAGCAGGTTGATGGTGATGACCGTGCGGAACAGCTCGAGATCGTGCGGGCCGTTCTTGGACAGGATGCGGCCGGCCCAGCCGACTCCGGCGCAGTTGACCACGATGCGCGGCGGAACGCCCGACTCGACGATCTTGTCGATCGCGGCCTTGACCTCGTCGTTGCTGGTCACATCGGCGGCGAGCAGCGTGACGCCGGCCGGGACGTTGTCGCCCGCCTTGTCGATCGACTGCTGCAGGTCGAGACCGAAAACGGTCGCACCCGCATCGGCGAGTCGCTTGGCGGTCGCGGCGCCGAGGCCGGAGGCCGCGCCGGTCACGATTGCGGCGGAACCCGAGATTTCCACGTTTGCATCTCCTCTTCTGGCAACCCCTCGGCCGCCGGTTGACGGACAGAGCCTATCGAGGCGGGAACTAAAGGCCGCCCGCGACCGTTTGTGAACATAAGTGTTCGCAAATGGTAGGGTGGTACTCATGACACGCAAGGCCAATGACCTAACCGGGCGCCGGGTGCTGATCACCGGCGCCGCTCGCGGGATCGGCGCCGCACTGGCGCGACAGCTTCACGCTCGCGGGGCGAAGGTCGCATTGCTCGGCATCGAGCCCGAATTGCTCGGTGCGGTTGCCGCCGAATGCGGCGATGCGCCGTGGCGCTACTGCGACGTGGGCGACCGGGCGAAGGTGGACGCCGCGGTGGAAGACCTCGTTGCCGAGCTCGGCGGGCTCGACGTACTCGTCGCCAATGCGGGTATTGCCAAGCAGTTGGCGCTCGTCGGGGGCGACCCGGAGGTGTTCGAGCAGACGATGCGGGTGAACACGCTTGGCGTCTTCTACTGCATCCGAGCCGCGGGTCCGCATCTCAGCCACGAAAACGGATACGTGCTGCTCACCTCATCCCTCGCGGCCGCGATCAACCTCCCGTTGCTCGGTGCCTACAGCGCGTCGAAGGCGGCGGTGCAGGCGCTCGGCAAGACGCTGCGTCAGGAGTTGCGGCCCTCGGGCGCAAAGGTGGGCATCGCCTACTTCGCCGAACTCGACACCGATATGACCAGCCGTGGGTTCGGCACCGAAGCCGCCCGGGTGGCGCTCGGCGGCAAGCCGCTCTCCGGACCGGCCCCACTGCAGCCGGCCATCGACGCACTCGAGCGCGCGATCGCGCGCCGCGACCGCCAGGTCGTCTCGCCGTCCTGGGTAGCCGGAGTGCTGCTCGTGCGCGGTATCGCGCAGCGGGTTGTGGAGCTCGGCAGGCGCGGGTCGGTGGCGCGTGCGGTTGAGATCGCGCGCGACGAGAAGGCGTCATTCACCACTGAACAGCCGGTCGCCTGAACAGGCGCCCGGGCGAGGGGCGAAACTACAAGGGTGACTGCTTCGGAGGAAGCCGTGTCGGCTGGATCGAAACGAGCCGTACCCAGTGTGTCGGTGAAGCTGCCCCGCGGGCGGCACGGGCTGTCCCGTGACGAGGTGGTGCACTCCCAACGTGAGCGGATTCTGCTCGCGATGGCCGAGGCGATGGCCGACAAGGGCTACGCCGCGACTGCTGTCGCGGACGTGCTGCGCCGCGCCAAGGTATCCCGGGAGACGTTTTACCAGCAGTTCTCCTCCAAGGAGGATTGCTTCCGGGCCGCGTACGCGCGCGCAGTCGAGCAGGTGATGCACCGCATCTTCCGCACCGGATTGGCCGGCGATGGAGATACCGGGACCGTCGATCCCGTTATCTTCCGCACCGGATTGGCCGGCGATGGAGATACCGGGACCGTCGATCCCGTCCGGCTCGAGCGGCTGCTCGGCGCCTATCTCGACGCGCTCGCCGACGAACCCGCATACGCCAGGATGTTCCTGATCGAGGTGTACGCCGCCGGGCGCGAAACGCTCACACAGCGCGCCGAGCTGCAGGAAAGATTCGTCGGCCTCATCGCGGACGTGCTGCACGCGCGCACACCCGAGCAGCACTTCGCCTGCCAGACCCTGGCCGCGGCGCTCAGCTCGATGGTGACGTCGAAGATCGCCGTCGGTGACGTCGAAGGTCTGCGCGCGCTGCGGGAGCCGATCGTGGACATGGTCCGCCGAGGTGGGCCGCTCTACGGCGAGTTCGCGGGATAGCCGCGTCAGACGTTGCTGGTCTCGTCGCTCGGCAGTGCGGCAACCTGGACATCGCCGCGAGCCCGCCTCGCGCGAAGCGCGAACCAGAGCCCCCGCCGCGACTGAATGGCGAGCCACGATCCGCCGACAAGAGCGGCAACGCCGATCCCGCCCGCGATCTGCAGCGGCAGAGCAGCCTCGGACGCGAACGAATCAACCAGCATCACGCCACCGAAGAGCAGGAACAGGCCGCCCGCGACCATCGCGATGACTCGCTCGGGCAGGTGCTTGCCGAGTAGCGCACCCACGCCGATGGCGAGCGCGTCGGCGGCAACCATGCCGATCGTGGAGCCGATCCACACGCCGACCCAGTCCCGGTCGGCGGCGAGGGTCACTGTCGCGAGCATCGTCTTGTCGCCGAGCTCGGCGAGCAGGAATGCCGACATGACGGCGAAGAATGCGGGAGCGCTGGTGCGCGTCGCCTTGGTCTGTTCGTCGGCGCTGAGCGAATCGCCGCGCAGCGTCCATAGGCCGAAACCGAGGAAGGCGATGCCGGCGGCAATGCCGATCGCGTGGGTCGGCAAGGCTGCGCCGAGGAAGTAGCCGATGGCCACCGAAACCAGGTGGACGGCTGTGGTGGCCGCGGTGATCGCGCCGAGCACGACCCACCAGCGGTAGCGCAGCGCGAACGTCATCGCCATGAGCTGCGACTTGTCACCGAGTTCGGCGATGAAGATCACGCCGAAGCTCAGTAGCAGGGCAGCAAGCATGGTTTTACGACTCCTGGTAAGGCATACCTAACGGGACTTGGCCGACATTACCCACGGTAATGAGGTCACACAACATCCAGGATTCCGAATTGCCAATGCGCACAATAAGTTTGGGAGCTACTGTGACTAAAGTTCGGGAACCCTTACGAGGCCAGCAGCATCGCCAAAACCGCGGTATCGGGATCGCTGATCGGGTCCACCCCGACCCGGCTCACGATGGACGTCACGGTGCCGTCGGACTCCGCCTCCACCCAGGCCGCGCGGTGGTCGAGCCCGAGGTGCGGAATACCAGGCAGCAGTAGGCATCCCGACGCCGCTCCGGTGCATTCCGGCAGCGAAGGACGGGTCTCCGACGGCGGGTGCAAAACCAGCAGAGCGTGCGGCTGATGCTGCGCGAAACGGCCCGGTTCGATCGCAGAATCGCCCAGCACAGTGCCCTCCGACATGACCAGTCCGACCGTGCCTGGCTGCGGATCGTCGGGCAATTCCTCGCGTGCACCGAACACCGTTGACGTGGAAAGCAAGCCCGGAAGTGTGGCGACTCGCACAGCGAGAACGAGCAGCTGGGCCCATTCCTTGGTGGTGTTCGGCCAGCGTCCGGAGATGACGAAGCCGCTCAGCGTCCCGGCGGCGTGAAAAGGAGACACCCCGATGTAGTCATTGGCGTGGAAATCGTCCTCACGCATCGTGCCTCCTCAGCCGTCCGCCGGGAAGCGCTGCGCGCGGCGTGATCCCGGTCACTGTTACCGGCCACGCTGCCCAGCGGGAAGATCAGAATGCGGCACGAAATGCCTGGCACACAATATGGACCGAGTGCCAGCACTCCGGAGGCGACTGTGCGCAATTGTCGTGAAACGACTGTGCGCGGCCGACGATTGGATTCGTCGGCCGCGCACAGGCGGAAAAGCTGATGTAGCGCGGGGCATGCCCCGAGAGTGCTACGGGAAGATCAGGCCACCGGTCTGCGACGTGGCGGCAGCGAAGCGCTGCTGCACGTCGGCCCAGTTGACGACGTTCCAGAACGCCTTCACGTAATCGGCCTTGACGTTCTTGTACTGCAGGTAGAAGGCGTGCTCCCACATATCGACCTGCAGCAGCGGGATGATGCCGAGCGGCACGTTGGCCTGCTGGTCGTAGAGCTGGAAGGTGAGCAGCTTCTTGCCGAGGGTGTCGTAACCGAACACCGCCCAGCCCGAGCCCTGCAGACCGTTTGCCGCAGCGGTGAACTGCGCGCGGAACTTGTCGAACGAACCGAACTGGTCGTCGATGGCCGCGGCCAGGTCGCCTTCCGGCTTGTCGCCACCGTTGGGGGACAGGTTCTTCCACCAGATCGAGTGGTTGACGTGGCCGCCGAGGTGGAACGCGAGGTTCTTCTCGTTCAGGAAGATCGCGGCGTGATCGTCCGCTTCCCGTGCGGCAGCAAGCTTTTCGATGGCGGTGTTAACGCCGGCGACGTACGCTGCGTGGTGCTTGGAGTGGTGCACCTCGTTGATCTGACCCGAGATGTGCGGCTCCAGAGCGCCGTAGTCGTAATCGAGATCGGGCAGGGTGTAGTCGGCCACGATTTTCCCTTCTCGGTCCGGGGCTGATCGGCCCACGTGGAAAATGTTTCGCTGGTCTAGCCAGCCTTTCCTATTCGTACACCTACCGCAACAAAGGTGATCACCCGGATCGGAACCCACCGCACACGTGTCCGGTCGTGTGTCTCGATTGGTCAGCCGGGTGAACTCCCCCTTAACATCAAGCGGCGTGAGCGAGAACGAGCGTGGCAGGCCGCCTCCCTCGCGGCTGTTCGCGCTCGACGCGTCACCGCCTGCGGAGCGATGTCAGCCCAGCACAGGAGCGAAGCCTGGGCAGCGCCCAACGAGCCGAATGCGGCTCGGTGGCGTGGATCTACTGCGGACCATCGCGGTTTTCGCGGTGCTCTACTCGCACATCTCGTATTACTTCATCGACGATCTGCACAGCCCGTGGTGGCTACTCGACGTTGTCAACAAGGGCCTGATCGAGGGCTTCAAGCTCAACAACCACCTCTCGTTCGTCGGGGTGGCGTTCTTCATGATTCTGACCGGGCTGCTGATCACCGGATCGGTCACCCGGCACTCGACAACGCACTTCCTCGGCAACCGGATCGGGCGGCTGCTCCCGCTGCTCTGGGTGTCGGTCGCGGCCGCGATTCTGCTCGTGAAGCTGCACATCAACGGGATGTTCAGTCCCCAGGACGGCATCGGCACCGTCGACGCGGCGCTGAGTTTCGTGCTCGGCGGGTTCTTCCTGAAACCCGAGGTCGCCGTCCTCGGCGTCACGTGGACGCTCACCGTCCAGATCCTCTTCTACCTGTACTGCGTTGCCGCCCGGCCGCTGCTGCGCGTCCTGCCGGGCATGGTGCCGCTCGTCGGTGCGGCGTTGTGCAGCGCGGCGCTCGCGTACAACGCGCTCGTCCCGGAAGCGGCGACGGTGCCGATGCTGTCCAAGATTGCCGCGACGATGCCCGCGATCTTCGTCGGGCAGATCATCTATTTCGCATGGAACGGCATCGTGAGCTGGCCGTGGCTGGCCGCCGCGATCGCGGCACAGGTCGGCGTCGTCGAACTCGCCACCGAGACCCACGCGTACTGGGCGGGCGAGCGCTACCTGTGGACGATCGTCGTGGTCACCGTGACCGTGCTGGTGCTCGCGAAGAGCCGTGGCGCGATCGCCTCATCTCCGGTGGTGCACTGGGTCGGCACCCGCAGCTACGCGATCTACCTGCTGCACACGCTGATCCTGTACCGGGTGTTCGAACTCTGCGTCGGCTGGCTCGGCACGACCGGCGCAATCACCGCTTTCCTCGTTGTCACGGCGGCGGCCAGTGAGCTCGCCTACCGGGCGGTCGAACTGCCCGCGAACCGTTGGATCAGCGCACGTCTGAAAACGCGCGAGCAACGCGACCGCGCGTAGCATTTTCAGCATGTCCTGGTATGACGAACTGCTCGGTCGGGTCGGAATCAAATCAGAAATGGTGACGGCAGAGAACGCGTTGCCGGGGCGCCAGGAAGCGATGCGGGTTCCCGAGGCGCATTACGTCAACGGGCATCGGTTGCAGCCGCCGTTCCCCGAGGGGCTCCAGACGGCGGTCGTCGCGATGGGCTGCTTCTGGGGCGCGGAGAAGGAGTTCTGGGAACTCGACGGCGTCTACAGCACGGCAGTCGGCTACGCGGGTGGCTTCACCCCGAACCCGACGTACGAGGAGGCGTGCTCCGGTCGCACCGGGCACGCCGAGGCAGTTCTCGTGGTCTTCGATCCGAAGGTGATCGGCTACGAGGGCGTGCTCAAGCAGTTCTGGGAGAACCACGACCCCACGCAGGGCATGCGGCAGGGCAACGATCACGGCACCCAGTACCGCTCTGCGATCTACACCGTCGGCGAAGAGCAGGCGACAGTAGCGAAGGCGACCGCCGATGCGTATGGCGAGCGACTTGCCGCTGCCGGCTACGGCGCCGTCACCACGGAGATCGCGCCGCTCGGCGAGTTCTACTATGCCGAGGACTACCACCAGCAGTATCTGGCGAAGAACCCGAACGGGTACTGCCCGGTGCATGCGACCGGTGTCAGCTGCCCGGTCGGGCTGGGTGCATAGTCCGGCTCCGCCGGGGTGGGCCTGAGACCCGCGCGGGTTAAAGCGGCGGCGCGACCTCGTCGGCTACCGCACGTGGATCGTGGTGATCGTGCGCGTCCCACCAGCGCTTGCTGTCCGCCATGAACGTGTGGAGCGAAATGTTCCTGCCGGTGTCGTCGGTTACCGACAGGTCGCCGAACCACACGCGCAGGTCGAGTTCGCGCGGGTCGGTGCCCTCCTGCAGAGACAGCTCGAGCAGGTGCTTGTCATCGGTGCCCGACAGGGTGGTGTCGATGCTGAGCAGCTCGCGCCACTGCGTCCAGCTGCTTTCGGGCAGGTCAATGAACTCCCAGCCGTGTAGCGCGGCGCCGCCGAAGCTCTGCACGACCTCGTCGAGCTTGTTCAGATCGAGCGGATAGACGGTCGCTTCCGTGTCGTTCCATGACTGTGCGCGCAGCGACGCCGCGATTCGCCCGACCTGATCCAGCTGAAGCGTCACCGGGCGATGCGAGCGATTCGACCCGTCATCGGGCAGCGTTAGCACGTCGAGCCGCATGGTGACCCGGGCCGCCGCCTGGTCGACCTCGATGCCGAGGCAGGTGGCCTCGGACAGCGCGCTGTTGAGCCCGGTTCGGTGTCCATCACTCCAGTCCACCTGGTCAGGCTAAATCGACTCGGCACGGCTGGCCCGTGGTTTCACCGGATCGTTCGGCGGCGTTAGCAGCCGCGATGCAGGAAGATTCAGATATCCGGAAAATCCTTGAAATCACAGGGAACCGGTCGGTTCTTTTTTGCGTCAGAATTGATGTCGGAGTTTGAAGGGCCATGGACCCTCGGGCTCGGACAGATCGACCCGTTGGGTGGAGTGGCTGTTCCGACGTACTGAGGGGAATGCCGGAGTGTCCACTCCACCTGATGTGGGTGCCGGCGGTCACACGATCCACAACATGTGGAGAAACCTGTTGAAATGTGGACAAGCCCGGTTTAATTCACCCGCCCAGAAGCGCAGGGATTGTGCACCCCCGGGAACATCGCGCCAAGGATGTGCGCGCACCGTGGAGCGTGACAGTATCGATCCCGTGACATTTCCTGGCACACCTACCGTCCCGATCGGCGACGTCCCGGCGGAGTTGTCCGCCGATGCCGTTCTGCTCGACGTGCGTGAGCCCGATGAATGGGAGCAGGGACACGCTCCCGGCGCTGTGCACATTCCGATGGCCGATGTGCCGTCCCGCGTCGGTGACCTCAACATGGATGCCGACATGTACGTGATCTGCCGCCAGGGCGGACGCTCCGCGCGTGTCGTCGACTACCTCAACCAGATCGGCTTCGAGGCAGTGAACGTCGATGGCGGCATGGTGGCGTGGCAGATGGCCGGTCGGCCGTTGGTCGCGGACGGCGAACACGAGGCGACGATCTTCTGATGCGACCGGGCATGCCGTCGAGTTCCGGGCCGCCGGTGCAGCTATGCGCGCGGTGTGGAGCGCAGTGGCCGGTGCACGGGCAGCCGATCCAGTGGTGCCCGCGCTGCCACGGCGTGCTGCTCGCCCCCGCTCGCCGGGACACCCCGGCACGAGCCCGCAACTACCGGTGGGTGGCGCGCAAGCCAGAGGAACAGCGCCGCGCCCGCTCCGCGCGGCCGGCCACCCCGACGCCGCGCTACGCGCAGACACCGCAGTGGGGCCTGATCGATCCGCCTCCGCTTCAACAGACCGACTCACGAGCCCCGCTGGCGTACTTCGCCGACCGCGTCGAACCGCTGTTGATCGTCACCGCGATGCTGTTCGTGCTCGCCGCGGTGGCGGAGGGATTCCGGTACGGCGTGCTGCTGCGCAACCGCGGCCACCTCATCGAGCAGTGGGTGCTGACCTGCTCCGATGCCGCCGTGTGGTCGACAGCGGTGATGTCGCTTCTGGCCGCGCTCTTCGCCGCGCTCGCTGCGGTCGGGTGGTTGATCCGTGCGCGCGCAGACGAATACGAAAGCCGCGGCCGGCACGATCCGCGTGCGACTCCGACCCTGGTCGCCGGTTGTGTGGTGCCGTTGCTCAATCTCGTCGCTCCAGGCGTGTTCCTCACCGAACTCGCGCAGCATCGTCCGCATCCGCAACGCCTCGCGGTGCGGATCTGGTGGTGCACATGGGTGTTCGGCGCAGCGATGGCGGTTGCGGCGATCGCGTGGCGCTCGGCGGACTCGTTGCAGGCCAAGGCGGATGGCGTCATATTCACGGCGGTCACGGATCTCGTCGGAGCCGCTGTCGCGCTGGTGACGCTCGCGACGGTTTTCGCGCTCGAAGGGCGGGACGTGCGCGGTCGCCCGCGCCGCGTGAAGCGCTGGCTCGCCGCCACCGGCCCGCATCGCCCGATCATCGAGCCGATTCGCGGCGTGGTGGACCGAGCCGAGTCTGAGCCCGCCGCCGAACCGGTGGACGCGGAGGAAACCGAGGTGGACGCTGCCGCTGACGCCGAACCGATCGAAGCCGCATCCGCCGACGATCGAGAAAAGGTGTCCGCGGAGTGAGCACGCTGGTCAAGCCGCCGTTCGTCGTCGCGCACCGCGGTTCCTCCGCCGAGCGCAAAGAGCACACGCTCGCGGCCTACGAACTCGCGCTTGCGGATGGCGCGGACGGCGTCGAGTGCGATGTGCGGCTGACCAAGGACGGGAAGCTGGTCTGCATTCATGACCGGACCGTCAACCGGACCTCCTCGGGCGTGGGACTGGTCAGCGAGATGACGATGGACGAGCTCACCGAGCTCGATTTCGGCACGCCGTCCGGCCCGGCGAAGATCCTCACGCTCAGCGACCTGCTCACGCTCGTGCTGGACTGGCGCAGCCGGCCGACCAAGATCTTCATCGAGACCAAGCATCCGGTGCGCTACGGCTCGCTGGTTGAGGCCAAGGTGCTAGCCGAGCTGCAGCGTTTCGGTATCGCGTCGCCGGCCTCCGCCGACCACTCCCGTGCGGTGGTGATGTCGTTCTCGGCCACCGCTGTGTGGCGTATCCGCCGCTCCGCTCCGCTTCTGCCCACCGTGCTGCTCGGCGAATCGTCCCGCTATCTCGGGGGCGGTGCCGCGACCACGGTCGGCGCCACCGCGGTCGGTCCATCGGTCAAAACGTTGCGCGAGCACCCTGACCTGGTGGACCGCGCGGCAGCGGCCGGTCGATCCACCTACTGCTGGACGGTCGATGACCCGGACGACGTGAAGCTCTGTCGCGAGCTCGGAGTCAGCTGGATCGCGACCAACCACCCCGCACGGACCAAGGCGCTGCTCGCCCAGGCGCTCTGACGAACTCGTCTGCGCAGAACCAGCGAGGGCACCGGCGCTGCGGCGTGTAGGTTCACGGTTCGTGGCTAAGAAGAGCAAGCGGAACACCCCGAAGCCGGATAGCAACCGGGCAGCCAAACTCGCCGAGCGGCGCGCCGAGCAGGAGCGGCAGGCCGCCGTAACGGTCGTGCGCCCGTTCGAGGGCCTCGCCGCCGAGTGCGATCTGGTCGCCTTGCGGGAGTTCGTGCCGTCCGCGGTCGCGACGCTGCCGATGCGCTCATCCGACCGCCCGGTGACGCTGGGAACGGTGCTGCCGGGCGCGGTCGCCGGGCTCGTCCGCGAAGAGGGCACCCAGGCGCGTGGGTTCGTCGCGGTGCAGACCCAGGTGGCCGGCCCCGACCCGGCGGCCGACATCGCCTTCGCCGCGACCTGGGCGGCAACCGCCGGTGCCGGGGAGACGCTGGCGGGGGCCGAGCCGGATGACAGCACTCCCGCGCTGGTGGATGTCATCGATCCGGCCGCCGAGCTGGACATCACCGTGCACAACGATTTCAACTGGTGGATCCCCGAGGGCGTGAAGCCGGACGCGGAAACCGCGGCGTCGGTGGAGCGAGCGAATCAGGTGATCATGCCCTCGGCGCGACTCGAGGGCCTCGCCGCGGCGTGGTGGGTCGATGCGGGTGAGAAGGCGCACTTGCGCTGGGTGCGGCCGGAATCGGAGGACGACCTGATGCTCGCGCTCGCGCGGCTGCATGCCCAGGGCGCGCTGCACCTCGGCGAGGGTTCGCGGTTCGCGGGTTCGTTCCGCACCTACGGTCTGCTCGTCCCCGTGTTCGACCTCGATCCCGAGCTGCACCCGAGTGAATGGAACTCTGCCGCAACCGAATTCGAGGCGAAGCTGCTGGAGGCGCTGGCTGTCGACGCACCGCTGACCTCCGAGGAGCGGCGTTCGCGTGACGGCATCCGAAGCCGTCAGGTCACCCTGCGCTGAGCGGATAAAGCTGCGCCGCACACCTTTTCGCTCTTCGCACACGCAATTGCGTATGCATCTGACGAAAAGGTGTGCGGCCGCTGTGGCTAGCGGGCTGGACCAGCCACCGGGGGAGCGCCGACAGAATCGGCCGGCGCACTCATTTCACGTGCGATGAAGTTCTCCAGATCGAACAGGTTGGATTGCGCGCGCTCGGCGACCGTGAGCAGAGTCGAAATGCTCGCGACTTCCTCGACCTGTTCCTTGAGGAACCACTGCATGAACTGCTCACCCATGTAATCGCCTTCGTCGCGGGCGGTTCGGGCGAGGTGAACGATCTGCTCGGTGACCTCGCGCTCCTGGCGGAGTGCGAGAGCGAGCGGCTCGCGGCTATCCGCGAAATCCGACTGCGCGCGGTCGATTCCGGTGAACTCGACCGAGATGCCGCGATCGATGAGGTACCGAACCTGCATCATCGCGTGATTGTGTTCTTCGACAGCCTGGTTGTAGAAGCGATTGGCGAGCTGCGGAAGATCGGCATTGTCGAACCAGACCGCGATAGCGATGTACTGGTGTTCGGCGGTCAATTCGTGGCGGATCTGATCCTGCAGCAGCGCATGAAACTTGGTGTCCGTAGACGCTGTCGCGGAGGTCATGCGGCAACGGTAACCGCAGGTAGAGCGCGTGTCACCCAAGGTTGCACTTAATTAGGACAGTATTACCTCAGAACTGGAATGCGTTGCCTGGGTATTTCTTTCGGTCCTAATTGGGCGGCGTGGCGCAGCTCATAAATCGACTGAACTCAGCGAGGCGCTACGGTCCGGGCGTAACAAGCTCCGGCGGCAGTGGTTCGTCCCGGGCGAGCGCGCCGAAAAAGAGCTTCGTGCGGTCGTCATCCCACACCACGACATTGCCGCTGCCCGTGTCCTCGAACCCGGCAATCGGAACGGTCGTCGTCACCAGATCACCGCGCATCGCCCAACCCAACGCCGCGAGGTTCCACAGGTGATCGCCGTTGTCGACGGTCAGCGCATCGGCGGTGCGAGTGGCCAGCGGCAGGGCGCGGAACGGATTCAGCAGTGTGGTCGGACTGGCGGCCTTGGCGGCGAGCGCATTCATGAACATGCGTTGGTTGTTCGCGCGCTGCAGGTCGGCGAGCGCCGTGGCGCGGCTGCGGACGAAGCCGAGTGCCTCGGGGCCGGTGAGGTTCTGGCAGCTGGCCGGGAGATTGATGCCCGCGAGCGGATCGTCGATCGGTTCGTCGAGGCACATCTTGATTCCGCCGATCGCATCCACGACACCGGCGAAACCGCCGAAGCCGACCTCGGCGTAGTGGTCGATGTGCAAATTCGTCGACAACTCGACGGTCTGCACCAGGAGTTGCGGACCACCGAAGGCGAACGCCGCGTTGATCTTGTCCTCGCCGTAGCCGGGAACATCCACATACGAATCGCGCGGGATGCTGATCATCGTTGTGGCACCGGACTTCGGGATGTGCACAAGGATGATCGTGTCGGTGCGGGCATTGCCAACGTCACCGCCGGTGGCCAGGGACTGTTCCTGATCCGGCGTGAGGCCGACGCGGCTGTCCGAACCGACAAGCAACCAGTTCGTGCCCGGTGTATCCCCGGGACGCCCCGGGTAGTCGGTCAGCGCGTCGATCCGGTTCAGCGACCGATCGAGGTAGATCACCGCGGCAACCCCGGCGAGCACGATCACCAGCAGTGTGGCCGAGATGATCCGGCCGATGCGGATACGCCGGCGACGCGGTGCGGGGTGGGCAGCCTCCTGCGGCGGTCGTCTCGCGGGCGGCGGTGGTGGAGTGGCGCGGCGAGGAGTCGCGCCGGGTGGACGATCGGTGTATCGCAGCGGCTGCTGGGGCGGTGCGTGCTGCACCCCGCCCAGCACGGCGCCGTGCGGATCGCCCGACGGGCGCGACTCACGCTGCGGTCGATGTCGTTGTGGCCGTTCCGGCGGCTGCGACCAGGCGCGCTCGTCCGGTCTGCCGTCATAGGGCCGCTGCAGGGGCCGTCCGTCGCGGCGAATGATCGCGGTGTTCTCCTGCGCGTCCGGCCACTGCCCGGCGCGCGGATCGGATGGCGGTGGACCCGGTCGGCGCGGCGGCTGCGGGCGTCCGCCCTGTGGTGATTGCGGGCGTCCGCCCGGCGGCGGGGGCTGCCGTCGCTGGGGTTCGCGCGGGGGTTCACCGTTCACGGTCATCGACTGTACGCAGGATCAGCGTTCCGCCTCCTTGTTGCCGCATGCCAAAATCGCCGACGTGCGAGTGGGAATGACAATGCCGGTGATGGAGCCAAACCTGGATGCGGCGACGCTGAAGGCTTGGGCGCGAGCCGTCGACGAAGGACCGTTCTCCTCATTGTGTTGGGGTGAACGCATCGCCTTCGACAATCCCGAAGCCCTGACGCTGCTGGGCGCGCTCGCGGCGTGGACCGATCGAGTCCGGTTGGTCACGACAGTCGTGGTGCCACAGCTGCACGACCCGGTGCTGCTCGCCAAGAGTCTGGCCACCGGTGACCTGCTCTGCGAGGGCCGGTTGACGGTCGGACTCGGCGTCGGCGGGCGGCGAGAGGACTACGCGGCCGTCGGGGCCGACCCGGCGACCCAGACCATGCGTCAGATGGCAGAGCGCGTGGCCGTGATGAAACGGGTCTGGGCGGGGGAGAAGTTCACCGATTCGGTGCTGCCGGTGGGACCGCCGCCGGTGCAGCAGGGCGGCCCGGAACTCCTGGTCGGCACGATCGGTCCGAAGACGGTTCGCAGCGCCGCCACCTGGGCAGCGGGCCTGGCCGGTACGACCCTGGATCTCGACACGGCCAAACAGAACGAACTCTTCGATGTCGCTCGTGTCGCGTGGGCGGAGGCCGGACGGCCCAAACCGCATCTCGCAACCTCATTCTGGTTCGCTTTCGGGGAACCGGCGGATGCGCGTGCACAGATGCACACTCATCTGCGTCGGTACATGAACTGGATTCCGGTGGAAATCGTCGACGCCATCGCCCCCAACACGGGGTGGTCGGGCAGCGAGGACGAACTGCTTGCCACACTGCAGC
>NZ_LRRB01000288.1 GCF_001646865.1 Aldersonia kunmingensis | reverse complement strand
GCGACACCCGCTCGGCTATCAGGGTCCTGCGTTCCTGTTCGATGAATTCGTAGTCTGGGGTTTCACCGCCGGCATCCTCGCGGGTTTGCTCGCGGTGTCCGGGTGGGAACTGGAGTGGGACCACTCCGACGTACGAGACCTGGAGGAGACACTGGAAGCTGTGGGGATGGTCTCGCCGATTCCGCGTGCGCCTATGCCGGATTCGTCGGTGCTGCAAGTGGAGGATTCGCCGTCGCTACGGGACGGTGACCGATGACCGGGTCGGGGTGGCTCGACGCGCTCGTCATCGCGCTCGCCGTACTTGCCGCACTGTCCGGTTGGCGTCAGGGCGCGGTCGCGTCGGCGATCGCCTTCTTCGGCGTTCTACTCGGAGCCGTCGCCGGAATCCTCATCGCGCCACACATCCTCGTGCACATGGAGGACGGGCGAACCCGTGTCCTGGTCGGTGTTCTGCTGATCATCACGCTCGTGGTGGTCGGCGAGATCGCGGGCATGATTCTCGGCCGCGCGCTGCGCGGTGGAATCCGCCACCCTGCCGCACGGTCGGTGGACAGTGTGATCGGTGCCTGCCTGCAGGCCGTGGCCGTACTCGTCGCGGCGTGGTTGCTCGCGATCCCACTGACCACGTCTTCGCAGCCGCTCGTCGCGTCATCGGTGCGCGGGTCGAAGGTGCTTGCCACCGTGGACGACCTTGCGCCCGAATGGATGCGGGAGCTGCCCAAGGAGTTCTCCGCCCTGCTCGACACCTCCGGTCTGCCGGACGTGATCGGACCGTTCGGCCGCACTCCTGTCGCTTCGGTCGGCCCGCCGGATCCGGCTGTACTCGACAGCCCGACGGCTCGGGACCTGCAGACCAGCGTGCTGCGCATCCGGGGCATCGCCCCGAGTTGTCAACGCGCACTGGAAGGTTCGGGCTTCGTCATCGCGCCCGAACGAGTGATCACCAACGCGCACGTGGTGGCCGGAACCGCCGGCGTGTCGATCGACACTGCCGACGGCACCCTGCCTGCCCGCGTGGTCCTGTTCGATCCCGCGGTCGACGTCGCGATCCTGTCGGTGCCAGGTCTCAGCGCGGCGGCAATCCCGTTCGCCCCCGAGCCGGCCGAACCCGGCCAGGACGCGATCGTGCTCGGCTACCCGGGCGGCGGGCCGTACACCGCGACCGCTGCGCGCGTGCGCGAGACGGTCGATTTGAGCGGGCCGAACATCTACCGGGACGGCACCGTCGAACGTGAGGTGTACACCGTGCGCGGGTCGGTAAGGCAGGGCAACTCCGGCGGGCCGCTCGTCGACGTCCAGGGCCGTGCGCTCGGAGTGGTGTTCGGTGCCGCCGTGGACAACAGCGATACCGGGTTTGTGCTCACCATGAAGGAAGTCGGCCAGCAGATCAGCTCGGCGCTCAATTCGTCCACCGCGGTGGACACCGGGGACTGCATCATCTGAGGTTCGAGCCCGAGTGCGCTCAGGCGTGCCCGGTGGAGTGTTTGGTGAAGCGGATCAGCTCGGCTGAGACCTGATCCGGAGTTTCCTGGTGCACGTAGTGCCCGGCACCGCCGAGGCTGACCAGTTCGCGCCGCGGTGCCCACGTTGTGCACCGGCGGAACGTGCTGACCAGCACGAACGGGTCGAGGTCGCCGTGGATCTGCAGTACCGGGATCCGGATCTGCTCGTCCATCGCGGTCATGAACCGTCGGCCGTCCGGTCGCCACTGGCTGCGGAACGCCCAGCGCTGATATTCCAGGGCGCAATGCGCAGCGCCCGGAATCTGGATCGCCGATCGCATGCGCTGCGCGGTCTCGGCGAATTCCGAGGTGGCGGGCCAGGCGGGGCCCGCATGCAGGCGCAGCATCCTTTCGACCGCAAAACCGTTGCTGTCGGTGAGCTTTCGCTCGGGTAGCCAAGGCAACTGGTGGCTGAGGAAGGTGGGCAGCCAGGCGACCCGCTGCGGGTTGTCGCGCAGCACCGAGCGCTTCAGCGCGATCGGATGCGGGGAGGAGATCAGCGCGATGGAACTCACCAGACGCGGGTGCAGCACCGCCGTCGCCCAGCAGACGAGGCCGCCGTCGGCATGGCCCACGAGCGTCGCGTCGTTGTGGCCGAGCGCGCGGATCAGGCCGGCGACGTCACCGGCCAGCGTCCAGCCGTCGTAGCCACGCGGCGGCTTGTCGGTATCGCCGTAGCCGCGCAGGTCGACAGCGACCGCACGGAACCCGGCTTCGGCGAGTGCGGCCAATTGATGCCGCCAGGACCACCAGAAGTCCGCGAAACCGTGCAGCAGCACTACGAGGGGAACATCGGCGCCCTGCGCGCCCGTTTCGACGACGTGAAAGCGGATCCCGTTCGCGTGAATATCGCGGTGCGTCCACGGTCCGTCGATACGGACCGTGGAGGGATCGGGCTTACTCATGACCGGAGACACGGCAGGGGATGAGAACACGACTGAAGACAGAGACATGGTTGAAGACACCGCACTGAACGTCACCATGGCCGCCGCGAACCCCGGATCGAGATCCCAGGTTCGCGAGCGACGGCATGGAGTCGAACTTAGTGGCCGATCGCGCCGCTCGCGTGCTGGCCGCCGACCGTATCGTGGTGCTCGGTGGGCAACACGGTCTTGACCTGCTTGATCGAGTCGATCGTCTTCTCGGGCGCACGCAGTTTGCGGACGCGCGCGTAGCCGCCCAACGCGAAGCCCACCGCGACCAGGACCATCAGCACAAATACGCTGAGGAACGCGGCCCAGCGCGGCAACCACTCGTCGAGCAGTTCGGCGAGGAAGAAGAAGAAAAAGAACGCGCTGAACAGCAGCACGGTCAGCGCCAGGAGGAAGAACAGGCTGCCCTGCAGCCCCTTCTTGACCTCGCCGGTGACCTCGGCCTTGGCGAGTTCCACCTCTGCGCGGAACAGCGTGGAGAGTTGCGTGCTGGCATCACGGACGAGGTCGCCGATGCTCGCGGTTCCGGGCATCCGCACGTCGACGTCCGAGAGCGGAATCGAGGCAACGGTCGACGGCGCGCCCGGCTCGCCTGCTGCGCGGCGCTTGCCCTCGTCCCCGTTACTGCGGTGTGTCACTGGTCGACCCCTCCGGTTCGTCATCGTTGCCTGAGCTACCGACATGCCGCGGTGCTCCCGCGCCACCGTCGCCGGCGCGCGGTCGCGTCGTCCGCCGCTGACCATGTACCCGGCCGCGGCGGAAGAGAAGCGCCGAGCCGAGCAGACCAGCAATCAGCGACGCTGACAGTACCGCCGCCTTCGCCGTGTCGACCACCGATCCCGGCTCGTGCTCGAGCGCGAGTTCCGCAATCAAAAGGCTAACGGTGAACCCGATGCCACCGAGCACCGATAGGGCAAACATGTCTCGATCGGCCAGTCCGGTCGGGCGGGTGGCCACCCCGAGCCAGGTGGCGAGCCGGCTTACACCGAAGATGCCGAGCGGCTTGCCGACCAGCAGGCCCACGATGACCGCGAGTGCGACGGGATCGGTGAACATGTCGCCCAGCACGGTCGCATTGATCGGAACACCGGCCGCGAACAGGGCGAACAGCGGTACACACAGCCCGGCGGAGATCGGCTGAAGTCGGTGCTCGAGCCGGGCGGCGGGTGCAAATTCCTCATTCGGATCCCGCCGCACGCGCGTCATGAGGCCGAGTGCCACTCCGGCGAGCGTTGGGTGGACCCCGCTCGAGTACAACGCGAACCAGGCGAACGCGGCGAGCGGGACGTACAGCAGTGCCGTGCTGATTCGCGCGTGTTGCGCCCACGAATATGCGGCGACGGCCGCGACGGCGGCGAGGAGCCAGCCGAAGGCGATGGTCGCGGTGAACAGGACTGCGATGAGCACGATCGCGAGCAGGTCGTCGACCACCGCCAGGCTGAGCAGAAATACCCGCGCACTCGCTGGAATCCGCGAGCCGGTGAGAGCAAGTACGCCGAGCGCGAAGGCGATGTCGGTCGCGACCGGGATCGCCCAGCCCTGCTCCATGCCCGGCGTGCCCCACCCGATTGCGGCGGCAATGATGGCGGGCACCACGACGCCACCACATGCGGCTATCACGGGCAGGGCGGCACGCTTGCGATCGGCGAGTTCGCCGACCACGAACTCGCGTTTGAGTTCGAGGCCGGCGACGAAGAAGAACACCGCCAGCAGGCCGTCCTGCGTCCACTCGCCGATGCTCAGGTGCAACGCCTCGGGCCCGAAAGCCCAATCCCGCACCGTGACATAGGAATTGCCGAAGGTGTTCGCCCACAGCAGTGCCACCGCGGCCGCGGCGAGCAGGATCGTGCCGCCTACCGTTTCCGTCCGCAGGTATCGCGAGAGCTCATTGCGCAGCGGGGGAGGCAACGTCCTAAACCTCCGATCGCGGCACCGGTCAGCCGATCTCGACGCTCACCCGTTCTTGATCGCGTCGAACACCTTGGGATCGACGAGCGTCGACGTGTCGCCGAGTTCGCGGCCCTCCGCGATATCGCGCAACAGGCGGCGCATGATCTTGCCCGACCTCGTCTTCGGCAGTTCGGGCACGATCTTGATCTCCCGCGGCTTGGCGATCGGCGAGATCTCCCGCGCGACTTCGTTCTTCAGCTCCGCGATCAGCTCGTCGCCGGTGTTCTCGGTGTTCGAGGCGAGGATGACGAACGCGACGATGCCCTGGCCGGTGGTCGAATCGGACGCTCCGACGACCGCGGCCTCGGCGACACCGGAGTGGCCGACAAGCGCGGATTCCACTTCGGCAGTGGAGATCCGGTGGCCGGACACGTTCATCACGTCATCGACGCGGCCGAGGATCCAGGTATCGCCGTCCTCGTCGTATCGCGCGCCGTCACCCGCGAAGTACCAGCCCTGGTCGGCGTAGCGGGACCAGTAGGTCTCGCGGAAGCGCTCCGGGTTGCCCCACACGCCGCGCAGCATCGACGGCCACGGCTCGTCGAGCACGAGGTAGCCGGTATCGCCCGGCTTCAGCGGCTTTGCCTCGTCGTCGACGATGCTGGACGAGATACCGGGCAGGGGCGTCATCGCGGCGCCCGGCTTGGCCGCGGTCACGCCCGGCAGCGGCGCGATCATGATTGCGCCCGTTTCGGTCTGCCACCAGGTGTCCACGATGGGGGTCTTGCCGCTGCCGATGACGTCGCGGTACCAACGCCACGCCTCGGGGTTGATCGGCTCGCCGACGCTGCCGAGCAGACGCAGGCTGGACAGGTCGTGCGCATCGGGGATCTCGCGGCCCCACTTCATGAACGTGCGGACCAGCGTCGGCGCGGTGTAATAGATGCTGACCTTGTACTTCTCGACGATGTTCCAATGCCGGTGCTCGTCGGGCGAATTCGGCGTTCCCTCGTAGACGACCTGGGTGGCGCCGTTGGCCAGCGGGCCGTAAACGATGTAGGAGTGCCCGGTCACCCAGCCGATATCGGCGGTGCACCAGTACACGTCCTGACCCGGCTTGTGGTCGAAGACGTAGTGGTGGGTGTAGGCGACCTGGGTCAGGTAGCCGCCACTCGTGTGCACGATGCCCTTCGGCTTACCGGTGGTGCCCGAGGTGTAGAGGATGTACAGCGGGTGCTCGGCCTCGAACGGCCGCGCGGTGTGCTCGCTCGACGCGGGATCCACGACCTCGTGCCACCACAGGTCGCGGCCGTCGGTCCAGTCCACGTCGATACCGCAGCGCCGCACGACCAGCACGTTGCGCACCGATTCGGCACCGTCGAGCGCCTCGTCGACCGCGGTCTTCAGCGGTGCGGCCTGACCGCGCCGGTACTGGCCGTCGGTGGTGATGACCAGCTTGGCCTCGGCGTCGTCCACACGGGAACGCAGTGCGGTGGCGGAGAAGCCGGCGAATACGACGCTGTGGGTGAGCCCGAGCCGGGCACACGCGAGCATCGAGACGATCGCCTCGGGCACCATCGGCATGTAGATCGCGACCCGGTCGCCGGCCTGCAGACCGAGTTCGGTGAATGCGTTGGCCGCGCGGGATACCTCGGCGAGCAGGTCCGAGTAGGTCAGCGTGCGGTCATCGCCGGGCTCGCCCTCCCAGTAGATCGCGACCCGGTCGCCGTTTCCGGCCTCGACGTGCCGGTCCACGCAGTTGTAGGCGACATTCAATTCACCGTCGGCGAACCACTTCGCGACATAGCTGGGTCGCTCCGCAGGCTCCGCTCCTGCGGCGCCCCCTGACCAGTCGAGGGTCTCGGTAAACGGCTTGTGCCAGTGCAGCCGCTGCGCCTGCTCCGCCCAGAACCCGAGTCGGTCGGTGGACGCCGCTTCGTAAATGCTCGCGTCCGCATTGGCGGCCGCGACGAAATCCGCGCTTGGCGGGAAGGCGGTGGGTCGTTCGCTCTCGTCGGTGGTGGTCATTGCCTTCCGCCTTCCGCGTCGAAATGAGGTGAGCCGCCGAACGTGTGCTCGGTTCGGCGGCCGGCGACTGTGGCTCGTGCGCGAGGCTGCCACCGATCGGAGCCGATGCTACCGGCGCGGTCGCACCCGACTCGGCACGAGACGCGTTCGCGGGTACCCGGTTGCGAGCACCCGCGAACACACGTCACTCGTTGTCGCCGCCAGTGGCTGCGGTCGCGCCGATGTCTCCACTACCTGCCAGGGCGCGCGCAGCGGGCCACACCCAATCGCGCACCTCGGGGAGGTCCTCGCCGTGCGCGCGGGTGTACTCACGAGCAGTGATTCGCGCGTCGACCATCTTCTGCCGCAACCCAGCTGCCCGACTGCGCAGGAACGGCACGTGGTCGATGACGTCCATCACCAGGCTGTAGCGGTCGAGGTCGTTGAGCATGACCATGTCGAACGGCGTGGTGGTGGTGCCCTCTTCCTTGTACCCGCGCACGTGAATGTTGCTGTGCCCGTTGCGCCGGTAGGTCAACCGGTGGATCAGCCACGGGTACCCGTGGTAGGCGAACACGATTGGCTTGTCGGCAGTGAAGATGGAGTCGAAGTCCCGGTCCGACAGACCGTGCGGATGCTCGCGTTCATCCTGTAGCCGCATCAGGTCCACGACGTTGACGAACCGGATCTTCAACTCGGGCAGATTCTGTTTCAACAGATCCACCGCTGCGAGCGCCTCGATGGTGGGGATGTCTCCGGCACAACCGATCACAACATCCGGGTCTTCACCATCGGTTTCGGTGCCTGCCCACTCCCAGATGCCGAGTCCGCGTGTGCAATGCGCGATGGCCTGGTCCACGGTGAGGAAGGTCGGGCTCGGCTGCTTGCCTGCCACGACCACGTTGACGTACTGGCGTGAGCGCAGGCAGTGGTCGTAGGTGGACAGCAGTGTGTTGGCGTCCGGCGGCAGATACACCCGCACCACTTCGGCCTTCTTGTTCACCACATGGTCGATGAAGCCGGGGTCCTGATGGCTGAAGCCATTGTGGTCCTGACGCCAAACATGGCTGGACAGAAGGTAATTCAGGCTTGCAACCGGCCGCCGCCAGGGGATGTCGTTGGTGACTTTCATCCATTTGGCGTGCTGGTTGAACATCGAGTCGATGATGTGGATGAACGCCTCGTAGCAGTTGAACAGGCCGTGCCTGCCACTGAGCAGGTAGCCCTCGAGCCAGCCCTGGCATTGATGCTCGGAGAGCATTTCCACCACGCGCCCGGCGCGCACGAGGTGCTCGTCGACCTCCGGGCCGATGAGGTCTGCGTTCCACTGCTTGCCGGTTACCTCGAATACCGGCTGCAACCGGTTGGATGCGGTTTCGTCGGGACCGAATATCCGGAAGTTGTCCGGATTGAGCCGCACGACGTCGGTGAGCCACTGACCGAGCACCTTCGTCGTCTCCACGGCACCGGCGCCCGGCGTCGGCACATCGACGGCGTACTCGCGGAAGTCCGGCAGGCGCAGGTCCTTCAACAGCAACCCACCGTTGCCAACCGGGTTGTCACTCATCCGCAACTCACCCTCGGGGGCGAGGTCGGCGATCTCCGGGAGCAGTTTGCCGTCCTCGTCGAACAATTCCTCTGCGTGATAGGAGGCGAGCCATTCGGCGAGGACGTTCAGGTGCTCGGCGGTATCTCGCGCGTTGGCGAGTGGCACCTGGTGAGCGCGCCAGGAACCCGTGGTCTTCTTCCCGTCGATGGTGGCGGGGCCGGTCCAGCCCTTCGGGGTGCGGAACACGATCATCGGCCACTGCGGGCGGTTCTCGTCGCCGCCCGCCGCGCGTGCCTTGATCTCGGAGATCTCGTTGAGCACCTCGTCGAGCAGCGTCGCGAAGCGGCGGTGCGCGTCGGCTGGATCGTCACCTTCCTCCACGACGAAGAAGTGCGGTTTGTGGCCGTACCCGACCATCAACGCCGCCAGCTCGTCGTTCGAAATTCGCGCCAGTACCGTCGGATTGGCGATCTTGTATCCGTTCAGGTGCAGGATCGGCAGGACCACGCCGTCGTAACGCGGGTTGATGAACTTATTGGAATGCCAGCTCGTGGCCAGCGCGCCGGTCTCGGCCTCGCCGTCGCCGACGACCGTCGCGACGAGCAGGTCCGGATTGTCGAACGCTGCGCCGTAGGCATGCGACAGCGCGTAGCCGAGCTCGCCGCCCTCGTGGATCGAACCAGGTGTTTCCGGCGCGACGTGCGACGGAATGCCGCCGGGGAAGGAGAACTGCCGGAACAGCCGGCGCAGGCCCTCGGTGTCCTCGGTCATGTCCGGGTAGTACTCGGTGTACGTGCCGTCGAGGTAGGCGCTGGCGACCAGGCCCGGGCCACCGTGACCGGGGCCGGTCACGTAGATCGTCGACTGTTCGCGCGCCTTGATGACGCGGTTCAGATGCGCGTAGATGAAGTTCAGTCCGGGCGTGGTGCCCCAGTGCCCGAGCAGTCGCGGTTTCACATGGTCGCGCGTTAGCGGAGTGCGAAGCAGTGGATTGTCCAGAAGATAGATCTGCCCCACGGAGAGGTAGTTCGCGGCGCGCCACCAGCGGTTCAGCTGCGTCACGGCCGCGTCGCTCAGGGGGGTCACATCGGCGGATCGCCATGTGCTTGCGGAAGTCGTCGTCACATCACACGCTCCTGATCGGGCAGGGATGGATTACCACTGTCATCCAACCGCAGATCGCGCCATGCGGCAGTCCTTTCGCGGTGTCGTAGTGAAGCCGAGTCACGCCGCGGCGTGACGTGGTGGTTCGCCAGAAGTGCGTATCGATGGTTGGCTCGGACGTATGGAGCAGTCACTGAGCGTGATCACACTCGGGGTTGCCGATGTAGAGGCGGCTCGCGCGTTCTACGTAGACGGACTTGGCTGGGAAGCCACTTTGGTGGTGCCGGACGATGTGGTGTTCCTGCAGATCGGGCACGGCATGCTGCTCGCGCTGTGGAACGCCGAGCACATGACCGCCGAGGCAGGTCCAATCATGGATACGCGCGGCAGTTCGGCGTCCGCGCCGATCACCCTGGGCCACAACGTCGCATCAGCGCAGACCGTCGATGACGTCCTGCGCGTCGCGGAGGAGGCCGGCAGCCCATTGGTTCACTACGGCGAACACCGGGAGTGGGGTGGCTATTCGGGCTACTTCACGGACCTCGACGGTTACCGCTGGGAGATCGTGCACAACCCGGGCCTGCGCGTTGAGCCCGACGGGCGCGTCGTCTTCGGGGGCTGACGATCGAGTGCCGCTGGTCGCCGGGGTCGTACCCGGCGGCCTGGTGAACGCCGTTCCTGCACCAAGCCGGTAGCGTCTTTGGCCGTGACCGACCCTCTGCTCGCGCTCGTCGACCTGCCCGGAGTCCGCGCCGCGGCCGATCGTGCGCGTGATGCGCTCGCCGAGGTGCACCGGCACCGCGCGAACCGCCGCGGCTGGCCGACAACCGCGGCGGAGGCAGCAGTGCGCGGAGCGCGCGCATCTGCCGCGATCGAGGGCGCCGATATCTCATTGCCCGAGGACGGTCGTGTGGTCGAGCCGGTACTCGCGGGTTCCCTCCGGGTCAGCAATGCCCTCGATGGGGATGCGCTGCCAAACACTGTGCGGACGTGGGAGCGCGCGCCGCTGCAAACACTCGCTCGGTTGCACCTGCTCGCGGCGACCGATATCGCGGCAGCGGAGGATCTCGGCCGACCACGCACCGATCCGGGTGTGGGCGAGCGGCTGAACCTGCTCGGGCAGGTTGTGGTCGAGTCGACGGTGCCGGCACCGGTAATCGCCGCGGTTGTGCACGGCGAGATTCTGGCGCTGCGCCCGTTCGGCACGGCCGACGGAATCGTCGCCCGGGCGGCATCTCGGCTGGTCGCGGTCGCGAGCGGGTTGGATCCGCACAATCTTGGCGTTCCCGAGGTGGCCTGGATGCGCCGCCGCGACGCCTACCTCGCCGCCGCGGACGGCTTCGCCACCGGTGACCCCGCCGCGGTCGGCGCATGGATCACTTTGTGTTGCGAAGGGCTGGAGGACGGAGCCCGCGAGGCGACATCGATCGCTGATTCCGCGCAGTAAATGACATTCGCGCAGAAATAAGTTGTGCACTCGGTGCAGATATCGGATAGCGCCGATTTAGGAATTAACTACAAGATCAAATAACGCGCAGACTTTCCCTACACAGATGTGGGCGGCGCTGCCGATCGAAATCGACCTCGCCGCCCGCAAGCACGGATCGCAGGGTTACCATGCGTGCCTTGGTTGGTTGTGTTTTTCGGCCTCGGCGAAGCTCCGGATATCGGTGGTTCATCCCCGCAACTCGTGCGAGGTCCTCGCCAACGAAGACCCGAATCTCGCAGGCCCACAACGCTTCTGCCCTCGGAGTGGCCCGCTCCGCGTGGGTACCAAGCGCCCGTGCTGGGGTTAGTCGGTCGGGAGGTCGAACCTTCTCTTCCGGTTCGGTCTTGGCCTTCCGGTAACCCGTACGTCCTTTCTACCCCGCGCTCCCGCGCACTTCAAGACTTGACAAGAATCAGTGTGTCACGAAGTGGTAAGTGTGAAAGTTGTTGCGCAGTTGAGTTATTCGACTGCGGCACATACCCTTTCGCGCGCGGAATTCCATTGGCGATTGCCGCGGTCCAGAAATGGGACCGATTAGCGGCGACGCCGGAGCAAACTGTAGGTGACGGCGCCGGCAATCATTGCGCCCACGGACACCGCGGCTGTCGCGGCGACCGTGGTGGACGAAGGCGTTGGCAGTCGAGCGCGCAGCGAGACCGGATTGGAGAAAGTGAGCACCGGCCAGCCGCGCTCGGTGGCCTCCCGCCGCAGCGCCCGGTCCGGGTTGACAGCTGTCGGGTGGCCGACGGCCGAGAGCATCGGCACGTCGGTGACGGAATCGGAATAGGCGAAGCATTTTTCGAGGTCGTATCCCTCGCGTTCGGCAAGTTCGTTGATCGCTTCGACTTTGCCGGGACCATAGCAATAGAACTCGAGGTCGCCGGTGTACTTGCCGTCGCGGACGATCATCCGGGACGCGGCGGTGTACGTGGCACCGAGTGCCTCGGCGATCGGGGCAACCAGTTCCTCACCCGAGGCCGAGACCACCACGACGTCGTGGCCGCGGATCTTGTGATCGGCGATCAGGTCGGCCGCCTCGGCGAAAATCAGGGGATCGACGACGTCGTGCAACGTCTCGGCAACGATTGTTTTCACCTGTTCGACGTCCCACCCGCCACACATGCTGGTGAGATGCGCGCGCATCCGCTCCATCTGATCGTGGTCCGCGCCAGAGACCAGGAACATGAAATGGGCGTACGTGCTCTTGAGGACGGCCCGCCGGTTCAGCAGACCCTGAGCGAAGAAAGGTCGGCTGAACGCGAACGTGCTGGACCGTGCGATGACCGTCTTATCGAGGTCGAAGAACGCGGCGATGCGGCCCGGTTGGGTCGTCGCCGATGGCTGCGCCGTCACGCCACCAGGATAGGGCCCGATACGATCGACGGGTCACTTCGAGGCGACATGACACAAAAGTTGAACTTGCAATAATCCACATCTCCGGGTGTAGTATGGCTCTTACCTGGACACGTTCCAGGACGTTCAGCCCGACCCCCCGGGGCTGAACCTGACGGCCCCAGCCTCCTCCCCCCTGGCTGGGGCCGTCCTCTATTTCCGGACGGCTTTGCGCGAAATGCGCAAGCCCCCAAGCGATTCTGTGGATAACTTCAAAGTTATCCACAGTTGTTGATAACGGCCCTTTGCCGAGTGAAATCGGGTCGAAGCTAGTGCCATGACTTCGGCTGAACCGGACCCGCGGGCCGTGCTGGTGATGGTGTCGGGCGGCGGGCTGCTCGACGAAATCCGCCGCATCGGTGCCGCGACAGAGTGTCCGATGACCGAGCCGGCGCCCCCTCCGGGCCGGCAAGCGTGGACCCGAGCTCGGTCGATTGTGCTCGACTCGAGCACTGCTGCCGCGTGTGTCCGCGAGCGCCTGCCACGCCGCCCGGGGATCGTGTTGGTCAGTGAGGGTGCGCCCGGGTTGGCGCAGTGGCAGGTCGCGACCGCGGTGGGTGCCGAGCGGGTGATCGCGCTGCCGGAGGAAGCACCCGAACTCGTCCGCGCCCTCGCCCAGCGGCCCGCCGGCGGCGGGGGTGGCCGCGTGATCGCGGTCCTCGGTGGTCGTGGTGGGGCAGGTGCCTCAACGTTTGCTGCAGCGCTGGCCTGTGCCGCCGACAATTTGCAGCGCACCCTGTTGGTCGATTGCGATCCAAGTGGTGGCGGGCTGGATCTACTGCTCGGGATCGAGAACAAACCGGGACTGCGCTGGCCGGGTTTGGTGGTCGAGGACGGCCATGTCTCGGCGGATGCGCTGCACCATGCGCTCCCGGTCGCGAATCAACGGATCTCCGTACTGTCGTGCGGGCGCGGGACCGCGGCCGTGGAGTTGCGACCGGCGGCCGTGCAGGCGGTACTCGACGCCGGCCGGGAGGCCGACGACCTCGTAATCTGCGATGTCGCGCGCGACCGAGGGCCGACGAGCGCGGCGATTCTGTCCTGCGCCGATCTCGTTGTTCTTATTGTTCCCGCCGAGCTTCGTGCCGTCGCTGCCGCAGAGTCCGCGGTCGGCTTCGTCTCCAGCCACAACATTCGTACGGTGGCGGTCGTCCGGGGTCCGGCACCGGGCGGATTGAGTGCGGACGATGTGTCCGATGCCCTGGGGATTCCGCTGGTTGCGCATATGCGACCGGAGCCGAGGCTGTGTGGACAACTCGAGCGCGGCGGTCTCCGGCTCGGGCGGCGCGGTCCGTTGCGCCGTGCCGCCAACAAGGTCCTCGACGCGCTGTTCGAGCGGGTCGATGCCTCCGATTCAGGATGGGTCGCATGAGTGCGCTCGTCACCGCCGAACTGCTCGATCGTGTCCGGGACCGGCTCGCGCAAAGTACGGGCGAGCCGACCCCGGCCACCGTGGCCGCGGCGATCCGCGCCGAGGCAGGAGGTGTTCTCGGCGATACCGATCTGCTCCGGGCCTTGCGGATGCTGCAGACCGAGCTCACCGGAGCCGGGCCGCTCGATCCCCTGCTCGCCGATCCGGCAGTGTCGGATGTGCTGGTCAGCGGGCCGGATGAGGTCTGGGTGGATCGCGGCGGCGGCCTCGAACGGGTCGGGGTGAGCTTTCCCGACGAGGCGGCAGTACGCCGGCTCGCGCAACGGTTGGCCCTCGGCGCCGGGCGGCGACTCGATGACGCCCAGCCCTGGGTGGACGGTCGGCTGCCCGCTACGGAGCGGTCCGGGTTCGGGGTCCGATTGCATGCCGTTCTCGCACCGATTGCCTACGCGGGAACGTGCCTGTCGCTGCGAGTGCTGCGGCCGGCGGCGGAGGGGCTCGATGCGCTGGCCGCCGGCGGGACGCTTGCACCCGAGGCGCTCGTGCTGGTCGAGCGCATCATCGCGGCTCGCCTGACGTTCCTGATTGTCGGAGGCACGGGCGCGGGGAAGACAACTCTATTGGCGGCCATGCTGGCGCGGGTCGACGAGCGCGAGCGAATCGTGTGCGTCGAGGACGCGGCCGAGCTGGCACCCCGCCACCCGCATGTCGTTCGCCTGGTGGCGCGCTCGGTCAATGTCGAGGGTGTCGGCGAAGTGACGGTGCGTGATCTCGTGCGCCAAGCGCTGCGGATGCGGCCGGACCGCATTGTTGTCGGCGAGGTCCGGGGCGCGGAGGTGGTGGACCTGCTCACCGCACTGAATACCGGGCACGACGGCGGCGCGGGCACCGTGCACGCGAACTCACCGCGTGAAGTGCCCGCCCGGCTCGAGGCGCTCGCGGCGCTGGGCGGAATGTCGCGGCCCGCACTGCACAGTCAGGTCGGGGCCGCGCTGCAGGTGATCCTCCATGTGCACCGCGGCGCAGATGGTCGACGGCGGCTGCGCGAGATCGGCGTGGTTCGCCGCATCGACGCTGGTGAGGTGTGCATCGTCCCGGCCTGGCGGCTCGATGGCCAGTCCGCTCCAGCCGCCGACGAACTGTGTGCGCTACTGGCAGCGCGGGAGGACCGATGACCGCAGCACTGCTGTTCGCGGCGCTTGCGCTGCTCGCTTTCCCGCCAAATCGGGCCCGCACGCGATTCGCTGCGGCTCATAACCCGGCCAGTCGGGAGAGTCGGCTTCGCATGCCGGCGGCAGAGAACGCTGTCGTGCTGCTGTGCATTCCGGCAGGTCTGATCGGCGGGATGGGCGGCCTGGTCGCATCCGCGTTACTGGCGGCCACGCTGCGCACGCGGATGCGGCGCTCCCGGATGGCGCGGGCCCGGGAGGTGGAGCGCAAGCACCTGCTCGACGGGCTCGAGATCGTGATCGCGGAACTACGGGTGGGCGCCCATCCCGCGAGCGCCGCATCGGCCGCCGCAACCGAATGCACCGGATCTGCCGCGCGCGCATTCGAAATCGCCTCCGCCCGTGCCCGGCTCGGCGGCTCCGCAGCCGATGGCTTGGGGCGGGATGACGAGATGATCGGTGCCGAACTCGGCCGAATCGCCGAGGCGTGGCGCATCGCCGAACAACACGGTCTCGCGCTGGCCGAGCTGTTGGAGGCAGCACGGCGGGACCTGTTGGCGCGCATAAGGTTCGGTGCGCGGCTCGATTCGTCCCTCGCCGGTGCGCGAGCCACCGCCGTGGTGCTCGCTGGATTGCCGGTGCTCGGTATCGGTCTGGGGCAGCTGATGGGAGCAGCACCGTTGCGGGTCCTGCTGGGCGGCGGTTTGGGTTCGATCCTGTTGGTGATCGGCACCGGTCTCGTGTGCGCGGGGTTGTTGTGGAGCGACGCCATCACTCGCCGGGTGGTGCCATGATCGCAGCCGCGTTCGCGTGCGGTGCGGCGGCGGTGCTCGCCGCACCAGCTCCGCCCGGGCGACAGCGATTCTCGAAGATGCGTGGAACGGATGCCGAACCGGCGGCGGTCATGAGCCGCGGTGGCGATGATCCACTCGCTGTCGCAACAACTTTCGACCTCTTGGCAGCGTGCTTGCGGGCAGGGCTGCCCATGGCATCGAGCGCCGCGGCGGTAGCCCGAACCGCGCCGTCCCCGCTCGACGAATCGCTGCGGCGCGCAGCGGACCTTATGGTGCTCGGAGCCGACCCCGATGCGGCGTGGCGAGATGCCGCAGCCGATCCCGCGACCGAGTCGCTCGCCAGGGTGGCACGCCGCTCCGCGAAATCCGGTGCCTCGCTAGCACGCGCGATGGACGAACTTGCCGAGCATCGTCGCGAAGGAGAAGAGGACGCCGGTGCCGCGCGCGCGGAGCGAGCTGGCGTGCTGATCAGCGGTCCGCTCGGACTGTGCTTCCTACCCGCGTTCATTTGCCTCGGCATCGTCCCGGTGGTGATCGGGCTCGCAGGCCGAGTGCTAGGGGGAGGCCTGTTGTGAGTGAAGGACAAGCGGCACAAGGACACAACCAGCGCGGGCGGTCCGCGCCGGCAATGGAGGAGGGGGACAGCGATGTTGGTGCGATTCGGGAGGACGATCCGCCTGCGGCTGGTCGAGGCGGCGGTGCAGGACGACGGCATGAGCACGGCGGAATATGCCATCGGAACTATTGCCGCAGCGGCCTTCGGCGCGGTGCTCTACGGAGTGGTGACCGGGGACTCGATTGTGTCCGCGCTGACCGGGATCATCGACAAGGCACTGAAGACGTCGATGTGAATGGCAGTGCGCGGTGCCGTGCCCGGATGGTTCGGGCGCGGCACCGCGCCGCCAACGACTCCGGCGGCGTCACGGTGGAGGCGGCGATCGTGATCGCCGCGGTCGTTGTGGTCCTGGTGCTGTGCCTCGGTGCGCTGGTCGCCGGGTCAATGCACGTGCGCTGTGTCGACGCCGCACGCGAGGCGGCCAGGTTGGCTGCGCGCGGTGACGACGCGAACGCCGTGGCGACGGCACGGAAAGTGGCCCCGCCAGGCGCAGTGGTGACGGTGCACGAGGACGGTTCGCTCGCGATCGCCACCGTCACCGCGCACACACCGTTGCTTCCGGGACTCGATATCAATGCCCGCGCGGTAGCCGCGGTCGAACCGGATCGTGACGACCGATGACCCGAGGTCCCACTCCCGATGAGGGTGAGCGGGGCGCGGCCACCGTACTCGGCAGCTTCGGAATCATCGCCCTGCTCGCAGTGGTGTTGCTGATGGTGCAGTTCGGGACGGCCGTCGCGGCTCGGCACACCGCGCAATCCGCGGCCGACCTCGCGGCTCTGGCAGCGGCGGCCGCGCTCGAACGCGGCAATGGTTCGGCGTGCGCGGAGGCGGCCCGGATCGCGGGGCAGATGACGGTCCGGCTCGCCGACTGCGAGGTCGAGCAGTGGGATGTCGTGGTCGCCGTGGGGGTTTCGGTGGCGCTTGCGTCGTTTGGGCGGCGGGAGGCGCGGGCGGTGGCGCGGGCAGGGCCGGCGGACGAGTAACTGAAATCAATTCAGTTTAATTTCAACATGATTGGAGAAGTTCGTGTCGACAACCTTTTCGGCTGAGCAAGTGCGAACCTTGGTTGAGCGTTGCGAGCAGTTCAGAGGATCGAAAGCGCCGGGCGGCTACAGGGACAGCCTTGCGCTGTGCGTCATCGACTCGGTCCAGTCGACGATGGTCACATACTCGACCGTCGAGAAGGTCGTGGATCGCTACCGTGCGTACCGACGCGAGCAGGGCGGCGATGCGGACACGGATGGCGCCGAGGAACTCGCCGCGACCTTCGCAGAACTGGACGGTCATGAGGCGTGGGCAGACCGTATCGGCACTCGAAACAGAACCGCGCCAACCAAGGAGGCGCCGCTGAAGTCGTTTGCGATCGAGGCCGAAGCAATAGCCCTTCTCGGCGTCGGAATCGTTACTGCCCAACAACTTCGCGACGCAGCGGAGGATCCAGCCGGGCTGGAACGAGCTATGGCCGAATGGCTGAAGGTTCCTGGCCAGCGATCGGGCGTGACGTGGCACTACTTCCTGATGCTCGCGGGGATACAAGGCATCAAGCCGGACCGGATGGTCCTGCGGTTCGTCGCGAAGTCGCTCGATTTGCCGTTGCGAACGGTGACGCCGGAATTCTGTATCGAGATCCTCCGAGACGTCGGATCCGAAGTTTGCATGGACGCGACCGATCTCGACTACGCGATCTGGAATTGCGAACGCGGGCGGTAGCGCGGGGACGGGCCGGCGGACTAGTGGGGCGCCCTACTTGTTCGCCGTGCCCCACCAGTACTGCATGAACGGCTCCATTCCCCGGCTGACGAGCTCGATCCGGGGCCCGGTCGGCCCCTTCGCGTATGCCCACAGGACAGATCCGGAACCGTCCGGGTTGTAGGACTTCACTTCGAAAGGAATGCCGTTGGATTCCAGTGTGGCCAAATCAGATTCGATGTCGTCGGACCAGTAGCCGATGTGGTGTACGCCGGAGTCTGCAGGAGTCCACAGGGAGCCGGGGACGGTCTGCAGTAGCTCCACTCGCGGATCGGCCCCGGAGTAGACCATCTTCATCGGGATGGTGACTTGGCCGTCGGGTGTGACGGCCTCCTGGTCGACCTCGACGATGTCGGTCCACGTGTAGCCGGCAATCTCGGCGAGCCGCTCCATCGTGGCTTCGAGGTCATCGACGACTATGCCTGTGTGGTACAGGTTCTCGGCCTTCATTCGGTCTCCTTGGCCTGGGCGAGCTTGATCTCGGTTTCCAGCCACTGAACTTCGCTGTGGTTCTCGTGACCGCTCGCAGAAAGGAGTTGCTCGAGAGCATCGCGCTTAACGGTCAATGCGTCCGCATCACCAGGGTTATGCGCCAGCACGATGTCGATCAACTGCAGGGCCTCCAGTGGCCGGCCCGCCTTCGCATGGGTCTCTGCCCGCTCGATGAGGGGCGCGGGTCCACCGACGAGGTCGACCACGTCTGACCAGACCGACGACGGTGGGCGGTCGTACAACTCGGTGGTGGACTCGAAGCGGAACCAGCCGACGTGTTCCTCCCAGATCGACCGCACAATCCACGGCACCTTGCCGTGCACCTGCGGCAGGGCCAGTTCCGGCGGGAGGGTTACGTCGCGCATCAGCGTCCACAGGTCGGCTCCCGCGTTCATGCCGTCGATAGTCCGGTCGCGGAGGTACACGGTCGCGTCACGCACCTTGTTCAGCGTCGACAGGATTTCGTCGGTGCCGTTGAACTCTTCGTGGCCGTTGATGAGCGTGGCGGGTTCGAGCGCGATCACCCGGTCGACAGAATGGACGAAAGCCATTGCGCTGCGGATCTTGTCGCCGCGCAGGGTGTACAGATTCGGGACGTGGCCGAAGAACGGGCCCATGAGGTTGCCGATGAATACCGTGCGGTGTTCGGGCATCCACACGACAAGCGCGTCGGTGGCTTCGCCGCCGGGAGTGGCGAAAAGCTCGAGCTTCCGGCCGCCGAGATCGAACTCGAAGCTGTCGATGAATGAGTCGGTGAGCACCGGCTCCGGCGGCAGCATTGCCGCGGCGCTCTCGACGTCCATGAAGGCGCCCCACAGTTTCATGATCCGGCGTACGTAGAACGGGTGGAGGCGCCGCCAGTACTCGCGAACGTCGGAATGATTGGCCTGCGCGATCGTGCGGACCCCGGGCTGATCAAAGTCGTGCCACCCGCTGACGTGGTCGGGATGGCCCTGGGTGAAGGTGATCGCCCGCAGCGGCCCCTTGCTGACCCGGTCGAACCGGGCCTTGATCTCGGCCGCCTCGAACACCGTCCCGGTGTTGATGAGCAGGTCACCCTCGGTTGACGTCACCAGATAGCTGTTGGCGATGTTCCTGGACATGAAGATGCCGTCGCCCAGATCGGCGGCCTCCTGCGCGCCTTCCCCCTGCTTGACCAGCTCGTCCAGCGATGGCGTCATATCGCATCCTCCGAGGATTGAATGGCTTGTAACCTAACATTTGTTCTCCTATCCCGGATAGCATCTCGGTTCGTGACCTCCCCAATTTCTTCGCCGCCGGTATCGGTGGTCGACGGACTCGCCGACCGAGCCCGCGAGCGGGCCGGGCTCGATGATTTCGGCGGCGACTCGTGGCGTGTGGGCCTGCAGTTACTGGTCGACACTTGCGAGTCGGCGCCCGGCGTCAACCCAGGTGGCCGCGAGTTCGTCTATGGCCAACTCGTCGATGCGTTGTGGAATCGGCTGCGGGTGGTCGACTACGTCAAACGTCATCCCGAAGTAAGTGACCAGCCCGTCGAGCGGCCGATCGTCGTGCTCGGACTGCCGCGCACCGGGACGTCGCTGGCGAGCTATCTGCTCGACCAGGATTCGCTGCGCCGCTCGCTGCTGACCTGGGAGGCGGAGGACTCGATCCCGCCCTCGACGATCGACACATTGCGGACCGACCCGCGCTGCCTGAAGAAGAAGGCCGAACTCGATGTCCTCGCAGCGGGATTGAAGGCGGCCAACATCCCGATGGTGCATTGGGACGAGGCGGACGGGCCGACCGAGTGCGTGTTCGTGCAGGGCCAGGACTTCAAGTCGTATCTGTGGGAGGCGTTCATGCCCACCGCCGATTACGCCGACTGGCTGCTCGGGGCCGACATGTCGAGTGCCTATGACTACGAGCGGACCGTGCTGCAGGTACTCCAGTCGCGTACTCCCGGGCAGACGTGGTCGCTCAAGATGCCGTCGCACGCCGTGCATATCGAGACGCTGCTGGCCGCCTTCCCCGATGCGCGGATCGTGTGGGCGCACCGCGACCCGTTCAAGTCGACGGCGTCGTTCTTGCGACTGAACTACCTGTCCCGGTCGGTGCTGGGCGCCGAGATCGACGTCGATGTGATCGTGCCGAATGTGTTGCGCCAATTGAAAGAACACGTCGAGCGGCCGTTGGCTGCGCGCCGCCGGATCGGCGACGATCGATTCTTCGACCTCCACTATGCCGAGCTCGTCCGGGATCCGATCGCGGTCATGCGGTCGCTCTACGATTGGGCCGGCGACGATCTCACCGAGTCGACGGAGCAGGCGATGCTGGACTTCCTGGATGCGCATCCGCAGGACCGGTTCGGAGTCGCGCCCTATTCTCTGGACGAATCGGGTGTGACGCGCGCCGACCTGGAACCGATCTTCGATGAGTACCTGTCGGTCTTCGATGTCGAACTCGAGGGAGACGCGCGATGAGGGCAGCGGTGACGACGGCCGACCAGGGCTTCGAGGTGATCGAACTTTCCGACCCCACGCCGGAGCCCGACCAGTTGGTTATCCGCGTGGCCGGGTGCGGAGTCTGCGGCTCGGATATCAAGGCCCAGCCATACGCTCCGGCCGGGATGGTGCTCGGGCACGAATTCGGCGGTGAGATCGTGGCCGTCGGGTCGGAATCGAATGGTTGGCGAACCGGAACCAATATCGCTGTGCTGCCGGTCATTTCCTGCGGTTCGTGTCGATACTGCGAGGCCGGCGCGGTGTCGCACTGCGCTGGATCGAGCTATATCGGGATGGGGCCGCAGGGCGGGTTCGCGGAGTTCGTCGCGGTACCTACGCGCCACGCGTTCGAGCTTCCCGCGGAGTTGCCCACGAACTTCTCCCCGCTGGTTGAGCCATTCGCGGTCGGCCTGCACGGCGTGCACAGTGCCGAGATCGGCCCGGGCGATGACGTCCTCATCGTGGGTGCCGGAGGTGTTGGACTGACGACTCTCGTGTGGGCACTGCAGAAGGGCGCAGCCCGGGTCACTGTGGCCGATCCCGACCCGCAACGTCGTGAGTCGGCGATCGCGGCGGGGGCTACCGAGGTGCTCCCGTCGGTGGCCGACGCCGAACCCGCTGCCTATGAAGCGGTCGTCGAGTGCGTGGGGCTCCCCGAGTTGTTGCAGGCCTCCCAGCCCGCGCTGCGACCGCGGGGTCGCCTGGTTGTGTCCGGCGCGTGCTCCGAGCAGACGACCATCGAACCCATCACTGCGCTGCTCAAGGAGCTCACGATCCGGTACTCCGTCGCGTATACGACGGATGAATTCCGGGAGGTCATCGCGGCGTTCGGAACCGGAAAAGTCGATCCCACAACAACTATCGGGCCGACGTTCGGCCTCGACCGCATCGCGGACGCGTTCGCGGCGGTCCGGGGTGGACAAGTGCAGGGGCGCGTTTCCGTCACGCCGTAGCACCATCGCGGCGTTAGGTGCGCGTCACGGTGAGCGGCCGGTCGTATGAGGTGTCGGAGCGATCCTGCGCAACGGTCTGAATCTGGGACAGGAAACTGACGACATCCGGGCTCAGCAACGACGGCGCGGTCGTCGCCCATTCGACGAGGCATACGCGAGTGACGATGCCCCACCGGCCGTCACGACGTTCGAGGCGGTCCGCGTAGCGGCCACCCGTGAGCGTGAACGGCTTCTCAGTGTCCTGCTCGGTACCGATGAACAGGAAGTACGTCTCCGCGTGCGCTTCGTCACCGTTCAAATCGACGGTGTGGTTCGTCAGGTAGTGCTGGTGTCGCGGGTGGCTATCGTGATAGCTCATCGCGAAGTCGATGTAATCGCCTACCGGGCCGACGAATTGGGCATGATCGTCAATCGCATCGTCGTGGTACGCGGAGCGGATGAGTTCGCGATCGTGCCGGTCCATCCCGCGCGCATATCGATGCATGCAATCCAGGATGTCTGCGCGATCGGCCAGTTCCTGCACACGCCGCATCAACGCTGAGTTTTCGTCCATCTCCGTACCCTTCGTCGCAACGGGGGCCGGGTCAAGCGCTCTCGCCGCTCTGCGCGAACACGTCCACACCGAGTCGGTCGCAGACGGCAAAGACTTCCTCGAATATCGAGCCGGGGACGGTGAAGGGTTCGGTCGCCTGGACTTCCGCAAGGTGCGTGGCAATGTCGTCGGCGGTCGGCTTGCTGTCGCCCGTTGAGAGCCAGCCTTCGCCTAGCCCGACGAATACCCGGGCGAATCGCCCGGCGCACGCGGAGTAATTCTGATGAGTGAAATCGCAAGTCCGGCTTGCCAAGTACACGACCATCGGGACGACCAGGTCGGGGTCGATAACCTTCAGGAAGCCGATGTCGTCGAGCGACGTGGCATCGCCGATCGTTTCGGTAACCATCCGGGACAGCCCGAACGGGAGCACGGTGTTGGAATGGATCCCGTGCTCCGCACCCTCGATCGCGATGACGTTGCTCAGCCCAACCAGGCCGGCCTTTGCCGCCGCGTAATGCGATTCCCAGGGCTGGCCGAACATCCCGCCCGAGGACGAAATGAAGACGAAGCGTCCGTAGCCCTGCGCCTTCATCACCCGAAATGCGGGTTGTGCCAGATAGAACCCGGCGTCGAGATGGACGCGAAGCATATTGCGCCAGTCGTCGGGAGTGAGTTCGTCGAAGGCGATGCTGTTGAAGATTCCCGCGTTGCTCACCACGGCGTCGAGGCGGCCGAAGTTGTCGACCGCGTTCGCGACGATCGCCGCTCCGCCCTCCGGGCTGTCGACCGAGTCGTACGACGCGACCGCCGTACCGCCGGCCTCGAGGATTTCCGCGACAACCGCGTCGGCCACGCGGGCGTCGGATCCTTGGCCGCCGATCGACCCGCCAAGGTCGTTCACGACCACCGCTGCACCGCGCCGCGCGAGATCGAGGGCGTAGAGGCGGCCGAGTCCGCGACCGGCGCCCGTGACGATGGCGACCTGATCCTGGAAATCGATCATCTGCTGCTCCTCCGGAGTTTCGGCGGGCGAATGGGCGCGTTCCCGTCCCGCACTGTAGGCCGGAACAGATATTTGGGTCAACCGTAGTGACGGTCGCTGGGGCAAGCGATCACCACGGTGGCTTGAACGGACAGGAGACCGGCGAGCTTGGGGCCAGCGCCGAACTCAGGGCCAGCGCCGTGGATCCACGCGTATGGAAGGCCGCGCCGCATGGGTGGCAACGATTGCCAAACGAATATCAGCGGGTGCTGTCGTTGAACAGTGATCAGGGTGCATCTCCACGCCGGTCGTGGGGCAGTTGTGCACTATCAGCGCGGAGTTGCGTCGGACGGGCGCATCCTTTCGATGTCCGCCGCGAGCGACTGGCGTTGCTGCACAGCGGCCTTCAGCGAGTCCGCAAGCTTGGGCAACACGATCTCGGCAGCCTTGGCGCCGGGCACGACCACGGTCTGCTGCGGCAGCGCGGCGAGGATGTCATCGACCAGGCGCGCCCCCATGCGGGGTGCGTGTTTGACCGCGACGGTGAGCAGTCGACGGCGCCCGGCGCTGCGGATACCGTCTGGGCCACCGAACCGAGACAGGATTTCGAGGACCGCGGGATGTGTAACCGCGGCCCGAGGACGCGTTCGAGCGCGGGATGAATACCGGTGAGCAGGCCGCGGATCCGGTTCACGGTGCGGGTGACTTCGCCGGCGAGGTCGTCGTCGTATCCGACGATCACGCCGAGTTCGGTGAGCGTGTCGTCGCCGACATCGACGCGGCGCAACGCATGCGGCATGGTGCGGGCCGCGTCGGCGATGATGAAGGCATCGCGCGCGTCGGTCTTGGCTTGTCCCGGATACAGATCCGCGATTCGGCGCATCGCAAGCCCGGGCAGGTAGGCGATGTCGTGACCGCGCGCGCGGGCTACGGCGACCGGCAGCGCGCCGATCGTGTTGGGCTGGTCGACCACGATCAACAGCCGGCCATGTGTCGCGAGCTGGTCGAACACCGCCCGTAGTTTGGTCTCGTCGTTGGGCAGGGCTTTGTCGAACAAGCGCTTACCGGCCGCGTCCAGACCGACTGCGTGGTGTTCGCCTTTGCCCACGTCAACACCGCAATAGACCGCGTATCTCGGCGCCACGTCGCGTGTTCCTCGTCGTTCGTGACCGTCCGGTCGCCGATCCGGCATCGACGCCCGGCACCTACGTTACGAAGAGACCTACCTGCGGCCCTGTCCTATCAGCGGTCCGTCGATGCCGCCAGCTCGCGGCGACACCACCCCCCGGATCATTGGAAAGACAGGGGCAGGAAGTCATACCGGAGCTGGCGACCGGAGCCCTGGTTCCAGGGCCACGAGAAAGGTAACGGGGGGGTCAGATGCAGAACTTCTGTTCAATCGAGCCGAATGGGAAAGTGATGCAGAACAGGGACCCATTGCCCCCTCCGGACCCGGTGGACGACCCCGGGCCCGACTGGACTGGATGGAGACCCGGTACTGCAGGTACCGCGGAAGCCGCAGGTGCGCTCAGCGCACCGACCGACAGGGCGATCGCTGTTGCCGCCAGCGCGATAGAAGTTTTTCTGGTCATGGTGGAGCCCCTCAGTTTTGCAACGAAACGGATAATCAACCCGACCCAGCGCGCTCATTCATACTCGCACCGCTGCAATTGGAGCCGCAAGCAAATCCACTAATCTAGCAGCTCGGGAAATTAACGAACCCCCTTGAAGTAGCCCGCACAACCGTAGACGCGGCGTGCGTCAACCGGCATCGGGTGTGTCGGACCGAGGGCGTGTCTGACAAATATCTCGTGGTGTTTCGGGTGACTATTGAGGGTGTCGCGAATTCAGTTGCTCTCCGATGAGCGGTGGTCATTCATCTAAGGAATGCTGCCTTCTCGAACAGGTAAGCGGGGCAGGCCGTTCGGTGACGCCCGCACGATCGTGGAAGGCATCGTCTACCGGTACCGGTACCGGTGTGGGATCGGGTGGCGAGATCTGCCCGAGGTGTTCGGGCCGTGGCAGACGGTGTGGACCTGGCATCGACGGATGAGCGGCGACGGCACCTGGGATCGGGAACTTACCCGTCTGCTGTCCACGGCCGATGCCGCCGGGCAGGTGGAGTGGCGGTATCGGTGGACTCGACCATCGCCCGTGCACATCGGCACGCCACCAACCTCACGCGCCTTGCGGGGGCTGGATCGAATTACACGAATCCGGGCGTCGAGGCACCTGACCACGGCATAGGTCGCTCGCGGGGCGCCTGGTCGAGCAACATTCACCACCTCGTCGACGGGCATAGCAGACCGCTGGTGATCCTGGTCGGGGAGGGCCAGGCCGGTGATGCACCGGTGTTCGGGCAGCTGATGGGACATCTGCGGATTCCCCGTGTCGGGGGCGGCCGGGCGCGCACTCGACCCGACCGTGTCCGCGGCGACAAGGCGTACTCCTCGCGCACGATCCGCAACCACCTGCGTCGCCGCGGTATCGGAGCGGTCATTCCGCAGCCCGCCGACCAGATCGGGCGCCCCAAACGCCGTGGCTCGGCCGGTGGGCGCCCGCCGGCCTTCGATGCCGAGGACTACAAGGGCCGCAACGTGATCGAACGCGGCTTCAACGCCGTCAAACAATGGCGCCGGCTGGCCACCCGCTACGACAAACTCGTCGTCGTCTAGGGGGGCTCCATGCCATCACCGTTTGGGTGAATCATTTGTCGGACACGCCCTAGGGGTGGCGCTCGTATGCGAGGTCGCGCGGACGACTATCGTCCTCTAAGTAAGCAGGCTCACAAGGTAATTAGTCTACTTGGACACAAAGCGATCGCAGTTATCGAACGACGGACATCTCGCTAATAGATCGAGGCCGTCCCCGCCCGGCGCGATGGGTATCGTCGGATGGCTCGGATTCCGAGTCCGCAGGCGTTCACCTGCCCGGAGTTCTGAAGCCGCCGCCGTATAGCCGAAAGAATATCTAGCGGCCCGGGCGGAGGTTGTGCGCGGCCGCGATACCGAGTTAGTTCTGGCGGTTCGCTCGTGTATGAATTGACTGCCTGCTTGATCGAATATCCACACCAATCGATGCGCTCGTGAATGGCCCGGTGACCGGCCTACACGGTCATCCCCGGTCTGATCTATGTGCCGAGGGACAAGCCCTGGTGGTCACCGTGTCGGCAAAGCGCAGCAGCGCAAGCGTTCGCCCGCCACCGGAACCCGCCGCGTTCGCGGCCCGAGGCCGTCGGCGCGAAAGCCACCCGTCCGGGTACCTTCAAATGCTGCTCGGCGGGTGCTCTCCCGGCGCACGAACAACGCCACGCACGAGTGTCGGTGCATCGGGACGCGCAAGCGTCAGTCGGCCACCCGCGGTGCGAGCCGGGGTGGGCGCATCGAAAGCCAGTATCAGAGCGGCATTTCGTTCATGCCGAGCGAAATCCGTCAAATCTAGTGGACGACCGACTAATTCAACGTTCGGTTTGTTTTTGGCAACGGCGCGGCAAACGGTGCGAGCGTACCGAAACGGGACTTTTGGGCGGGAGGGCCCGCGGGCGGTGGCTATGGGCCCGACCGGTTGAGCTCGCCGAGCACCGCGGTGAGAACCGTTACGGCCCCGTCCTTGTCGAGCGGGTGGTTCCCATTGCCACATTTGGGCGACTGCACGCAGGAGGGACATCCTGCGCTGCACTCGCAATCGGAGATCGCATCCTTCGTTGCGTTCAGCCAGTGCACGATCGCGCTGTGGCCGCGCTCGGCGAACCCCGCGCCGCCCGGATTGCCGTCGTAGACGAACACGGTCGGCAGGCCGGTGTCGATGTGCAGTGCGGTCGACACTCCGCCGATGTCCCATCGGTCGCACGTCGCGACGAGCGGGAGGAGGCCGATCGCGGCGTGCTCCGCGGCGTGCAGTGATCCGGGGAACCGGTCGGGTTCCAGCCCGGATCCGATCAGTAGTTCCGGGGTCACGGTGTACATGACCGCGACCGTGTCCAGGGTCTGCGGCGGCATCTCCATGTCGACCAGGTCGACGATCTCCCCGGAATGCAGCTTGCGCATGTACCCGACCACCTGATGGGTGACCTGCACCCGGGCAAGGGCGACGGCGACGGCGCCATGATCGTGCTGGTCCAGGACTTCCTCGACAGCGATATCGGTGATTTCGCGTGCCGACGTCGTCCACTCCGGGACCTCCGGGCGCACGAACGCAACCCCCGCGTCGAGGTCGAGTTCGTCGACGACGTACGTCTCGCCCTGATGCAGGTGCACGGCGTCGGGGTGCAGCGTGGACATCGCGCGCCCGGTGTCGCACGTGCCGAGCAGCCGGCCGGTCTCACCTTCGACGATCGCGATCTGGGTGCCGATCCCGCCCCGAATGTCGAGCGCTTCGTGTGGCTTGGATTCACCCGTGACGAACCAGCCGTGGCCGCGTCGGCGGATGAGGCCCTCTTCGGCGAGGCCGGTGAGGACGTCCCAGGCTCCGAAGGCCCGCACTTCGTCATCGGTGAGCGGCATTTCCAGCGCCGCGCAAAGCAGTTGTGGCCCGAGTACATACGGGTTGCTCGGGTCGGTGATCGTTGCCTCGATCGGCTTGTCGAGCAGCGCGGCGGGATGGTGCACGAGGTAGGTGTCGAGCGGGTCGTCGCGCGCGACCAGCATCACCAGCGAGCCCTCGCCGCGCCGACCGGATCGCCCCGCCTGCTGCCAGAACGAGGCGACAGTGCCGGGAAAGCCTGCGACGACGACGGCGTCGAGGCCGGCGATATCCACGCCCAGTTCGAGCGCGTTGGTGGTGGCCGCGCCCAGCAGGGTGCCGTCGGCGAGGGCCGCCTCGAGTTCGCGCCGGTCCTCGGCGAGGTATCCCGCGCGGTACGCCGCGACGCGATCGCCCAGGTCCGGATCCACCTCGGCGAGCAGCCGGGATGCGCCCATGGCGGTCAGCTCGGCACCCCGGCGGGACCGGACGAACGTCAGCGTGCGGGCGCCCTCGACTACGAGGTCGGCCATGATCCGAGCCGCCTCGGAACCTGCTGAGCGCCGCACCGGTGCACCGTTCTCGCCGGTCACCGCGGTCAACAACGGCGGTTCCCAGAGCGCGACGGTGCGCGGGCCGTGCGGCGAGCCGTCGTCGGTCACCTCGGCACACGGCGCGCCAATTAGCCGGCTCGCGGCTGTGCCGGGGTCGGCGGTTGTCGCCGAGGCCAGCACGAACACCGGGTTTGCACCGTACCGGGCGGCGATGCGCCGCAGCCGGCGAAGAACGAGGGCGACGTTCGAGCCGAACACGCCCCGATAGGAATGACACTCGTCGACCACGACGTAGCGCAGGTTCCGCAGGAATCGCGACCAGCGCGCATGCCCGCGCAGCAGGGCGAGGTGCAGCATGTCCGGGTTGGTGAAAATCCACCGCGCATGCGCCCGCGCCCACTGCCGGACCTCTCCGGGTGTATCTCCGTCGTAGGAGCTGGTCCGGATGGAGGACAGCTCCTCCGCAGCGTCGAGCAGTTCTTCGATCGCGCGCAGCTGGTCGGCGCCGAGGGCCTTCGTCGGGGCGAGGTAGAGGGCGGTGGCCCGAGGCTCGCGCAATAGCGTCGACAGAATCGGCATGCGGTAGGCGAGGGACTTGCCCGACGCGGTTCCGGTCGCGACGACGACATGTTGTCCGGACGCCGCGAGCGATGCCGCCTCGGCCTGATGTGACCACGGGCGCGCGACGCCAGACTCACGCAGTGCCGCGACTACCGGATCGGCCACCCATTCGGGCCAGTCCACATATCGAGCGGTTCGGGAAGGCAAGTCTGCGACGTGTCGAAGGGGTTCCTCGCGCACCGGTGTACCAACGAGAACCCGGTTCAGTAGCTCCCGGCCGAAACCGATCGGTGCCATCGTGTCCGGTTCGCCCGATGTGTCCGGCGTCGTCACGTGGTACCTCGAAGTCTCGTTTGGGCGGCCGCTCGCGGCTGCCCGCGGTCGGGCATTGATGCTATCGGGCGGATCCGACGCAAAATTCGAGGCATCGTAGCGCCGCCCACAGCAAACTTCCAGCAAACAAGAACCGAAAGTTACATACGTCACCAGTGCCCAGTCGGTCAGGATCACAAGATCAAATTTCTTGGCCGAATTGAGGCATCTCGGGTATCGCGAACGGGACTCTCATGGTTCACTACACGTGGTCGCATGCTTCTGTGTTCGTAGTGCTCTACCAGTACAACGCTCGCAGGATCGATGTTGCGAACGGTGTGCTTAGAGCTTTCCTGAGGGGGAATCAAAGAGTGCAGCGGTCACAACGGGCCCGGCGGACTGTAAGTGCTGTTCGTCGTTCCGGTTAGAAAAAGAGAAGGTAAAAATGGCACAGGGAACTGTGAAGTGGTTCAACGCGGAGAAGGGTTTCGGCTTCATCGCGCCCGAAGACGGCTCCGCTGACGTCTTCGTCCACTACTCCGAGATCCAGGGTTCGGGCTTCCGCACCCTCGAGGAGAACCAGCGCGTCGAGTTCGAGGTCGGCCAGGGCACCAAGGGTCCGCAGGCCACCGGCGTTCGCGCGGTCTGATTCGTTCATTTCTGAACGAGTTCCACATGGTCGGGACTCACTAAATCCCGTCCAGCTCGTCCCCCGTCACCAATGGTGACGGGGGACGAGTCGGTTGAGTGGCAAAAGCGTTTGGTCACGCTCGATGTGACCGGCGTGGCTTAACCTCGCTGGTGTGGGACAACTCTCATTTTTCTCCGCCGAGGCGACGCCGCCCGCGGTTACGGACCTGTCCGGCCTCTTGGCCGGTCCTGGTCAGATGGTGTCCTTCGGCGCGGGCGCCAGAATCTCGGTTGTCGTCGACGAGCAGTGGCGCGCTCGCGCTGTTGCGCAACTTATCGAGGAGGCGGAGCTCCCCGCCGAGATCACGAGGTCCGAGGAAGGCCGCCCGCTGGTCCGCACCGGCGTTGCACCGGAGCTCGCGGCACTCGCTCGTGAATGGACAAGGGGCGCAGTCAAAGCAGTGCCCGAGATGTGGGTGCCGGATTCACGTGAGCTGCGTATCTGGGCAATTGCCGCCGGGTATGGAGAACACGATGGTGAGCGGTTCGTGCTCGGGCTCGACCCGCACGCGCCCGATTCGCATCCCCAACTCGCGCTCGCACTGATGCGGGCCGGAATCGCGCCAACACTGATCGGAACCCGCGGTCCCCGGCCTGGTCTGCGGATCGCCGGCCGGCGGCGGCTGATGCGCCTCGCGGAGTGCATCGGAGAGCCGCCCGCGGATGCCGGTCCGAGCCTCGGGTGGCCCCGTTTCTAGCCGTATTCGGTACCGAACGGGCGGGGTTGGCCTGCATAGTCTGTATAACTCTGTACTTTGGGCAGCGTCGGCGCCGGGGGCTGGCGAAGCTTCGAGCCGATCGCGCATCTGCGTCGCGATGTAGAAGAAAGGGACGTTGGACGTGGCAACACGGGACAAGACAGCCGACGAGGCGACCTCGAGTTCGGGGACTGCGCCGCGCCGTCTCGTCATCGTCGAGTCGCCCACTAAGGCCCGCAAAATTGCGCCCTACCTGGGCCGTAACTACGTCGTCGAGGCGTCGGTCGGGCACATCCGCGACCTACCGCGTGGTGCCGCCGACGTCCCCGCCAAATACAAGGGCGAGTCGTGGGCCCGCCTCGGCGTCAATGTCGACAACGACTTCGAACCCCTTTACGTGGTGAGCCCGGACAAGAAGTCCAAGGTCACCGAGCTGAAGAACCTGCTCAAGGACGCCGACGAGCTCTACCTCGCCACCGACCCCGACCGCGAGGGCGAGGCCATCGCCTGGCACCTGTTGCAGACGCTCAACCCCAAGGTGCCTGTCCGCCGCATGGTGTTCCACGAGATCACCGAGCCCGCCATCCGCGCCGCAGCCGAAAACACCCGTGAGCTCGACAGCGACCTGGTGGACGCGCAGGAAACCCGTCGCATCCTCGACCGGCTCTACGGTTACGAGGTCAGCCCGGTGCTGTGGCGCAAGGTCATGCCGCGCCTGTCCGCCGGTCGTGTGCAGTCCGTCGCCACCCGCGTCGTTGTGCAGCGCGAACGCGAGCGCATGGCGTTCCGCTCCGCCGAGTACTGGGACATCTCCGCGAAGCTCGATGCCGGTGAGCAGGCGAGCCCGCGGGCGTTCGGCGCCCGCCTGGTCAATGTCGACGGCTCGCGCGTCGCGGCGGGTCGGGATTTCGGCCCGGATGGGCAGCTCAAGTCGTCCGGTGTCGTCGTCCTCGACGAGGCCTACGCCCGCCGCCTCGCCGAGGCGCTGAACAACGCTCCGCTCACCGTCGCCTCGGCCGAGTCGAAGCCGTACACCCGTAAGCCCTACGCGCCGTTCATGACCTCGACGCTGCAGCAGGAAGCCGGCCGCAAGCTCCGGTTCACCTCGGAACGGACGATGCGGATCGCGCAGCGGCTGTACGAGAACGGCTACATCACCTATATGCGTACCGACTCCACGACGCTGTCGGAGTCGGCAATCAACGCCGCCCGCCGCCAGGCCACGGAGCTATACGGTGCGGACTTCGTGCACCCGTCGCCACGGCAGTACACCCGCAAGGTGAAGAACGCGCAGGAGGCGCACGAGGCGATCCGCCCGGCGGGCGACACCTTCGCCACCCCGGGTGAGCTGCACTCGCGGCTCGACAACGACGAGTTCCGGCTCTACGAGCTGATCTGGCAGCGCACCGTCGCCTCGCAGATGGCCGACGCGCGCGGCACCACGCTGACGCTGCGGATCACCGGCACCGCTGGGACCGGCGAGGAGTGCACCTTCTCCGCCTCGGGCCGCACCATCACGTTCCCCGGTTTCCTCTCTGCCTACGTCGAGAGCGTCGACGAGGAGGCAGGTGGCCAATCTGACGACGCCGAATCGCGGCTGCCGGTGCTCACCGAGGGCCAGGCCGTCACGGCGAGCGAGCTCGATCCGGACGGGCACTCGACCAACCCGCCGGCCCGCTACACCGAGGCCTCGCTGATCAAGGCCCTCGAAGAAATGGGCATCGGCCGCCCGTCCACCTACGCATCGATCATCAAGACGATTCTCGACCGCGGTTACGTGTACAAGCGCGGCAGTGCGCTGGTCCCGTCGTGGGTGGCCTTCGCGGTCATCGGTCTGCTCGAAGCACACTTCGGGCGATTGGTGGACTTCGACTTCACCGCGGCTATGGAGGACGATCTCGACGCGATCGCCGGCGGTCGCGAGCAGCGCGGAAACTGGTTGTCCACCTTCTATTTCGGCGGCGAACACGGAGTAGAGGGCTCGGTTGCACGGTCCGGCGGCCTCAAGAAGATGGTCGGCGACCGACTCGAGGACATCGACGCGCGCGAGGTCAACTCGATCAAGCTGTTCGCCGACGATGAGGGCCGCGATGTGGTGGTCCGCGTCGGCCGGTTCGGTCCCTACCTCGAACGCATGATCGCGAATCCTGATGACCCGAACGGGGATCCGACTTCGCAGCGGGCCAACCTCCCCGACGAAGTACCCCCGGACGAGCTGACGCCTGAGTACGCGGAGAAGCTGTTCTCCACCCCGCAGGAGGGGCGGAAGCTCGGCGTCGATCCGTCCACCGGCTACGAAATCGTCGCGCGCGAAGGACGTTTCGGGCCGTACGTCACTGAGCTGATCCCGGAGCCGACTCCCGAGCCGCAGCCGGAAGATATCGACGACCTCGAACCGATTCTGCCCAACGGCAACGGCGGCAACGGAGAGAACGGCGGTGTCGCAACGAAGGCGCCGGCGAAGAAGGCCGCCAAGAAGGCTGCGAAGAAGGCCACTGGCCCCAAGCCGCGCACCGGCTCGCTGTTCAAGTCGATGGAACTCGCGAACGTCACGCTCGACGACGCGCTCAAGCTGCTGTCGCTGCCGCGCGTCGTGGGCACCGACCCGGAGAGCGGTGAGGAGATCACCTCGCAGAACGGGCGATACGGCCCGTATCTGAAGAAGGGCACCGACTCTCGCTCGCTCGCGACCGAGGACCAGATCTTCTCGGTGACGCTGGACGAGGCGCTCAAGATCTACGCCGAGCCGAAGCGTCGTGGCCGGCAGGGCGCTGCCACGCCGCCGCTGCGGGAACTCGGCACCGACCCGGTGAGCGAGAAGCCGATGGTGATCAAGGACGGCCGCTTCGGTCCGTACGTCACCGATGGCGAGACCAACGCGAGCCTGCGCAAGGGCGACGAGGTCGAATCCATTACGGACGAGCGGGCTTCCGAGTTACTCGCGGACCGTCGTGCCCGCGGGCCGGTGAAGAAGAAGGCCACGAAGAAGGCGCCCGCGAAGAAGGCGCCGGCCAAGAAGACCGCGGCGAAGAAGGCCACGGCCAAGAAGGCAGCGCCACGGAAGGCCGCGAAAAAGACTGCGGAATAGCTTTTTGATTGCGGACCGGACCTGTCCGCAATTGCTCATAGCGTGGTGTCAGTCAACGATCGAATGATCGAGACCTGGACCAACCGAAAGGTACTGCGATGGGCACCTACACCTCCGTGGCTCTCACCGTCGACGTCAAGGGCGAGAAGGCCGACCTGCTGACCCTGCTCGCCGATCAGCGCGCGCTGTTCAAGGTGACGGTGCGCGGACTCACCGACGAGCAGGCTCGCGAGCGCACCACCGTTTCCGAACTGACCCTCGGCGTGCTGCTCAAGCACCTCGCCCGCGGCGAGCGCGAGGTGGTCAAGGTCATGACCGAGAAGGACGAGAACGCCGAGTTCGACGTCAGCCGGTTCGGCGACGAGTACACGTTCACCCCGGAAGACTCACTCGAGTTCTGGATCGCCGAATATGACCGGGCCGCAGCCGAATTCGATGAGTTCATCGCCGCGAGCGATATGGACGAGCTGATTCCGCAGCCGACCGCGCCGTGGGCACCCGAGCGAGAATGGCTCAGCGTTCGCAGCATCGTCGCCCATCGGTTGCGCGAGACGGCCCACCACAGCGGGCACGCCGACATCATCCGTGAGGCCCTCGACGGGCAGTCCACGATGAAGGCGATCAGCGAGGGCCAGGAGTGGGCCGAGGACTACGACTGGGGCGAGTGAGCTGTCGCTGCCCGCACGTAGGGTGAGCGGCATGGCGGGTGTGTTCGATCGGCTGACAGGGCAGCGGCACGTCGAGGAGGAACTGGCGGCCGCTGCCGTCGCCGCGCGCAGGGGACTCGGCGCGGCCGGCTCGGCGATGACGCACTCGTGGCTGTTCACCGGCCCGCCGGGATCGGGCCGGTCGGTCGCCGCGCTGTGCTTCGCCGCGGCGCTGCAATGCACCGACCCAGAGACGCCCGGTTGCGGCCACTGCCACGCCTGCACAACCACGATGCACGGCACCCACGGCGACGTGCGGCGCGTGGTGCCGGAAGGGCTGAGCATCTCGGTCAAGGAGATGCGCGAGATCGTGCAGATCGCGGCCCGTAGGCCGAGCACCGGCGATTGGCAGGTCGTTCTCATCGAGGACGCGGACCGGCTTACCGAGGGGGCGGGCAACGCGCTGCTCAAGGCGGTCGAAGAACCGCCGGCCCGGACAGTCTTCCTGCTGTGCGCACCCTCGGTCGACCCCGAGGACATCTCCGTCACCCTGCGCTCGCGTTGCCGCCACATCCACATGGTGACGCCGACCGTCGCCGATATCGCCGACGTGCTGCGCCAGCGCGACGGACTCGACGCCGAAACCGCGCAGTGGGCGGCCTCGATCTCGGGCGGGCATGTCGGCCGTGCGCGTCGGCTCGCAACGGACGACGATGCCCGGGCCAGGCGGAAACGGGCCTTCGATCTCGCCGCCGCCGCGAGCCGGCCGAACGCCGCGTACGAGGCCGCCGACGAGTTGGTCCGCGCCGCCGAGGCCGAGGCCAAGGAACTCACCGCCGCCCGCGACGAACGTGAAACCGAGGAACTGCGCACGGCATTGGGCGCGGGCGGCACCGGTAAGGGCGCGGCGGGTGCGCTGCGCGGCTCGGCGGGCGTGCTCAAGGATCTCGAGCGGCGGCAGAAGTCCCGGGCCACTCGTACGAGCCGGGACGCACTCGACCGGGCGCTGATCGACCTCGCCGGTTTCTACCGCGACGCGCTCGCATTGTCGATGGGGTCGTCGGCAGCTGCGACGCATCCGGATATGGCCGAGCGCGCCGCCGAACTCGCCGAGCGGGCGACGCCCGAGGGCCTGCTGCGCTGCCTCGAGGCGGTGCTCGAATGTCGTGAGGCGCTCGCGGTCAACGTGAAGCCTCGGTTCGCGGTGGCGGCCATGGTCGCGGCACTCGGCGCTGCCGTCCCGGCGGCCTGAAAGGCGCTCTGACGTGTACGTTTGTGAGGTTTCGAGGACGAGGCGATAGACTCGCTGGCGCCGAAAGGCACGCCGCCTTAGCTCAGTCGGTAGAGCGCTTCACTCGTAATGAAAAGGTCAGGAGTTCGATTCTCCTAGGCGGCTCCATGCACGGCCTACGTCGATAGACGTGGGCCGTGCTTTTCCAATTTCTGGTCGATCTCGGCAGCCCGGTCGGTACGTCCGAAAAAGGTATGGCCCCACCGCGTGTGCGGTGGGGCCATACCTGTGTGATCCGACGTAGCGGTCAGGCTTACGGGGCCGGAGGTGCGCTGAGCGTCTGCGCCATCTGCACCGCGCTGGCGATACCGACCGGGACGCCGACGATCACGCCGCCGGCGATGCCGCCGACGGTGCCGACGGTGCCGGCGCCGATTAGGCAGCCGGCTATCGCACCCGGGACTGTCAGAGTTCCAGCAGTTACCGGAGTCGCAAGGGTCCCGCCGGTGAGGGCGCCGATCGGGCAGCCGATGGCGATACCGAGTGCGCCGCCCGCCACTGTGCCCGCGGTTACGCCCAAGCCAAACTGTGTTGCCGCCACAGCGAGCGCGCTATTGAAGTCAGCCTGCGCATCGACGTCGTGCAGCGGCAGGTTCGGATTGGACGCGGCACCCAGGGCCGCGGATACCGGGGTGGCTCCAGCCGCAGCCGCAGCCGCAGGCACAGGTGCGGGCGCGGCGACCGGCGTGGCAGCCTTCACGTCCGGCAGCGGCGTGCCGGCGACGAGCGTCTTCTGGCTGTCGAGCAGCTGGAACTGTCCCGCAACCGTCGTCAAGGAGCCGAGGGGCGTGCTGAGCACGACCGAACCGTCCGACGTGTCACCGGTGTACTGGACTCCCGGAAGCACGTCGACGCTCACCTTGGTCGGCGCGGCGACGGGCTGGAGCGCCGGCGCTGCCGTCGCAGTCCCGGCAGCGATGGCCACTGCGGCGACGGCCATCGTCGAGGTCGCGGCGACGCGCGAGATGTTCTTCATGAGGAGCCCTCATTCTTTCTGTCGACCGAAAAAAATACGACGCAACGGATGACTGCCTGATTCGAGTCCAGGGGAGCCAGTGGATCCGAAGCCGCGACTCCGCGAGTCCCGGCTTGGCTTGAACCGTAAGGCCTCTCCTCGGCCGAATGGCAATGCGGGAGAAAGCTTTTACGGTTTGGATACGGCAATCACATTTTGGAAACGCTCAGGTAACACGCCCGATACTTAACGGGCCGTACGAGTCCCGTGGGGCTCGCACCGGGCCGCTTTTGAGCGCTGTCGACCGGTGCCGGAGCCGACTGCCGGCGCCCGCTTCACAGCTTGCGCGGCACCCCGGTCGCCGCGCCAAGCACCCGATCGAGAACGGCTGTCGGCGTCAGGCCGACTGCAACGGACTGGATCTTGGGCAACGTGCCCACTACGTAGCGCGCACGCGGCCGCCGAGCGGTCAGAGCCTTCTCGATACTCGCGGCTACCGTCTCGGGCGGTGCGGCAAGCTTCTGGGACATCGGGATCGACTTGCGGAATCCCTCGATATGACCCGCATACAGTTCGCGCATCGCCGGGGTCGTCGACGCGACAGCTTCATCGAGGGCGGACTCCGCGTCCTGCCAGATCGCCGTGTCGGTCTGTGCGGGTTCGACGAGGATGACCTTGATTCCCCACGGTGCGACCTCGAGCCGCAATGCGTCGGCCATGCCTTCGAGCGCGAACTTCGAGGCGTTGTAGGCGCCGGTCATCGCGGTGGACACCCGGCCGCTGAGCGAGGAGACGAATACGACCCGCCCATGCGACGCGCGCAAGCGTTCGAGCACGACCTGGGTCACGGCCACCTGGCCGAACAGATTGACCTCGAACTGGCGGCGCAGCTCGTCGAGCGGGATGCCTTCGATCGGACCGCCGATCGCGATGCCTGCGTTGTTCACCACCGCGTCGAGCTGGGCGGGCAGAGCGGCATCGAGCGCGGCGATCTGCGCGGCGTCGGTGATGTCGAGAAGTACGGGATGCACCCTGTCACCGGTCTCCTCAACCAGCGCGGTGCCGGACTCGGCGGTGCGCACCCCCGCCCACACGTCCCAGCCGGCTGCAACGAGGCGATGCACGGCAGCGCGGCCGATCCCGCGCGCGGACCCGGTGATGAGAACGTTCGGCATGTGGCAACGCTACCGGCCGAATCCCGTCGCCCGCAGTAAGAGATTTGCTCGCGTTTGGCGCGGGTGCAGTGCTACTGAGATACCGCTGGGCCGCCCTTGGGCGTGCCGATGCGCTCCCGCAGCCTGGCGAGGTTTGCGCCCGCCACGTCGGACAGCACCTTTGCAATGGTGCTTCCGTCCTCCGCCAGAATCGCGCGCAGCAGGTTCTCCGACCGGACACTCACGTCGCCGCGCGCCCGGGAGTCGTAAAACGCAACGGTCAGCACGATTTTCGCGTTTTCTGTGAACGGAAGGTTTTTGCTGGTGGGGGTCGGGCTGGATCCGACGAGCTCCAGGATGCGCGCGCGAGCCGCATCGCCGGTCACGCCGGCCTCCGCCAGCACCTCGCTCACCGAACCGTCACCCAGATGTGTCATCCCCAGCAGGAGGTGTGCGGTATCAACTCGGGCGTGTCCGACGGTGCTCGCCTCGTTGAAGGACATCGCGACCACCTTGCGGGCGCCTTCGCTGAACTTCTCGAACAATCGGTCCTCCCGATCCTTTGCCTTGCGAAGCGACACCATACTGATTGACAGTGCGCGGCGTCACATGTGACCCTTCGGTCGGTTTTGCGTGACGTGGCGTATCGGATATCGGAGGTCGGTATGAGTTTCAGGCAGCAGGATCTGCCGGCAATCGATATCGATGAGTGGTCGCTCGGCACCCGGAGCGAGCGCGTCCGGCCGATGGCGCGGCATCTCGCCGAACGCGGCTTCGGCACGCCGACCATCCTGTACCTCTTCTACATCGCCAAGATCGTGGCCTACATCGTCATCGGCTGGCTCTTCGCGATGACCACTGCCGGTGTCGACGGCTTCTTCGATGTGGGCTCGTGGTGGTCGGAGCCGATCGTCCTGGAGAAGGTCGTGCTGTGGACGATGCTGTTCGAGGTCGTGGGCCTCGGCTGTGGTTTCGGCCCGCTGAACAACCGCATCTTCCCACCGATGGGCTCGATCCTGTACTGGCTGCGCCCCGGCACGATCCGGCTGCCACCGTGGCCGGAGCGGGTGCCGCTGACCCGCGGAACCGCACGGACCCCGTTCGATGCCGCGCTGTACGGCGCGCTGATAGTGATGATTCTCGTTGCGCTGTTTTCCGACGGCACGGGCCCGATTCCGGTGCTGGACACCGAGATCGGCGTGCTGCCGCGCTGGGAGATCCTGGCGGTGCTCGGACTCCTCGCGGTGCTCGGCCTGCGCGACAAGGTGATCTTCCTTGCGGCCCGCGGTGAGGTGTACGCGCCGATGCTGGTGGCGTTCCTGTTCGTCGGCGCCGACATCGTCATCGCGGCGAAGCTCGTCATGCTTGCGATCTGGATGGGCGCGGCGACATCGAAGCTGAACCACCACTTCCCGTTCGTGGTGTCCACGATGATGTCGAACAGTCCTGTGCTGCGACCGAAGTCGTTGAAGAAGAAGTTCTTCGAGAACTTTCCGGACGACCTGCGCCCGGGCCGGCTCTCGCGGATCGTTGCGCACTTCAGCACCGCGGTCGAGATGCTCGTGCCACTTGTGCTGTTCTTCTCCCATGGCGGCGTGGTGACCGCGATCGCGGCGACCATCATGGTCATCTTCCACCTCGGCATCCTCACCGCCATCCCGATGGGCGTGCCGCTGGAATGGAACGTCTTCATGATCTTCAGCATGCTGACGCTGTTCGTCGGGCATTCCAGCATCGGCCTCACCGATCTGGAAAGTCCGTTGCCGCTGGTTCTTTTCGCCGTCATCGTCTCGATCGTGGTGACAGGCAACTTGTTTCCGAACAAGGTCTCGTTCCTGCCGGGTATGCGCTATTACGCCGGAAACTGGGACACGACGTTTTGGTGCGTCACGCCCGCTGCGAGCGCGAAGATCGAGGCCGGGATCGTTGCGATCGCGAGCATGCCGCAGAAGCAGCTGGAGAAGTTCTACGGCAAGAAGGAAGCCCAGATCCCGGTGTTCCTCGGCTATGCGTTCCGTTCGATGAACACCCACGGCCGGGCGTTGTTCACGCTGGCCGATCGCGCGATTCCGGCGGGCCGGACCGCTGAATTCACCATCGTCGACGGCGAGCGCATCTGCAGCACCGCGGTCGGCTGGAACTTCGGTGACGGGCACATGCACAGCGAGCAGTTGATCGCCGCGCTGCAGGAGCGTTGCCACTTCGAGCCGGGTGAGCTGCGCATCGTGCTCCTGGACGCGCAGCCGATCCACAAACCGACCCAGCAGTACCGGCTTGTCGACGCCGCCACCGGCGAGTTCGAGCGCGGCGAGGTGCGGGTGGCGGACATGGTCACCAGGCAGCCCTGGGCGCATGATGTGCCTGTGCACATTCATTCCGCCCGGTCCGCCGAATCGATATGAGTGAGGCGCTCGGGCGCGATATGAGCGACACGCTCGATGCGGTCGTTGTCGGCTCCGGCCCGAACGGGCTGAGCGCCGCGGTCACGCTGGCACAGGCGGGCCTGCGGGTCACAGTGCTCGAGCGTGCCGACGAAATCGGTGGTGGCACAAGAACAGCCGAGCTGACCGTTCCCGGCCTCAAGCACGACATCTGTTCGGCGGTGCACCCATTCGGTGTGGCTTCGCCATTTCTGAGTTCGTTGCCGTTGGAAGAATTCGGATTGCGCTGGCGCTACGCCGACATCGATCTCGCGCATCCACTCGATGACGGCACGGCCGGACTGCTGTCGCGCTCGATCGACGAGACCGCGGACGGACTCGGTCCGGACGCCAAGCGCTGGCGGCGCATGTTCGGCCCCCTGCTGCGGAACTTCGACAACCTCGCTGCCGACGCGCTCGGCCCGCTGCTGCGTGTGCCGTCGCATCCCCTCGAGATGGCGAAACTCGGTGCGCTGTCGGTTCTTCCGGCTACCATCACCGCGCGCGCATTCAAAACAGAGGCGGCGCGAGCGCTTTTCGTCGGCTGCGCGGCACACAGTTTCCGTCCGCTCGGCAGCCTGATGTCCTCCGCGCTCGGCACGATGCATGTGGTGTCCGCGCACAGCGGAGGATGGCCTGCGGCCGAGGGTGGTTCGGCCGCGATCACGCGCGCGCTCGCCGGTCTCCTCGAGTCGCTCGGCGGTACGATCGTCACCGGGTGCGAGGTGAAGTCGGCCGGTGATCTGCCGAGTGCGCGCGTCACCCTGTTCGATATCGGTCCGCGGGCCATTGCCGAGATCATCGGTGATCGGATGCCGGCCCGCCGCGTGCGCGGCTACCGCCGTTATCGCTACGGCCCTGCCGCGTACAAAGTCGATCTTGCTGTGCGCGAAGGGATTCCGTGGACGGCGCCGGATGTCGGCCGAGCAGGCACGGTGCATATCGGTGGCAGCATGGCCGATCTCGCCGCGGCGGAGTCGCAGGTGAATCGCGGCATCATGCCGGAGCGGCCGTTCCTGTTGGTCGGTCAGCAGTACGTCGCGGATCCGGGTCGCTCGGTCGGCGATGTGCATCCGATCTGGGTGTACGCCCATGTCCCGAGCGGATATACCGGTGACGCAACTCCGGCGATCCTCGCGCAGATCGAACGGTTCGCGCCCGGTTTCACCGACCGGATCGTTGCGCAGCAGGTGATGACTCCGGCGGACTTCGAGGCTTACAACCCGAACTACGTAGGCGGCGACATCATCAGCGGGCAGAACTCGCTCCGACAGTTGGTATCGCGGCCGGTATTCGCGCCCGATGCGTACGCGACGGGTGTGCCCGGCATGTTCGTCTGCTCGGCCGCGACACCGCCCGGCGCCGGCACCCACGGCATGTGTGGCCACCACGCGGCGAACAGCGCTCTGCGCTATCTCGATCTCACCGCCTCCTGAGCTGCCGCTAGTCCACGATCTGTGAAAGTCCGCACAAATAGTTAGTACACGAACTATTTGTGTACACTTCACTGCATGGCGACAGCTGTCGATCCGCTCTCCCTCGAGCGTCAGGTCTGCTTCGCGCTGGCCGTGGCCAATCGGTCGGTGCTTGGCGTGTACCGTCCGCTGCTCGAACCGATGGGCCTCACTCATCCGCAATACCTCGTGATGCTCGCGCTGTGGGAGCGCTCTCCACGCTCGGTGCGGGACATCGGACAGGCCATCCAGCTCGATTCGCCGACACTCTCGCCGCTGCTCAAACGGCTCGAAGGGTCCGGATTGATCAGCCGGCGGCGCGACCCGGCGGACGAGCGCAACCTCATCGTCGAACTCACCGATGCGGGCACCGCGCTCCGCGAGCGTGCACTCGAGATCCCGCCGGCCGTTGTCGAGACGCTCGGCGTCGACCTGGCCGACCTCGAGGAACTGCACCGAGTGCTCACCAAAGTGAATGCCGCGGCGCTGGCCGCAGCCGCCGCCCAGTCCGGAGGACTGAAAAGGGATCCTGCCGGAGGACTGAAATGAGTTACGGCCGGGAGGCAGGCATGAGTTTCGGAACCACCCGACCGACGCCGTGGCAGTGGATCGGCTACGCATTCGGTCGTTCGCTGCCCGCGACCATGCGTGCCTGGGTCGCCCGCGACCTCACCGGCCGCAATCGGGTGGTCCGGCATCTACTGCGCAGCCTGGCGCCGTTCGTGCCGATCTTCGTGGCGTTCGTGGTGCTGCTGCCCGGTGCGCTGTGGCTGCGGGGCGCGACGATGCTGCTGGGTGTGCTTCTCGCGCTTTTCTATTCGGCCGCGTACATGAATCAGAACCGCGCCAAGCGGCTGTACCAGCATGGCCTTCCGGCCGATCTGGAGGACGATCAGCGCCGGGCGCGCCACGTCGCCGAGCGTGACGCCTACCTTGCGGCGCACCGTCCGGCCTAGTCCTCAGCCGTCAACACTTCCATCGCTTTCGCTTGCGCCGCAGCCGAATCCGGGTGTGTGTAGAAGTCGAGATGCGTGGCGTAGTCGAGCATGAGCAGTTCGCCCTGCGGAATTGCGGCGGCGGCATCGACACAATCGGCGGCGGCAATCTCGGCATCGTGCGACGACGCCACCACCAGCGTCCGTGCGGCGATGGCACCGAAATTGAGACTCTCGATGTTGCTGAACTGCACAGCGTCGTTGTCCCAGCCCGCTTTTCGCCGACCACCCCTGCCGACGGTGCGGGTGATGTCGAGTACGAAGCGGCGCTTCTCGGGGTCGGCCATGATTTCGTTCACCCGTTCGTCGGCGCGATTCGCAGCGAGCGTGCCCTGCGAATCGACCGCGCCGGCCACGATCTGCCGCGGGATGACCCGCTCCATCGCGGCGACCACCCAACTCCCCGCGGGCGTCGCGAACAGCGCTCGTTCCACAAGCCCCGGCGGGCTCAGGTGCTGACGGCTCGTCACCGGTGCGACCGCGACGAGACCGCGGACCCGGTCGGGATGCCGGGCCGCGAGGCGAAACGCGGCAGGTCCGCCGCCCGACCAGGCGAGCACGCCCGCCGCGGGGACATCGAGGGCGTCGAGGAGTGCGGCGTGCCGGTTGGCTTCGGCGTCGATGGTCCGGTCGACGCTCAGCGGAGTGCCGAGATAGCCCGGCCGGGAAACGGTGATCACCCGAAACCGATCCCGTGGCAGGAACCGGGCCATGATCTCCGCCGAATCGATTCCACCGGGACTGCCGTGCAATACGAGCACCGGTGTGCCGACGCCACTTACACCGCATTCGACCGAGCCGTACGGGGTGTCGAGCCGCATGACCTCAACCCTAGACATCCGCCGATGCCGTACACGCTGTTCTGCTCCGCGACGGGATCGTTATGTTGTCTGTAACCGCCGAGCTTGTGACGGCGGTCACCGCAACCCAACCGATAGGGGATTCCGTGACTGACAGCGTGCTGGTGGAGCGGCGTGACCGCATCCTGATCATCACCATCAATCGACCTGAAGCGCGCAACGCCGTCAACAAGGCCGTGAGCCAGGGCGTCGCCGACGCTATCGAGCAGCTCGATAGCGATGACTCGCTGTCGGTCGGCATCATCACCGGTGCGGGCGGAAACTTCTGCGCCGGTATGGACCTCAAGGCGTTCGTCGCGGGCGAGAACGTCGTCGTCGAGGGCCGCGGCCTCGGCTTCACCCAGCGTCCTCCGATCAAGCCGATCATCGCGGCCGTCGAGGGCTTCGCGCTCGCCGGTGGCACCGAGCTCGTTCTGTCCTGCGATCTCGTCGTCGCGGGCCGCGGCGCGAAGTTCGGCATTCCCGAGGTCAAGCGTGGCCTCGCGGCCGGTGCGGGCGGCCTCTTCCGGCTGCCGCGCCGCGTGCCGTACCAGGTCGCCATGGAGCTCGCGCTGACCGGTGATTCCTTCACCGCCGAGGACGGCTACCGCTACGGCTTCGTGAACCGCCTCGTCGACGACGGCGGCGCACTCGACGCGGCCCTCGAACTCGCGGAGAAGATCACCGCGAACGGCCCGCTCGCCATCGCGGCCAGCAAGCAGGTCATCGCGGCTTCTGCGGGCTGGGGTTCCGACGAGGAATCCTTCGAAAAGCAGGGCGAACTGCTCGCGCCGGTGTTCGTCTCGCAGGACGCGATCGAGGGCGCCACGGCGTTCGCGCAGAAGCGTCCCCCGGTCTGGCAGGGCAAGTAGTTACGACGAGGTCGTGACGAGTTCGGGCACGTCGGTGGACCGCCGCCGCCGTTGCCCGAACCGCACGTACGCCCGCGTCAGGAGCGGAGCGAGGAAAAGCATCAGCAGCAGCCGGATGAGCTGCACCCCGGCGACGAAGGTCGCGTTCGCGCCCGATGCCGCCGAGATCGCCAATACCGCGGACAGGCCGCCTGGCGTCGTGGCGAGGTAGCCCTCGAGTGGGGTCATGCCTGTCCACTGAGCCAGCGCGACACCGAACCCCGCGCAGATCGCGCCGATCCCGATGATGAGCACAGTGGCCAGCGGCAGCGTGCGCCCGATCGTGCGCAACGAATCGCGGTCGAAGGCCACGCCCGCCTGCCAGCCGACCACCATCAACGCCAGCGGCAGTACCGCGGCCGGGACCGTGGCGCCGAAATTCAGGCCGGTCAGTTCGAGAATCGCGGCGATGGTCAGCGGCGCAAGCAATGCGCCCGCGGGCATCGGGACGAACCGGTGTACGAGCAGCCCGGCACCCATCACCACCGCGAGGAAAGCCAGTCCGAGGTACCAGGGCGATGTGGGGCCCGATGAGGGCGCCGCGCCGGAGGTGTCCGCATCGAAGGCGAGCACGGCCACCACGGGGAGCGACAGCACCACGAGTGCGACCCGCAGATATTGAATGACCGCGACCATCCGGTCGTCGCCGCCGAGTTCACGTGCGATCGCGACCAGGCCGGTCGCGCCGCCGGCCACCAGGGACAGCGAGCCCGTCAGCGGATCGACGTCACGGCGCAGCCCGAGGAGGGCACCCGCGAGCACGCTGACGACCAGCGTGCCCAATCCGATAGCTACCGCGGGCAACCACGCAGAGCCCAGGGATTGCAGCGTGTCGGCGTGCACCATCGAACCGATCACCACGCCGAGTGCGGCCTGCGACAGCGAACTCGCCCACCGAGGCACCGCCTTGGGTGCGACACCGGCGAGGGCGAGCACGATCGCGGTGGTCAGCGAGGCGAACAGGGCGGCCGACGGCGCGGCGAGCAGGGTGAGGATCGTCCATACCGCAGCGGTCGCGGCACCGAGGTAAACCCAGTGCCGCGTCTCGCGAAGTCGCTCGGACGAATAGGCCATCGATTATCAATTTTACGCCCGCTAATGATCGCGTCTCGGTGGCCCGCGGGGGCAGTAGCCTCAACCGGGTGGACCGGCGGACCGTGCGATGACAAACATCATCGAGAAGATTCTCGATATCCCGGCAGCGTGGGTGTACGTCGTCGTCGGCCTGCTCGTCTTCGCCGAGGACGCGATCTTCATCGGGTTCGTCATTCCGGGTGAGACCGCGGCGGTGATCGGCGGCGTGGCAGCAAGCCAGGACCACGTGTCGTACCCGCTCATCCTCGCCGTCGTCATCGCAGCGGCCATCGCCGGCGACTCGGTTGGCTACGAGATCGGCACCCGATTCGGTCCGCGAATGCTCGAAGTGCGGTTCATGGCCAAGCGGGCCGACGAGATCGACAAGGCCCGCGCGTTCCTTGCCAAGCGCGGCGGCTCGGCGGTGTTCCTCGGACGGTTTGTCGCGTTCTTCCGCGCCGTGATGCCGGGCCTCGCCGGCATGTCGAACATGCACTACCGCAAGTTCCTGCTCTACAACGCCATTGGCGGAGTGGTCTGGGGCACGATCTTCGTCACCATCGGATTCGTCGCGGGTAACTCCTACGAGAGGGTCGCCAAGGCGGTCGGACGCGATATGGCCATCATCGTTGTGGCCCTGCTCGTATTGGCCCTGATCGGCTGGCGGGTGCGGCATCACATCCTCAAGCGGCGCGAGCGGCAGGCGCACGAGGCGGAAGCCGCCGGAGACGATTCGCCGGCGGTCCCGGCACCCGAGGACTGAGCGGCGCTACCGTGGGCAGCGTGCGTACTCCCGCAACCCGGTCGATCGCGCCGGTCGCCGCCGCGGCCGCGGCGCTGGCCGGAGTCGCGGTGCTGCGGGTCCGCGATCCGCACGTCTCCGGCTCGTACGGATTCTGCCCGTTCCACGAACTGACCGGCTGGTGGTGCCCGGCGTGCGGTGGTCTGCGCGCGACCAATGCTCTCGCGCAAGGAGATGTGCTCGCTTCGTTGTCGAGCAACGTTTTCGTGGTGCCGCTGATACTTGGCGCGGTCCTGGCCTGGGTGATGTGGGTGAGCGGTCGTCCGGTCCGCTATCGACCGGGCCGAATCGCGCTGATCGTCACCGTGGCAGTGCTGCTGGTGTTCACCGTTGTGCGGAACACGTCGTGGGGGAGCTGGCTCGCTCCGGGCTGACGGCGGTTCGCAGGACAGCCGCGCGCGTTCGCGGCATGCTCGGGGAATGGCTGATTCGCTCAAGGCGCGAGTGCGCGAAAAACTGATCCGGCAACTCAACGAGGATGGCGGGCGCCCCACCGACGAGGATGACGACGATCCGCGGCTGATCACTCTCGAATCCGACCTGGCCGCGCTCGATGCCGTCGGCGACGAGGATCCGCTCATCGAAGAGCTCGCCACCCGCTACTGGGTGCCCTGACCCTCATGCCGCAGCGCGGCGGTAGCGATTCAGCGCACCGCGCTGGCGGGCAGCTCCGGCAGCTTCTTGGTGTACAGCCATGCATCCCACAATGGGTTCAGCGGCAGCGGTGAGAACCGGCCCGCGAGGAGCATGAAATCGTCCGAGGTCACCGAGCCGTACCGGTACCGCGCCGTCCATTCGTACAGCAGCGCATAGAACTTCGCGTCACCCAACTGAGCACGCAGGGCGTGCAGGGTAAGCGCACCGCGCTTGTAGAGCCGGTCGTCGAACATCAGGTCTGGGCCGGGGTCGCCGATCAGGATGTCCTGGCGTTGGCGCGCGAGATTCTGCCGAGCGGCCCGGGCAAGTTGGTCTGCAGTGGGCCCGCCGGACGACTCGGACCACAACCATTCCGCGTAACACGCGAAACCCTCGTGCAGCCAGATATCGCGCCAGGTCCGAATGGTCAGGCTGTTGCCGAACCACTGGTGCGCGAGTTCGTGCGCGACGAGCCGTTCCGACGTGCGGCGGCCGTCGCAGTGGTTCGCGCCGAAGATCGAAATGCCCTGCGCCTCGATCGGGATCTCCAGCTCGTCGTCGGTGACGACCACGGTGTACTCCGCGAAAGGGTATGGGCCGAACATCTTTTGGAAGGTCGTCATCATTTGCGCTTGGCGGCCGAAGTCGTGGTCGAACTTGGCGCGCAGCCGAGGCGGCGCGACAACGAACATCGGCACCGGCTCGCCCTTCACCCGGCGGCGTTCGTAGCGGCCGATCTGCACGGTGGCGAGGTAACTCGGCATCGGCACGGCCTGTTCGTACACCCACGTTGTCTGGCTGGCCTTGACCTGCTTGCGGACCAGGTTGCCATTGGCGAGCGCGTAGAACGGGCTGTCGGTGGTGATCGTGATCTGGTAGCTGGCCTTGGAACTGGGGTGGTCGTCGCACGGGAACCAGGACGCCGCGCCGTTCGGCTGGTTCGCCACCATGCTGCCCTCGGCCAGCTCCTCCCAGCCGACCTCGCCGAACTGCCCGCGGATCGGCTGCGGGGTACCGCCGTAGCCGATAGCGACCGCGATTGCGCCGCCTGCCGGAATCGGTTGTGGCGGCGTGATGGTCAGCTTCCCGCGCTGATGCGCGTACTTCGCACGGCGGCCGTTGACGAGGACCTTGGACACCTGCAGCGTCTGAGCAAGATCGAGTGCGAACCGGGTCCGCTGCTCCGTGGTGACCGCAGTGATCAGCGCCTTGCCGGTGAGCCGGTTGACGACCACCTTGTACTGCAGCTCGAGTTCGTAGCGGGAGACCCGGTAGCCGCGATTGCCGTTCTGCGGAAGGTAGGGATCGATGGGCTGCTCGGGCTTGGAGCCCATCAGGGTTCCCCTTCCGTCGAATCGGCCCACACCGCAATGGGATTGCCCTGCCACCGCGTCGAGGGCGGCACTGTATCACCGCGCATCACCAGCGACGCCGGACCGACTGTCGCTCCGGCGCCCACCGAGGCTGCGGGCAGCGCGACACAGTGCGGGCCGAGGGTGGCACCAGCACCGAGCGTGACCGTGTCCATGGCCATGATCCGATCATGGAACAGGTGGGTTTGCACGACGCAGCCGCGCTCCACCGTGGCGCCGTCGCCGAGGGTCACCAGATCGGCCTCGGGCAACCAGTACGACTCGCACCAGACACCGCGACCGATCTTCGCGCCGAGCCCGCGCAGCCAGATGTTCATGACCGCCGTGCCGGTGGCCGCGCGTGCGAACCACGGCGCAGCGACGGTCTCCACGAATGCGTCGGACACCTCGTTGCGCCACACGAATGAACTCCACAGCGGGTGCTCGACCTTGCGAATGCGACCCACCACGAGCCACTTCGCCAGCACGGCGATCAGCCCGGCGAGCGCGCCCGCGACCATCAGCACCACGCCAGCGAGAACCGCGGCGACGGCGTAGTTCAGCCCGGACGCGAGGGCTGCGAGAGACGCAAGCACCAGCAGACCGACCCCGAACGACACCATCACCGGAATGAGACGGCAGGTCTCCACCAGCGCACGCGCGATCTTGAGCCGCAGCGGGGGATCGAAGGTGCGCCCCACGTCTGAATGACTCGCCGCGCGGCGCAGTCGCACAGGTGGGCTGCCCAGCCACGACGAGCCTGCCTTCGCCTTCGACGGCGCCGCGGACAGCACCGCAACGAGGCCGTTCTTCGGCACGCGGCGGCCGCCCGCGGTCATGCCCGAGTTGCCGAGGAACGCGCGCTTGCCGATCTTCGCCTGCCCGATCCGCATCCACCCCCCGCCGAGTTCGTAGCTCGCGATCATCGTGTCGTCGGCGAGGAATGCGCCGTCGCCGACCGTGGTGAACTTCGGCAGCAGCAGCACCGTCGACGCTTCCACATTCCGGCCGATGTCGGCGCCGAGCAGGCGCAGCCACACCGGCGTCAGCAGGCTCGCGTAGAGCGGGAAGAGGAACGTGCGCGCCGAGTCCATCAACCGCTCGGTGGCCCACACCTGCCAGCCGATCCGGCTGCGTACCGGATGCGCGCCTTCGTGGACGCCGATCGCGAGCAGTCGCACCGAAACGACGGTGAGGCCGGCGAAAAGGAACAGGCTGAGCAGTGTCGCGACGGGAAGCATCAGCATCGCCTGGCCGAACGCGGACCACACCGACGCGCTGTCGTGAATCCACCAGCCGATCAGCGCGATTCCAGCGGCGAGACCGAGTATCGGCATCGCGGCGAGCACGATCGACGTGAGCGCGAAAACGAGCACCCAGTGCCGCGCGCGGGGCGGGGTCTGGTCGGGCCACGGATGTTCGGCCTTGCCGACCTTCACCGCGGGCGAGCCGGCCCAGTACTGTGCGGCCTTCACCTTTCCCGTGACCGCGGAACCCGCTGCGACCACCGCGTTCTTGCCGACGACCGCACCGGGAAGCAATGTTGAACGCGACCCCACGACCGCGCCCGGGCCGATCACGATGCGGCCGATATGCACGACATCGCCATCGATCCAGTGCCCGGACAGGTCCACCTCGGGCTCGACGCAGCAGCCGTCGCCGAGTTCGAGCAGCCCGGTGACCGGCGGCAACGTGTGCAGGTCGACGCCACGGCCGACCTTCGCCCCGAGCGCACGAGCGAACGGCACCATCCACGGTGCGCCGGAGAGATTTTCGGCGCCGCTAGCCTCGGATAGTCGCAATGCTGTCCACAGCCGCACGTGCTCCGACCCGCCGCGCGGGTAATTGCCGGGTTCGATGTCGTCGAGGAGCAACCTCGCCCCGAGCACGCAGATGGCCATCCGGCCGAACGGCGTAATGAAGAGCACGAAGGCCGGCAACACCAGCCACCACGAGAGGGTCGGGACCCACGACAGCGTGGTGCCCGGTCCGGTCGGCACGAACCAACCGAAGATGTTCGATACCAACGCCAGCCACGTGACCCACTGCAGGCCCGTGAGCGTGGACAGTGGCAGCGTCGCCGCGATCTGGATGAACTGCGCGCGGCGCGGTGTGGGCGCGACTACTCGTGCCTCCACCTCGGCGGCAGGGGCGAAGTTGTCGAGGCGTTCCGCGAGTGAGCCGAGCCGCGGGTGGTCGTACAGGTCGGCGACCGTCACGTTCGGGTGCTGCTCACGCAGCGCCGTGACGAGTTGCGCGGCGGCCAGCGACCCGCCGCCGTGATCGAAGAAATCGTCGTCGAGGCCGGTGATCTCTGCGCCGAGGATCTTCGTCCAGAGTTCGGCCACCCAGCCGGCGGTTCCGTCGAGCCCGTGATCGGCGCCGGCATCGCCGACCCCGGCCAGCGGCCAGGGCAGTGCGTTGCGATCGACCTTGCCCGAAGTGCGGGTGGGGAGCTCGTCGACGAGCGCGAGGCGAGGGACCAGCGCAGCTGGCAGCTGTTCGGCCAGCAGGACTCGTGCGGCCTTCAGGTTGAACCCGTCGTCCGCGGCGAGGTAGCCGACCAGAATCTGATGACCGGTCTCCGTCTTGCGCACCGCCGCCGCCGCGCCGCGCACACCCGGCAGATTCTGCAGTGCGTTGTCCACTTCGCCGAGTTCGATGCGCCGGCCGCCGAGTTTCACCTGATCGTCGGCGCGGCCGTTGAAGATCAGGCCGTCGCGTTCGAGCCGGACGAGGTCGCCGCTGCGGTAGGCGCGGTCCCAGCCGAGTGTGGGCATGGGCGCGTACTTTTCGGCGTCCTTCGCCGGGTCGAGGTAGCGGGCGAGTCCGACGCCGCCGATCACGAGCTCACCGGTTTCACCCTCGGCAACGCGTTGCCCATTGGCGTCGACGACGGCGAGGTCCCAGCCGTCGAGCGGGTGGCCGATGCTGACCGGACCGCCGTCCATCAGGGCTGCGCAGGCGACCACGGTGGCCTCGGTGGGGCCGTAGGTGTTCCACACCTCGCGGCCTTCGCCGGCGAGCCGGCCATCGTGGCCCGTGCCGGCGAGCCGTTCGGCGAGTTCGGGCGGGACCGCCTCGCCGCCGAAGATCAGCAGGCGAACGTTCTCCAGCGCCTCGGGCGGCCACATCGCGGCGAGCGTCGGAACGGTCGAGATGACATTCACCTCGTGCGCGACGAGCCACGGACCGAGGTCCACGCCGCTGCGCACCAGCGCACGTGGCGCGGGCACCAGGCACGCGCCGTGCCGCCACGCCAGCCACATCTCCTCGCACGAGGCGTCGAAGGCCACGGACAGGCCGGCGAGGACGCGGTCCCCGGGATGAATTGGGTCGTCCTGCAGGAACAATCGCGCCTCGGCGTCGACGAACGCAGCCGCACTGCGATGCCCGACGGCGACGCCCTTCGGTGTGCCGGTAGAGCCGGACGTGAAGATGATCCACGCGTCGTCTTCGAGGGTTGGGCGCGGCACCGTCGGGTCCGCGATCGGAGGTGCGGGAGGTGCGTCCATCATCGTCACCCCGTCGGCGGTGATCACCGCACGAACCTTCGCCTCGCCGAACACCAATTCGGCGCGCTCCTCCGGGTCGTCCGCGTCCACCGGGACGTATGCCGCACCGACCGCGAGCACCGACAGGATGGCGACGTAAAGCGAGTAGGAGCCCGACGGCATGCGGACACCCACGCGGTCCCCCGGGCGCACACCGCTGCGGTCCAGCCACTCGACGCCCTCCATGACGACCGTCGCGAGTTCCGCGTAGGTCAGCAGGTGGGCGCCGTCGTCGATCGCGGCCGCGTCGGGGTACTCCTCGACGGCGGCGTTGAGAATGTCGATAAGCGTGCGGGGTGGCGGCGCAAGGCCGCCGCGCAGGTAGTCATCGGCGATGTCGCGCGTGAGCGCCGCCTCTCCGATTGCCGCACCTTGGTGCGATTCCACTGACAACGTTTGTCTCCGCTTCGCTCTCCCAACCCCATTGGGGTCGAATGACGATGGGGTTTATCTCACCAATGGATGGACAAAAGGTGAACGAGCCACGCGGCGGCACTGTCGATTGGAATAACTCGCCTTGACAATTCCGCCGAAAGTCTGGAACTCTCGCGGCAGGTCACGAGTACCAGCGTGAAGCCCCGGCTAGCTGGTCGGCAACCCTCCTCCGCGGTGGGGTGCTCCGGGTGACGACCCGGCTGTATCCGAATTGGATGCGGCAAGCGCGGACTCTTCTGGTCACCGACCAACGAGTCCCTTACCCGAATGGGATGTCGTGATGACTGCTGTGCTCTCTGCCCCCGTATGCGCTGTTTCGCCGTTTGCGACCGTTTCCGGTTGCGATCTCGAGGTTCCGCTCGTGCAGGGCGGCACCTGCACCTACGCCAACTTCGACTACGCGGCGAGCGCGCCTGCACTCGCCGCGGTCACCGATCGCGTCACGAACTTGCTGCCGTACTACGCGAGCGTGCACCGCGGCGCCGGCTACGCCTCGCGGGTGTCGACGGCCTGCTACGAAAGCGCCCGCGAATCGGTTTCGCGCTTCGTGTGCGCCGCGAATGACCAGGTGGTCGTGTTCACCCGCAACACCACCGACTCGCTGAATCTGCTCGCCGCGTGCGTGCCGGGCGACACTGTGGTTCTCGATATCGAGCACCACGCGAACCTGCTCGCCTGGCAGCGCCGCGGCCGCCGGGTCGTCACCGCCGCAGCAACGATCGAGGCGACGATCGATCGGATCGAGGCCGAGCTGTGCGCGAAGCCCGCTGCACTGCTTGCCATTACCGGTGCATCCAATGTCACCGGCGAGGTGCTGCCGATCGCGCGACTCGCGCGGCTTGCGCACCGATGGGGTGCGCGGATTCTGGTGGACGCCGCTCAGCTCGCCCCGCATCGGCGAATCGATCTGCAGGCATGCGGGGTGGATTACCTCGCGCTCTCCGGGCACAAGCTCTACGCGCCGTTCGGCGCCGGTGTGCTCGTCGGGCGGCGCGACTGGCTCGACGCGGCCGAGCCCTATCTGGCCGGCGGCGGTGCGGTCCGTGAGGTAACCACGACTGGCACCGAGTGGGCGCCGGCGCCGCAGCGGCACGAGGCGGGTAGCCCGAACGTGCTGGGTGTCGCCGCCCTGGCCGCGGCGTGCGATGCGCTCGGTGGGCTCGACGATTCAGCGGTCCGCTCGCATGAACGCGAACTGTGCGCGCGCCTGCGGGACGGGCTTTCGGTGCTGCCGGGAGTGGAATTGCTCCGGGTCTTCGCCGATAGCGCCGATTGCGTGGGCATCGTCGCGTTCACGGTCGCGGGCCACGAGCCCGGCGCCGTCGCCGCGTACCTGTCGGCGGAGCACGGCATCGGTGTGCGTGACGGACGGTTCTGCGCACACCCACTGCTCGCTCGGCTCGGTTACGACTCGGCAGTGCGGGCGAGCATCGGCCTCGGCACGAGCAGTGCGGATGTCGATCGGCTGATCACCGCCGTCGCGCAACTCGTCGGCAGTGGCCCGGCGTGGGGTTACGGCAAGGCCGACGGGCAGTGGAACCCGGTGCCGGAGACCCGCCCGTTCCCGGGCGCCGACACGGGCGACGGTTCCGCGCCCTGCCAGCTCGGTGCGGAGGTCAGGTGAGCGCGGCGACCAGCGCGTCCCCGATCCATTCGCCGTATCGCTGCACGGACCAACCACGTTCGAGGACGAGCAGCTCGTAGAGCTCGACGGCGATATAGGTCCACAGCACGTCGCGGACCTCGTCGATGTCGATACCGGCGCGCAGCTGGCCGCCCTCATGCAGGTGCCGGGCGAGCATCGTCATGCCGGTGAGCCGCTCGTCGAGCAGCGTCCGCCAGGTGGCGCCGATCCGGTCGTCGCTGTGCCGGGCGTCGCGAATGGCGATCTGCACCTTCGCCGAACGCACCTGCCGCGTGGCCATGCCAGCGGCGTACATCGCAAGTTTGCGGCGTACGTCGGGCTCGCCGGCGATCGCCTGCGCGGCGGGGCGTTCGGCAACGGCTTCGGGTTCGTCGTCACCGGCAATGACGAAATCGAACACAGCCTTGGCGAGCGTCGGTTTGTTGCCGAACGCCTTGTAGACAGTTTCGGCCGAGACCCCCGCACGGCGCGCGACGCTCGCGATCGTCGTCGCCTGGTACCCCTTCTCTTCCAGCTCGTCACGCGCGGCAACGACGACGGAAAGTCGGGTCGCGCGGGCTTTTTTCGCGGCGGCTCGCGGCGTCGTAGCTACGCCGCTCGGGAGTCCTTGTCATGGGCCTTGCCATCGTAGCGGTTATTAAATACAGTGTCACTGTATCTAATATTCGAGCGAAGGAGGCGTTATGACCACGTCGAGCGCACCCGCTGATGTGCAGGGGAAGGACACGGACCTGCGGGACATCGCCGTGCGCAGCATCGAGATCATGGCGAGCGGGTCGTTGCCGGATTTCGAAGCGGTGGTGCACCCGGACGCGGTGAACCGGGAGGGTGAGGCGGAACCTGCGGAGGCGCGCGGATCCGGTCCCGCGGCGTACTTCGCGACCGCGCAATGGCTGCGCGGCGCCTTCGCGGATCTGCATCACGAGATTCATGAATGTGTGGCCACGGGCGACTTGGTCGTGCTGCACACGACGATGAGTGGCCGCCAGGTCGGGACCTTCGTGGTCTACGACGAGAACGCCGCGGTGAAGCAGGCGTTCCCGCCGACCGCGCGCAGCTTCGCCATCACCCAGTCGCACTGGCTCCGGATCCGGGACGGCAAGGTGATCGAGCACTGGGCCAACCGCGACGACCTCGCGATGTCCGAGCAGCTGGGCTGGGTTCCGCCGAGTCCGCGCTACCTGATCCGGATGGCGGCCGCGAAGCGGAAGGCGGCGAAGGGTTTGTCGAATTAGCCGAAGTGCCGGTAGCGGGTTGGCCGTCCCCGCGTCCCTGGTTCAGCAGGTAGGCTGCTCACATGGAACGAAATCCGCGAGTCGGGGCGCCGCTCGACGGGTTGTTCCAGCGGCGTCGGCATATCGATCTGTGCCGCACGGCCGCCGGTAGTTGTCGCGACTGACGTGTACCCGCACCGGGCATTCGCCCGCGTGCACAGACCGTCCTTTCCGTCGCGACCGAAAGACCGTTCCCATGACGACAACGCTGCTTACCCGTCCCCTTCATATCGCCGTCGAACTCACCGAGCGCGGACACCATCCCGCCCTGCGCCCGAGCGTTGAGCGGCTGCCGGTCCGCCCGAATCGGTGGATCGAACTGACCGCCGGCGCTCCCGGCGTCGAACCGCTCGACCTCACCGCGTACCCGGATGCCGTCCGCCGGGTGCGCGCGACGGATCTTCGTGAGGCGCAAAAGCTTCGGGCCCGCATCCGGGCCGAGGCCGAGAGCGCTGGTCGTAACCCCGATTCGGTATCGGTGGTACTCGATATCGAGACGCTGCTCGCGGCAGATGCCTCGGCCGCGTTGCGCCGACTCGGCGAGCTCGACAGCCTGCTGTCCGAGCCGCGCCGAACGGATTCGGTGCCGTACATCGGCACGGCGGAGGGCCTGGTCGGGTTGATCGGCGACCTGCGGCTCGCCGAGGTTGCGGACGGCGTCACGTTGCGTCCGCTCGAACTCGACAACACGCTGCCGCTCATCCTCGGCGAGGTCATGGCCGAGCTGTCGGCTCGGGGGCTGAGCTACCCGGCCGAGGGCCTGGACGAGTTGCTTTCGGCGAGCGGGTTCTCGGGCTGAACCCTGGGTTGCCGCGCTAGTCGTCGAGCGGCGTCGGCCGGTGGTACTTGCCGTCGTGATAGAGCAGCGGCGCGCCGGTCGGCGTATCGGTGACGTCCTGCACGCGGTTCACCAGCCCGACGACGAGGGTGTGGTCGCCCACCGCGATCAGCTGATGGATTGTGACGCGCAACCAGATCGGCGTGCCGTAGAGCACCGGCTCGCCGGTCTCGAGCCATGTCCACAGTGAGTTGTCGGAAAAGCGCTCATCCGCGCTGCGCGCGAAGCGCTGAGCAACGTGCCGCTGATGTTCGCCGAGGAAGTGGATAACCACGGAGTCGCACGCGTGCAGTGCGCCGATGCTGGACGACGTGTGCGCGATATTGAACGAGATCAGCGGCGGGTCCAGCGAGAGCGACGCGAATGAGGAAGCCGTGAATCCGATCGGCCGGTCATCATCGGTGCGCAGCGTCACCACGGTGACGCCGGTCGGGTAGTGCCGCATCGCCGCGCGGTACTGATCGGCGGTGATGGGGCTCGCATCATCGGGTACCTGCAGAGCGTCTGCAGGCACGTCGAGAGATTCTTCGGAGATATTCGGGCGCTCTGAAACCACGGCGCCAGTCTAGGTACGCGGCTCAGTCGACGTCGATGGCGAGGCCCGCCGTGATCCGGAGCAGCTCGGTGAACGTGGTCCGGAAGACGGTGTTGGGATGACCGGCCGCGGCCCACAGCTCCGGGAACTCGTCCAGCGCGTTGTCGACGTAGGTCTGCAGATTCGTCGGGTGCCCGATCGGGGCCACGCCGCCGATCGGCTGCCCGGTCGCGTGTCGCACCATCTCGGCCGGGGCGCGGGTGAGGACGCCCTCGAGGCGGGTGCCGGTCTTGTCGAGATTCACCTGATGGCTGCCCGAGACCAGCAGCAGCACCGGATCGTCGTCGAGTTGGAAGACAAGCGATTTCACGATTGCACCGACATCGACACCGAGCGCGTCGGCGGCTTCCTCCGCGGTGTGAGTGGGCGTCGGCTGGGTGATGATCACGCCGTGGTGGCCACGCGCAATGAGGGTGTCCGCAACATGGGATGCGTTCGGGTGCAGCAGCCTCCGCATGTACTCAGCGTAGGGCGAAGTGGGCGATCCGCGCGAGATCAGTAGGTCGGGAAACCGCCCTCGGGGCCGAGCATCGTCGCCAAGCGGGCGCGCGTGATCCGCGCCAGCTCTTCCGCGGTGTGGAACTCGACCTGCTCGTGGATACAGGTCTCGAAGACTCTGTCGAGGTCGATCGTGGACAAGGCGAAGAGCTGCTTGTCGGCCATCGCGAAGAGTTCATCGTGGCTGGCGAAGGGCCGCGAGTCGGCGACCTTATGCGCCCAGGTGACGTTGCAGCAGCATTCGAATAGCGCGTGCACCGCGCGTGCCGAGGTCATCGAGTTGAATTCTTCGAGTCCAATGCCCTTATGCATCAACATGCCGGACCTCCAAATTTTTGCCTGCTCGAGCGCTGCGCGGGGAGATGATCGCGTTGCGCCGCAGACTTCGATAATCGCGCTCTACGGGATCGACATTCGAGCCCATGCGACGGAGTTTCCGAGACGTTTACATATGAAACAAAACGTAACGAAAGTCACCGGTGTACTCGCCAGTAGCTTCGCCGGATACTCTCGACGCATGAGCGAATGGAACGCCTTCACCGTCGAGACCAAGGACAACGTCGCCCAGGTCACCCTGATCGGTCCCGGCAAGGGAAACGCCATGGGACCGGACTTCTGGCGTGAGCTTCCGCTGATTTTTGCCGAACTCGACAGCGACCCCGAGGTGCGCGCGATCGTGCTCGCGGGCTCGGGCAAGAACTTCTCCTACGGGCTCGATCTGCAGGCGATGGCGCCCGATATGGCGCCCGTGCTCGCCGACAAGGCGCAGGCGGCGCCGCGCACCGATTTCCATGGCGTCATCGGCCGCATGCAGGGTGCGATCACGGCGGTCGCGGACTGCCGCAAGCCGGTGGTCGCCGCGATCCAGGGCTGGTGCATCGGTGGTGGCGTCGACCTCATCACTGCCGCCGATATCCGCTACGCCAGCGCGGATGCCAAGTTCAGTGTCCGCGAGGTCAAGGTGGCCATGGTGGCCGACGTCGGCACGCTGGCACGACTGCCCCGGATCATCGGCGATGGGCACGTGCGCGAACTCGCCCTCACCGGCCGGGACATCGACGCCGCCCGCGCCGAGAAGATCGGCCTGGTCAACGACGTGTTCACCGACGCTGACGCCGTCCTCGCCGCGGCCCGCGAGACCGCGGCCGAGATCGCCGCGAACCCTCCGCTGGTCGTCCACGGCATCAAGCAGGTGCTCGACCACAGCCGCAAGCCGTCCGTCGATGACAGCCTGCGCTACGTCGCCGCGTGGAATGCGGCGTTCCTGCCGTCGAACGATCTGACCGAGGCGATCACCGCGGTATTCGCGAAGCGCCCGCCGGAGTTCAAGGGCGAGTAACCGCAGAATCGGGCGCCGGGGCGAGCAGCCTCAGCAGCAACGCCACCGGGGCCCAACTTTCGCGGCCCAACCGTGCGACCGCGTAGGTCCGCATCGTCACCGCCGGCTCGGTCAGGTTCGCGATTGTGATGCCTGGCCGGGCCGGAATGGCGGTGGGCAGTAAGCCGACGCCGAGACCTTCGGCGATCAAGTCCTCCACGAGTTCGAGGCTGTCCGCGCGATGTGTGATCCGCGGCGTGAAGTCCGCCAGCGCCGCGATCGTGCGGACCACCTCTTCGTCGGCGGTATTGCGCGAGTTCACAATCCATTCGCTGTCGCGGAAGCGGCGGAACACTTCGACCGCGTTGCCGGAGCCGTCGCTGTCCTCGGGAATCGCGAGTCCCCATTCGGTCGTGCCGATCCGGAGCGCACGCACCGAATCCGGTAGCCGGTGCGGGGCCAGGTCGTAGTCGTAGATCAGCGCGAGGTCCACCTCGTCGCGCGCGAGCAGATCCAGCGCCTCGAAAGGTTCGTGCTCGCGCATCAGCAGATGCACGTGCGGCGAGAGCTCGCCGAGCCGGGACAACAGCGGCAGCAGGTGGCGCCTGGCCGCGGACGCGAATGAGGCCACCCGGACCTCACCGGCGGGTTCGGCGTCCGGGTCGAGATCGATCCGGGCGGCCTCCACCGCCGCGAGGATCGTCACCGCATGCGCGGCCAGCCGGCGCCCGGCCGGCGTCAGCCGTACCCGTCGGCCCTCCGGTTCGAGCAGCGTCACGTTCAGTTCCTTGGCCAGCACGGCGAGCTGCTGGGAGACCGTGGACGTGGTGACGCCGAGCTCGTCGGCGACCTCACGCATCGACCCGAGCTGCGACAGTTCCAGCAGCATTTCCAAGCGTCGGGTGTCCACGCTCGAATCATTCACGAATTGCGAACGATATGTCCATGAATAACAGGTGGACGCGGACGTTGTGTCCGGTTTTCAATGGTCCGCATGGATAACAGCGCACGCACGGGAGTCGGCATGGCCGTCCTGGCGATGCTCTGCGTCCAGCTCGGTGTCGCAGCTTCAGTCGGGATGATCGACAGGATCGGAGCCGAGGGCACAGCGTTCCTGCGACTGGCGTGCGCCGGAATCCTGATGTTCGTGCTCGTCCGCCCGCGGCTGCGCGACTTCCGCCGCGCGGATCTGCTGGCTTGTGTCGCGCTCGGTGTCGTCACCGCGGGCGTGACGATGCTCTACATGGCGGCCATCGTGCATCTGCCGATCGGCACCGCGAGTGCCATCGAGTTCCTCGGCCCGCTCGGCGTCGCTGTTTTCCGC
>NZ_LRRB01000008.1 GCF_001646865.1 Aldersonia kunmingensis | reverse complement strand
CGTCGGCGCTCCGGTACCAGGACATGGACATCCGTGAACGGCTCGCTGATCCCGTACTCGCGCAAAGCGGATCGACCAGTCAGCATCGCTCCCTGTCCAGCACAGATCAATGCTGCGATCGTGCGTTGTCGCGCCGTTGGGACACCCGCGTCCAGCATCACGACGCCCGGAAGTAGTCGGCGCCAACGCCCGACGTCGCACCGCCGCCAAATCGTCGACCGCGAAACACCCACTGTCTCGAGGGCAGCGACTGCAACGACCCCGTCCAGCGCGACCTTGTGCAGACTCTGTGGGTTCTCGGCCCAGGTTCCTCGTCGCATGGGTTAGACGATGCGACCAGGCAGTGACCAATGTTCGACGCCGACCAGGCATTCGACGTTGCCCTGTGGACAAGATTTGCGGTGTGGATAACCGAATGCGGGTTCACCGTGTGAACGGAAGATATGTTGCGTTAGACGGAGTGAACGCTTCCGTTCACTCCGCAACGGCGAACAACAGGAACAGCGCTCGAGCACAGACGCTTTCGGCCCCGCCTCCAGAACGAGGCGGGACCGAAGCCGTTCGAGGCCCGTCAGGGCCGACGACCGCGCGAGCGGCGGAACTCGTCGATCACCGGCGCCAACGCGGTCGAGTTGGTGACCAGATCGACGTGCCCACCATCGTGCAGGTGCAGCGTCGAGCGCGGCAGCAGCCGATTCATGATGTGCGCGTTCACAACCGGGATGATCGGGTCGTCCGTGCCGGCGATGATCAGGGTCCGCTGCCGGATCACGGGGAGGGCGAACAGGCTGGTCCAAATCGACCCCGCCATCAGTTGGTGGACATAGCCGATCCGCGAACCCGGGTACTCCTGCTTTCCGAACAGGCGGGCGACATCCTCACCGTTGTCACGGACCGATCCGCCGTAGAGGTCTCCGGCGATCGCTGCGGCATAGTGCGGATCCGAGAAGCGGCGCGGTGTCATCATCTTGGCGAGCACTCGCGGGTGACCAGGCACCATCAGCGCGCCGGTTCCGGTCGCGACGAGCACGAGCCGTCGGCAACGCCACGGATTCTGGAAGGCGAACTGTTGCGCCAGCGCGCCGCCCCAGGACAGGCCGAGCACATCCACCACGCCGAAGCCGAGTTCGGTCAGGGCCCGTCCCAGCACCCATGCGAGATACGGAAAGCCGTAGGGCGCGAAGGACTGTGGCGAGGCGCCGACGCCGGGCACGTCGAACCGGATGACCGTCGTGGCGGGGTCGAGCTCGTGCACGAGCGGTTCGAGCACCTCGAGGCTGGCGCCGATGCCGTTGCACAGAACGAGCGGCACGCCGCCGTCGCCTCGCCGGATGCTGACCCGAATACGCTGGCCACCGACCGCGACAAGGCGTTCTTCGAATTCGCTTCGGTTGTTAACGAATTCGCGCACCGCAGGTGTGCTCACCGGTACAGGATGACGACGTCGGCGATGCACACCGGGCGTTCACCACCCTGGACTTCGTAGGTCAGCCGCAGCACGGCTTCGATACCGGCCGGCTTCTCCTGGGCGGCAACGAGATCGATCGCGGCGCGCAGCTTAGATCCCACAGGAACGGGCGCCGGGAAGCGCAACTTATTCAGGCCGTAGTTCAGTGCGGCAGTGAGGTTCTCGATGCGGAGAAGCTGATCGATGATCATCGGCGCCAGCGACAGCGTCAGGTAGCCGTGGGCGATGGTGCCGCCGAACGGACCGGCCGCGGCACGCTCGGTGTCGGTGTGGATCCACTGGTGGTCACCGGTCGCGTCGGCGAACAGGTTCACCCGGTCCTGGTCGATTTCCTGCCAGTCCGTGGTCCCGAGCTGGTGCCCGACCAAGTCGAGCAGGTCCGCCGGGGCGTTGATCGTCGTTGTCATGATGTCTTTCCTCTGTATCGATGAATCAGTTCTGGTGGACGTAGGTGCCAGGGGCGGGCGCGAGGGGCTGGAACTTCCCGTTGCCAAGTGCGGCGGGGGCAGGCACCCGGTCACCGCTGCGGTCGGCGAGCCACGCCGCATAGTGCGGCCACCACGAGTCCTTGCTCAGCTCGGACTGCTCCATCCACTCCTCAGGCGTGTCACCGTCGACCGGGGCGGACCGGAACGATGCGCGCGGGTTGCCGGGCGGATTGACCAGGGCGGCGATATGGCCGCTGGTGGACAGAACGAACGTATTGTCCTTGCTGCCAAGCAATCCCGCGCTGCGGTAGCACGCCTGCCATGGCGAGATGTGGTCCGCGATGCCGCCGATCACGTAGGCGTCCGCGGTGACGTCCGCGAGGTCGATCGGGGTACCCAGCATCGTCACGGCACCCGGCGTGGTCAGGGCATTGGACATGCCCAGCCGCACCATGTCGCGGTGCAGCGCGGCGGTCATGCGAGTGGTGTCGGAATTCCAGAACAGCACGTCGAACGCCGCGGGCGGGCGGCCCTGGACGTAGTTGTTCACCCAGTACCGCCACACCAGGTCGGTGGGACGCAACCAAGCGAACACCTCGGCCATCGTCTTGCCGTCGAGGTAGCCCTTCGACTTGGACGCCTGGATCGCCTTTTCCGCACCGCTTTCGCTCAGCGCGGCGGAGGCAAATCCGGCCTGGTCCTGGTCCAGCACCGTCACCGCGAGACTCAGTCCGGCAACCCGATCGCCCGCACCCGTCGCCGCGAGGTGCGCGGCGACCATGGCGGCAATGATGCCGCCGGAGCAGCTCGCCATCAGGTGGGTGCTATCGGTGCCGGCGATGTCCTGCACCGCATCCATCGCCTCGATGATCGCGGCGCCGTAGGTGTCCAGATCCCAATCACGGTGTCGTGCAAGTGGATTACGCCACGAGATGCTGAACACCTGCTGGCCCTGCTGCAGGAAGTACTCGATCTGGCTGCGGCCGGGGGCGATGTCCATGATGTAGTACTTGTTGATCACCGGGGGCACCACAAGCAGCGGAACCGCGTTGACCTTCGGCGTCTGCGGCGCGTAGTGGATGAGTTCGAAAACCCTGGTCTGCAGGACAACCGAGCCCTTGGTGGTCGCGACCGTCTCGCCCACCGCGAACGCGTCCGGCTCGATCATCGCGGGTACCCGCGGCTTGGACGCCATGTCCCGCACCAACGCGCTCAGTCCGCGGACCATGCTCATGCCGCCGGTGTCGATCAGCGCCTTCCAGCCCAGCGGGCTGATGAACGGGTTGTTGCTTGGGGCGAGCCCCTCGAGGATGTTGTCGAGCACGAACCGCATCTTCTCCGCGTCGCGCCAGTCGAGCGCGGCGTCGGCAAACAGGGTGTTCGCCGTCTCGGTGAGCGCGAGATAGCCCTGCATCGTGCGGTGCAGGAAGGGATTCTGCGTCCAGGCCGGATCGCTGAATCGCTTGTCCGCCTTGGCCGGTGCGACAGTCGAGTCGCCAGTGGCGATCGACGCGAGTTCGCGGACGAGCTTGCCGCCGCGGTCGGCGACCGTGCCCGGCTGCTTGGCCAGGTTGCCGGCCAAGCGAGTCCACGACTCGTTCGGCAGCATGCGGCCGGCGAAGCCACGAGTCGAGGTGGTGGTCAGCAGCAGGTCGAGCGGGGCCGCGAGTTCGTCGGGTTTCCGTGTCTTGGTTTGCGTAGCCATGATCAATTGCTTTCGAGTGTCGGAATGGTGATTTCACGGCGGAGGATTTTTCCGGTCGGCCCCTTGGGCAGGCTGTCCAGAACCCACACGTGGCGGGCGTACTTGTATGCGGCGACGCGCGCCTTGACGAACTCGACGAGTTCATCCGTTTGCACCTGAGCGCCGGGCTTCAGCACGACCGCGGCGCCGATCTCCTCGCCGAGCGAATCGTGTGGAAGTCCGACGACGGCAGCTTCGGCGACGGCGGGATGCTCGTAGAACACCTCTTCGATCTCGCGCGGGTAGACGTTGAATCCACCCCGGATGATCATGTCCTTCTTGCGGTCGACGATGTAATAGAAGCCGTCCTCGTCGACCTTGCCCACGTCTCCGGTGGAGAACCAGCCGTCCCGATCGATCGATCCGGCGGTCGCCTCGGGCAGGTTCCAGTAGCCCTTCATGACGTTGTGTCCGGCGATCTGGATCTCACCGGGCTCGCCCGTCGGCACCTCGGCACCGTCCCCGTCGACGACGCGCATCCGCACGCCTTCCACCGGGGTGCCGATCGAGCCGGCCTTGCGCGGCTGGTTCGGGTGGTTGAACGAGGCCACTGGCGAGGTCTCGGACAGGCCGTAGCCCTCGAGAATGGCGCAATCGAACGCCCGCTCGAAGTCGTTGAGCACCTGTACCGGCAGCGATGCGCCGCCGGACACGCAGACGCGCAGCGTGGCGGTCGCCGCGGGCGTCGTCTCCGGCGCCACGGACAGCAACGCGGAGTACATCGTCGGGACACCCAGGAAGACGGTGACGGCGTCCCGCTCGATGACCTCGAGCACCGTGCGCGGATCGAACCGCGGGACGAGGCTCATCGCTGCGCCCATCTGGACCGCGGTGTTGAGTCCGCAGGTAAGGCCGAAGATGTGGAACAGGGGCAGGCAGCCCATCAGGACGTCGTCGGGACCGATCTCGATCAACGTACGAGCGGTGACGTCGGCATTGCGGGCCAGGCCGCCGTGCGTGAGCTCGGCACCCTTCGGCTTACCGGTGGTGCCCGAGGTGTGCAGGATGACTGCGGTGTCGGATTCGGTCCGCTCGACCGGATAGTCCTGGGCCGGCAGTCCGGCGATCAGTTCGGTGAGCGCGGCGTCGTCGACGAGCCAGCAGGTGGTGCCGGTAGCGGCGGCGCCTGCTGTGGCATCCTCGGCGAACGCGGGAGCGGCGAACATTGCCTTTGCGCTGGTGTTGGCCAGGCAGAACTCGACCTCACGGGCCTTGAACAGCGGGTTCATCGGAACGGCGACCGCGCCACGTCGCAGGATGCCGTAGAAGACGACGGCAAATGCCGGCGTATTCGGCAGCATCACGGCCACCCGGTCTCCGGGGTCGATTCCGGCCTGTTCGAGCAGCGTTGCCACACGGGCTGCAGCGGAATCGAACTCCGTGAAGGTCAGCGCGCGATCGTCACACCGCAGTGCGATGCGGTCGCCGAAATCCTTGGCCGACACGACGAGGTTCAGGCTGAGATTGGACAATGCGGGCCTCCCGGGCCGGTCGTTATTGGGGATACTTCAATGGTTGCGGCCGCCGCATCGAAGCGCGATGGTGGCGGGAACAACGGTTGTTGCTCCGCGATGTTCCCCGTCACACCCACGACCGGGGCATATCGTGGGTCTATGGCTGGAGGTCCGGCAGAGCGCGTGATCGACGGCGACGGGGCTATCGACCCGCATGTGGTCGAACTCGCAACCGACCTGCTGGCGCGCGTCGACGAGTTGGCCTCAGAAATGACCGACCTGATCTTCCGCGATATCGATTTCTACGCGTCCAACATCGTCGACCGCGCCGATGTAGTGAACAGCTGCCGGGCCAACTCTGCGTTCGTGTTTCGGTCCATCCGCGGCGATGGAGATATCGACGTCTCCGTCGCCCGCGCCACCGGCACTGAACGCGCGATCGCCGGTGTTCCGCTAACCGCGGTGATGGGTGCCTACCGCGTCGGTTTCCGTTATCTGTGGGAGCAGGCACTCGTTGCCGCACAGCGTATTCCGGCACTGACACCGGAGAAGATCCTGGCCGCTACTTCACGGATCCTCATCGCGCAGGACGATTTCACCCAGGCGATGACCGAGGCCTACCGACACCAGGTCACGACGCTGGTCCTTGCGCGGGAAGAGGAACGCTCGGCGTTGGTCGAGGCATTGCTGACCGGGAAGATTGCCGACGCCAACAATCTGTGGGAGGCGGCGCACACTTTGCGACTGCCCACCGAGGGACCGTATGTCGTTGTGGTGGCACAGGTTCCGGCGATCGGAAAGGTCGCGCTACCCGAGATCGGCAACAAACTCGACGCCCGCGATATCCGCTCGGCGTGGCGCCTCGAGCCGGAACTGCAGATCGGAATTGTGTCCGCGCGCCTGCCCGACGCGAACCGCACACTGATCGAGGTACTGCACGGGGCCGCGTCGGCGCGCGTCGGGCTCAGTCCGCCGTTCGACGACTTGTCCGACACCGCAGAGGGGCTGCGCTACGCGCGGCTGGCAATCGAGGCAACACCACAGCGAGATTCCCTGGTCGCCGTTTTCAACGATTCGCCGCTCGCGCTCGCCGCAGTCAGTGCGCCCGAAGCGATGTCACGAATCGCCGAATCGGTGCTCGGGCCCCTGCACGAGATGCCGGCAGAGGAACGCACCATCCTGCTCGACACCCTTGCCGCCTGGATCGATGCCGGCGGTTCGGCGAACGACACTGCGGCACAGATCTTTTGCCATCCGAACACGGTCCGGCACCGGCTGCGCCGGATCGAAGAACGCACTGGGCGGTCGCTGTCGCACCCACGCGAGGTCGCGGAACTGTGTCTCGCGCTCGAGGTCCAGCGGCGACTTCCCCGGCGGGACTGACAGGGTCAGCCGACGAGCAGTACGCCGACCAGCGCGATGGTCGCCACCCAGACGGTGGAGATCGCCGCGAGCACCAGCGGGCGCCCACCGACCTTGCGCAGGGTCGAGACCTGCACGGCCGTGCCGAGAGCGAACATGGCCGCGGTGAGCAGGCCCGTCTGCACCAGCTTTGCGTAGCCGAGCAACGCCTCGGGCAGCACTCCGGTGGAGCGCAGCGCGGCACAACCGACGAAGGCGAGCACGAACAGCGGCACCAGCGGCGGGTGCTTGGCGTCGGCGCTGTCGGCCGACATCCGGCGCGCACGCACGCTGAGCACGGCCATCACGGGGGCGAGCATCAATACCCGGGCGAGCTTGACGACTGCGGCGACCGCGAGCGCACTGCCGCCGATCGCGCCGCCCGCGGCGATGACCTGGGCGACCTCGTGGATCGATCCACCGGCCCAAATGCCGGCTTCGGCGGCGTCGAGACCGATCATCCCGGCGAGCATCGGCACAGCGAAGATCATCGCGGTACCGAACACGACGACCAGCGCAATACCGGTGAGGACTTCCTCCTCCTTGGCGTCGACAACACCGTCGACCGCCGCGATCGCCGAGGCGCCGCAGATCGAGAATCCGCAGGCGATCAGCACGCGCTGCGTCCAGGACAGGCCGAGCAGCCGGCCGACGAACATGGTGCCGGCGATGCCGAGGCCGACGACGGCGACAACAAGTGCCATGACGCCCCAGCCGAGGCCGAGGATGTCGGAGAAGACGAGTTGCAGGCCCAGCAATGCAATACCGACGCGCAGCAACTTCTTCGACGAGAACGTCAGGCCCGGCAGGATCTGAGCCGGGATCGGCGCGATGTTGGCAAGGACGGCGCCGACCAGGATCGCGATGAGCAGCGGGCTCGCGGTCGGGAACACCCGGTTCACGCCCATGGCGAGAAGGGTGACGATCGCGCACAGTCCGAGGCCCGGCAGCAGTGGTGCAACCGACCCCGATAGTGCGCGGGGTTCGGGAAGCATCACTCGACTGGCCATAAGTCCAGCATCGGGAAGAAAGTGCCTGGCGGGTAGCCGTCAATTGGACATCACGACATATCGATCTGATATGTCGAACGCGATGGGCATATGATTTTCGCATGGCTCACAAGTGGCCTGAGTTCGCTGCGATGGAGCTGCTGGTCGGCGTGGACGACCACGGCAGCCTCAGTGCCGCGAGCCGGCAGGCCGGTATTGCCCAGCCCAACGCCACTCGCACCATGAAGAAACTCGAACGCCAGCTCGGCATGACCCTGCTGGAGCGGAGCACGGCCGGGTCGACGCTGACCGCCCAGGGCACGGTCATCGCGCACTGGGCACGCCAGGTGCTCGACGGCACTCGGCACATGCTCGATGTCGCCGAGGGACTGCGGACCGAACGGGCGGCCCAGCTGACCGTCGGAGCGAGCATGACCGTCGCGGAGCACCTCATGCCCACCTGGCTCGGGACCTTCCGGACGCAGTTCCCCGACGTCACGATCCACCTGCACGTGCACAACTCATCGGTGGTGTTCGAACGCCTTCACGACGGCGAGTACGACCTCGGCTTCGTCGAATCGCCGACGGTGCCCACGACGTTGCACAGCGCCCGCGTGGCCAGCGACCGTCTGGTGGTAGTCGTGCACCCTAACCATCCGTGGACGCGTCGGCGCAGGCCGCTCACCCCCGGCGAACTCGCCGCCACACGTCTGCTCGTACGCGAACCCGGGTCCGGCACGCGCAACACCTTGGATCTGGCGCTGCAGGAATACACCCGGGCCACGCCGCTACTCGAATTGGGCAGCGCCGCGGCGATTCGCACCAGCGTGCTCGCGGGGGTCGGCCCGGCCGTCGTGAGCTCGCTCGCCGTGGTCTCGCAGGTGCAGGCGGGCGAGCTGCGGGTGATCGAGGTGGAGGGGCTGGCCCTCGACCGCGTGCTGCGGGCGGTCTGGCGCGGTTCGCGGCAGCTCGACGGGCCAGCGGGCGAACTCGTGCGCCTCGTGCGCCGCGTCCAGGCGGCGCCGACCACGTCGTAGCCACCCTTCATCGCGCGCCTTTTCGTGGCACCGCACAGGCCTGGGCGTGCGCGCTGGCCCCGAAGAGTGCGCGCTGAGGGTTTCACCGGAGGGCAGCGCCTCGAAGAATCGCGCGCTGCCGACAGTCCGAACGCGCACAACGACAAGAGCCCGCCAACCACAAGGGTCGACGGGCTCTCTGCGTCCGGTCGGGAACGGCGGAAAATTTAGAACGTGTTCTAACTCTCAGCGAGGGCAGCCAGTTTCCTGATCTGTTCGCCGTTCTGCGCAGTGAGCAGAAGCATCGTGACGCCGGCCTCTTCCCAGCGCTTGATGTCCTCGCGGACGTAGGCCTCGTCTCCGATGATCATCGTCTCGGACACCATCTCGTCCGGCACGGCCTTCGCGGCCTCGTCCTTGCGCCCGGTGCGGAACAGCTCACCGATCTCCGCGACCTCCTTCTCGTAGCCCATGCGGCGGTACACATCGGCGTGGAAGTTCATCTCCGCTGCACCCATTCCGCCCACGTAGAGGGCCAGAATCGGCTTCATCCGGTCGATCTCGGCCTGCCGGTCGTCGGTGATCACGATCTGGCAGGTAGCGGCGATCTCGAAAGTCTCGCGGGTATGCCGGGCGCCCTCACGCGCGAAGCCCTCGTCGAGCCACTCGTTGTACATCGGCGCCAGGCGCGGCGAGAAGTAGATCGCGAGCCAGCCGTCCGCGATCTCGGCGGTGAGCGCGACGTTCTTCGGGCCCTCCGAACCGAGCCAGATCGGCAGGTCGGCGCGCAGCGGGTGAGTGATCGGCTTGAGCGGTTTGCCCAGGCCAGTGGCGTTGTCGCCGGTCAGCGGCAGCGGGTAGTGCGGCCCGTCGTTGCGCACGTGCGACTCGCGGGCGAGCACCTGGCGAATGATCGAGACGTACTCCCGAGTGCGCGCCAACGGCTTCGCGAACGGCTGCCCGTACCAGCCCTCGACGACCTGCGGACCGGACACACCAAGGCCCAGGATCGCGCGGCCACCACTGAGGTGATCGAGCGTCAGTGCGTGCATTGCGGCGCTGGTCGGAGTACGTGCGGACAGTTGGGCGACCGACGTCCCCAGACGCACCTTTTCGGTGCTCGAGCCCCACCACGCGAGGGGGGTGAATGCGTCCGATCCCCACGACTCCGCGGCGAACACAGCATCGAAGCCGGACTCCTCGGCGGCACGCACCAATTCCCCCGCATTCGTCGGCGGTTGCGCCATCCAATATCCGAGTTGCAATCCCAGCTTCACTACCTCGCCCTTTCCTCGACTCTTGCGACCAGAATAAGAACCTGTTCTACTCGAAGTCGTGAGCTTTGGGAACAGCACGACGGCCGAGTTGCCAGCAAGGTCGGATCAGGAGAAGCCGCTAAGCGCGCCCCTGATCCTCGACTTCGACTACACCAGATCGGTGGGACCGGTCATCGGCCGGTTCCTCACCGGACTGCGGGACCGCCGCGTTGTCGGCGTCCGCGGGTCCGACGGTCGGGTCTTCGTACCGCCACAGGAGTACGACCCCGGCACCGCCGCGGCGCTCGACGAGTTCGTCGAGGTGTCGTCGGTTGGCACCGTGAAGTCGTGGACCTGGGTGCGCGACCCGCTGCCCGGGCAGCCGTTCGATCGCCCGTTCGCGTGGGCGCTCATCCAGCTCGACGGTGCCGACACCTCGATGCTGCACGCGGTCGACGTCGCCTCCCCCCACGACATCAGCACCGGTATGCGCGTGCGCATCAAGTGGGCCGACGAGACCATCGGCGCCATCGGCGACATCGCTTGCTTCGTGCCGGGCGAGGATGCCGAATCCACTCCGGCCGCAACGGATTCCGATCCGGTCACCATGCTGATCACGCCGGTGCACCTCGAGATCGATCACTCCGCGTCCTACGAGGAGTCCTACTACCTGCGCGGCCTTGCCGAGGGCAAGCTGCTCGGCGGCCGCTCCGAGGCCGGCGGCAAGGTCTACATCCCGCCGCGTGGCGCCAACCCGACCAGCGGGCAGCCGACTACCGAGCAGGTTGAACTGCCGGACCGCGGCATCGTCACGACGTTCTGCATCGTCAACGTCCCGTTCCTCGGCCAGCGCATCAAGCCGCCCTACATCGCGGCCTACGTGCTGCTCGACGGCGCCGACATCGCGTTCCTGCACCTGATCCTCGAGTGCGACGCCACCGAGGTGCGGATGGGCATGCGTGTCGAGGCGAAGTGGCGTCCGCGCGAAGAGTGGGGCACTTCACTCGAGAACATCGAGTACTTCCGCCCCACCGGCGAGCCCGACGCCGAGTACGACACCTTCAAACACCACCTGTAAGGGAGCCCCACCCCGTGACCGACATTGCTGTCGTCGGTTTCGCGCACGCACCGCATGTGCGCGAAACCACTGGAACGACCAACGGCGTGGAAATGCTCGTGCCGTGCTTTCAGAAGCTCTACGCCGAACTGGGCATCACCAAGTCCGACATCGGATTCTGGTGCTCGGGTTCGTCCGACTACCTGGCCGGACGTGCGTTCTCGTTCATTTCCGCCATCGACGCGATCGGCGCTGTGCCGCCGATCAACGAATCGCACGTCGAGATGGATGCCGCATGGGCGCTGTACGAGGCCTGGGTCAAGCTGATCACCGGCGAGGTCGATACCGCGCTCGTGTACGGCTTCGGCAAGTCCTCCGCCGGTAAGCTGCGCCGCACCATGACGATGCAGCTCGACCCGTACCTCGTCACCCCGCTGTGGCCGGACTCGCTGTCCATCGCCGGCCTGCAGGCCCAGGCCGGCATCGACGCCGGCAAGTGGTCGCAGCGCACGATGGCCGAGGTTGCCGCCGCGTACCAGGGTGACGGCCCGGTCGACATCGACGCGCTGCTCGACACGCCGTTCATCGCCGACCCGCTGCGTCGCCACGACGTCGCCCCGGTCACCGATGGTGCTGCCGCGATCATCCTCGCGTCCGGCGACAAGGCTCGCGAACTGTGCGAGAACCCCGCGTGGATCACCGGATTCGAACATCGCATCGACACGCCGAACTTCGGCGCCCGTGACCTGACGATCTCGCCGTCCACCATCGCCGCGGCCAAGGCCGCGACCGGTGGCGACACCTCGTTCGACCTCGCGGAACTGCACGCCCCGTTCACCCACCAGGAGCTGATCCTGCGTGAGGCGATCGGCCTCGACGGCTCCACCCGGATCAACCCCTCGGGTGGCCCGCTCACGGCCAACCCGATGTTCTCCGGCGGACTCGAGCGCATCGGCGAAGCCGCGCACCGGATCATGACCGGCGAGGCGAACCGCGTGCTTGCGCATGCGACGAGCGGCCCTGCGCTGCAACAGAATCTGATCGCGGTCATGGAGGGACGTCGATGAAGCAGCCGGCAGCGGTGCTCGGCACCGGCCAGACCCACTACGTAGCCAAGCGGACCGACGTCTCGATGTCGGGTATGTGCCGCGAGGCGATCGACCGCGCCATGGCAGACGCGAACGTCACCTGGGACGACATCGACGCTGTCGTTGTCGGCAAGGCCCCGGACTTCTTCGAGGGCGTCATGATGCCCGAGCTGATGATGGCCGACGCCCTCGGCGCGACGGGCAAGCCCCTGATCCGCGTGCACACCGCCGGTTCGGTCGGTGCCTCCACCGGCATCGTGGCCGCCAGCCTGGTGCAGGCCGGCGTGCACAAGCGGGTGCTCGCGGTCGCGTGGGAGAAGCAGTCGGAGTCGAACGCCATGTGGGCGCTGTCGATTCCGGTTCCGTTCAACATGCCGGTCGGCGCGGGCGCGGGCGGCTACTTCGCTCCGCACGTGCGCTCCTACATCCGACGCTCCAACGCACCGACCCACATCGGTTCGATGGTGGCCGTCAAGGACCGCCTCAACGGGTCCAAGAACCCCTACGCGCACCTCCAGCAGCCGGACATCACGCTCGAGTCGGTGCAGTCCTCGCAGATGCTGTGGGACCCGATCCGTTTCGACGAGACCTGCCCGTCGTCGGACGGCGCATGCGCCATCGTGCTCGGCAACTCCGAAGCCGCCGCACTGGTGGAGGCCGAGGGCCGCAAGGTCGCGTGGATCCACGCCACCTCGATGCGGACCGAGCCCACCACCTACTCCGAGCGCGACCAGGTCAACCCGCAGGCGGGCCGCGACGCGGCCGCAGCCCTGTGGGAGGCCGCAGGCATCAAGGATCCGCTCGAGGAGATCGACGCGGCCGAGATCTACGTCCCGTTCTCGTGGTTCGAGCCGATGTGGCTCGAGAACCTCGGTTTCATGCCCGAGGGTGAGGGCTGGAAGCTCACCGAGGCCGGCGAGACCGCGATCGGTGGCAAGCTGCCGGTCAACGCTTCCGGTGGCGTTCTTTCATCGAACCCCATCGGCGCCTCGGGCATGATCCGCCTCGCGGAATCCGCGATGCAGGTGATGGACCGCGCCGGTGACCATCAGGTCGCGAACGCCAAGAAGGCGCTCGGCCACGCGTACGGCGGTGGCTCGCAGTACTTCGCGATGTGGGTCGTCGGGTCCGAGCGCCCGGCCTGGGCAGAAGGAAAGTAGACGATGAAGTTCACCCTCAGCGTCGCAATGAGCCCGCTCGACCAACTGGCCGGGCTCGCGCAAACGGCAGAGGAATGCGGCTTTGCCTCCGTCGCACTGCCGGATTCGTTGTTCTACATGGAGACGGCGGCGGAGAAGTATCCCTACACGCCCGACGGCTCCCGGATGTGGAACGAGGAGACGCCGTGGGTGGACCCCTTGATCGCCGCGGCCTCCATGGCCGCGGTGACCAGGACCATCCGCTTCTACACCAACGTGCTGAAGCTGGGCTCGCGCAATCCGCTGCTGCTCGCCAGGCAGCTCGGCTCGGTCGCCAACCTCACCAACAACCGATTCGGCTTCGGCGTCGGCATCGGCTGGGCTCCTGAGGAATTCGAGTGGTGTGGCGCACCGTACGCGAAGCGCGGTGCCCGCGTCGACGAGATGATCGAGATCATCAAGCTCGTCCTCGACGGCGGCATGGTCGAGTACCACGGCAAGTTCTTCGACTTCGACCGGCTGCAGATGAGCCCGGCGCCGTCGGAGAAGGTGCCGTTCTACGTCGGTGGCCACACCGAGGTGGCGCTGCGCCGCGCGGCCCGCGTCGGCGACGGCTGGACCTCGGCAATGATGACGCTCGACGACCTCAAGGCCACCAAGGCCCGGCTCGGCGAACTGCGCGCCGAATACGGCCGGGCCGATGAGCCGTTCGAGATTCAGGCCGTCTGCATCGACAAGTTCGGCGCGACCGGCTATCAGGAGATGGACGAGGCCGGCATCACCGATGCCATCGTCATCCCGTGGATCTTCGACGGCCACGGATTCGACGCACCACTGGAAGCCAAGCAGGATTCCCTGCGCAAGTTTGCCGCGGAGTACATCAAATGAGCGCTGACCATCCCGCCCGCGTAGCCGCACTCGCCTCGCAGGCCTGTGCCCGAACCAAGGACAAGGACGGCTGGCTGGCCCTCTTTGCCGAAGACGGCTGCGTCGAAGATCCCGTCGGCCCTTCGGGTTTCGACCCCGAGGGCAAGGGCCATCACGGCAAAGAGGCGATCGCGCGGTTCTACGACATGGCGATCGCGAAGACCGATTCGATCGAGTTCATCCACAATGACTCGTTCCAGTGCGGCAACGAGATCGTCTTCACCGGCCTGATCCGTACCTCGATCGGCGGCAGCATCATCGACGCCGAGGGTGTGTTCACCTACCGCGTGAACGACGAGGGCAAGCTGCTCAACCTCCGGGCCTTCTGGGAGGTCGACCGGGCGATGAAGACCGCCCGTCCCGCCTGAGTCCGGGCGCAGTTCTACGGACGAATGCGCCCATCCGAGTTCACTCGGGTGGGCGCATTCTGCGTTTCAGGTCGCCCTTCACGGGCCAAACGAGTGCAAATTGTGTTTATGGGTGCAAAGTTTCGGCCCCGCATACAAACTTTGCACCGCTGAGCGCTGGCCAAACGAGTAAGGGAGGCACCGGATCGCTCCGGTGCCTCCCTTTGTCAGCTCAGATCGAGCTCAGCGTCAGTGCGCGACCGGGCAGGTCTTGTAGTCGACGTTGAACTCCTTGATGCCGTTCAGCCAGCCCGAACGCAGGCGGGTCGGCGGGGTGAGCATGCTGATGTCGGGCAGCACATCGGCGATCGCGTTGAAGATGATGTCGATCTCCAGGCGGGCCAGGTTGGCGCCGAGGCAGTAGTGCGCACCCGTGCCACCGAACGAGACGTGCGGGTTCGGGTCACGCGTGATGTCGAACTTCGTCGGGTTCTCGAACACGTCCTCGTCGAAGTTCGCCGATGCGTAGAGCATGACGACGCGGTCGCCCTTCTTGATCTGCTGACCGCTGAGTTCGGTGTCCGCGAGCGCGGTGCGCTGGAAGGCGGTGATCGGCGACGCCCAACGGATGATCTCGTCGGCGGTCGTCGCGGGACGCTCCTTCTTGAAGAGTTCCCACTGCTCCGGGTTCTCCAGGAAGGCGTGCATGCCGTGGGTGGTGGCGTTACGAGTGGTCTCGTTGCCGGCCACCGCGAGCATCATCACGAAGAAGCCGAACTCCTCCGAGCTGAGCGCCTCGCCGTCGATGTCCGCCTCGATGAGCTTGGTCATGATGTCGTCGGCCGGGCAGGCCTTCTTGTTCTCGGCCATCTGCCACGCGTAGCCGAGCAGCTCGGTCGACGCGGCGAGCGGGTCTGCGCCCTCGAACTCCGGATCGTCGTACGAGGTCATCGTGTTCGACCAGTCGAAGACCTTCGCGCGGTCCTCCTGCGGAACACCAATGAGCTCGGCGATCGCCTGCAGCGGCAGCTCGGCGGCCACCTGGGTGACGAAGTCGCCGGAGCCGGTCTCGGCTGCCTCGCGGACGATCTTCGCCGCGCGCTCACGCAGTTCGTCGGTCAGGCTGTTGATCGCGCGGGGGGTGAAGCCACGCGACACGATCTTGCGAAGCTTGGTGTGCTCCGGCGCGTCCTTGTTCAGGAGCACAAAGCGCTGCATCTCGATCTGATCACGCGTGATCTCGTCGTTGAAGCGCGGAATCGCGGTGTTCTCCCAGGTGGAGAACACGTCGCTGCGGATGGAAACCTCACGGACGTCGGCGTGCTTGCTGACCACCCAGTAGCCGTCGTCTTGGAAACCGCCAACCTCGGGCGATTTCGGATTCCACCAAATCGGCGCACTCTTGCGCAGTTCGGCGTACTCCTCGAAGGGCATCCGGTCGACGTAGACCTCGGGGTCTGTGACGTCGAATCCCTCGGGAAGATTGGGTTTGCCCACAGCAACTCCTCCAGCAGTGAACATCACGGGATTCGGGACTGCCCGCGATGTGGAACACGTTCTATTATGTATTGAATCACAACTGCAAGAAGGTCGAAAGAAAGGGCATGGTAAGCCCACCGGCGGTGGGCGAACGTGTTCTATTTTCGCAAGTATTAGGAAGGACCCATTGTGGGCAATCCGGTCATCGTAGAAGCAGCTCGTACCCCGATCGGCAAGCGCCGGGGCTGGCTGGCGGGCCTGCATGCCGCCGAGATCCTCGGCGCGGCACAGCAGGGGCTGATCGAGCGCGCCGGAATCGACCCGATTCTGGTCGAGCAGGTCATCGGCGGCTGCGTGACGCAGTACGGCGAGCAGTCCAACAACGTCACCCGCACGGCGTGGCTGAGCGCAGGGCTGCCGTGGCAGACCGGCGCGACCACTATCGACTGCCAGTGCGGTTCCGCGCAGCAGGCGAATCACCTCATCGCCGGTCTGATCGCTTCCGGCGCGATCGATATCGGCGTCGCGTGCGGCGTCGAGGGCATGAGCCGAGTTGGCCTGGGCGCCAACGTCGGTGGCGGCGGTATCCCCGCCCCGCATCGTGGGACGTCGACATGCCGAACCAGTTCGAGGCTGCCGAGCGGATCGCCAAGCGGCGTGGCATCACCCGCGACGACGTCGACGCGCTCGGCGTGCGCTCGCAGGCGCTTGCCAAGCAGGCGTGGGCCGAGGGCCGCTTCGATCGCGAGGTCCTGACGGTTACCGCTCCGGTGCTCGACGGTGACGGCAATCCGACCGGCGAGAAGGCGGAGGTCAACCGCGACCAGGGCCTGCGCGACACCACGCTCGAAGGCATCGCCAAGCTCAAGCCCGTCATCGAGGGCGGCATCCACACCGCCGGCTCGTCGTCACAGATTTCCGACGGCGCCGCGGCCCTGCTGCTCATGGACGAGGACCGCGCCAAGGCACTCGGCCTGAAGCCGCGCGCCCGGATCAAGACCCAGTGCCTCGTCGGCGCCGAGACCGAGTACCACCTCGACGGCCCCGTGCAGGCCACCCAGCGACTGCTCGAGCGCAGTGGCATGGCGATGTCGGACTTCGACCTGTTCGAGGTCAATGAGGCGTTCGCCTCGGTGCTGCTGTCGTGGGCCGCGGTGCACAAGCCGGACATGGACAAGGTGAACGTCAACGGTGGTGCGCTCGCGCTCGGCCACCCCGTCGGCAGCACGGGCTCGCGCCTCATCACCACGGCGCTGCACGAGCTCGAGCGTCGTGACGGCAACACTGCCCTGATCACGATGTGTGCCGGTGGCGCGCTCTCGACCGGAACGATCATCGAGCGCATCTGATCCGACCACCCCGACGGCGGTCGGGTGGCCCCCGAAAGCACGCCCCGAGCGTGCGTTCGGTCGGGCCGCCCGGCCGCCGTAGTTGTCTGTGGAACGCCCGAATTTGGACGAATGACCAAGTCTCGCACAGGTTTCCGTTATCAAATCGTGGCAAACATGTGGCAAATGTATATAAATTTGAACATTCGATAGTTCAAACAGCACATACCGACCGGTCTCTTGGTTATATCGCTGCAATCGCAGCTTGATCGGGCCGATTTGGGCCTTGTGATGCACTTTCGACGCAAAGGTGCGTCGCGAATCACGGCCGCGGTGCTAGGTTTGCAGTTACCAAACCGCTATTGTGTGACGTGGCCGCAAGTTTTTGCGAAATAGGTAGCGGTCGAGGAGGTGGCAGACGACGATGGCCGATTTCGCCGCAAGGCTGAACAAACTGTTCGAGACGGTTCATCCGCCCGGGCGCAAGCCGCATACGAATGCGGAAGTTGCGGCCGCGCTGACTGCTGCCGGCCATTCGATCTCGAAGCCGTACCTGTCGCAGCTTCGGTCTGGACAGCGGACCAATCCGTCCGATGAGACGGTGGCCGCGCTGGCGAAGTTCTTCAAGGTGAAGTCGGACTACTTCTTCAACGACATCTACGCCGCCAAGATCGAGCACGATCTCGAGCTGCTGTCGCAACTGCAGGGCTACGGATTGCGCCGGCTGTCTGCTCGCGCCTTCGACCTCTCCGAGGAATCGCAGAGTCTGCTGACGTCGATGGCGGAGAAGTTGCGCGCGAGCGAGGGTCTCCCGGAGGTCCCGCCGGACGCGTCGAGCTAATCGCTCCGCGTTACGACCCGTCCGAATAGGCACGGGCAACCGCAACCACCCAGCGCCGAGCCGACACGCCGTCGGGCGGTGTCACCCATTTCGCATCCAGGGGCGTCCCGGTCTCCGGGTCGCGCACCCACTGTGCCACCGCTGCGGCTCGCTCGTTCCTCGACTCCGGGGGCGGATTCGGCCGCGCCGGTGCGATACCGCCACCGGACTGCAGGTACAGCGCGTCCATGATGTTCGCGACCTGGTCCGACGCCCGCAGCACCGTCGTGGTCCTGCGATAGCCATCGCTCATCACAACCTCGGGAAACCGGTCGGTCAGCGACTTGTGCAGAGATCGGGTCCGACGCAACAACAACTTCGCGCGGAACCACACCTCGATGAGGATCCACACCGACCCGAGCGCAATCACGCACGCCGCGGCCGACCATGCCCAACCCGGGGTGGCGAACGGCGCAACTCCCGGTACACGCGAGGGCGGATCGACCACTTGCAGGGCAGCGAGGACTGCCACGACCGCGGTGGCCGCGGTGAAGAGGGCGATACCCCGCCCGAGCGGTGTCCAGGCAAGATTTCGCAGCCCAGTGATCACGATGAACGCGCCGGTTGCCACCACAGCGATCCAGCCGATGTCGACCGACCAGACGAAAGTCGCCAGTACGACGATTGCCGCAGCGACGTACGTCGCGGCAGCGATCGGCCGCAGAAACCGCTGTGCGACGAATCGCCATGCCGCGATCGCGATCGCCGTGACCGCCCCCGCGAAACAGACCCAGAGTGACGTTCCGATCGTCGCCGAGAGCGAGGCGCCGTTAACGCCGCCCTCAGCCTGCCCGGCCTTGTCGATCGCCCGCGCGACCTCCGGAATCGCCACGGTGACCGCAGCGGCCACAGCGATGACGGCCACCACGATCGCCAGCCGGATGGTGGTGGCGGGACGCACGATCACACGTCCGACTCGCGCGCCCGCCGCCATCCATACGAGCAACGCGACCAGCCAAGCGGTCACCCGAGTGCCTCGTCGAACCGGAGCCGCGCAACACCGGTGTCATTGCGGTTGATCACGCGAAGCCGCGTCAGCAGCATGTTCGCGAAGGTTTCCGCTTCCCACTCGGCGAGCATGTCGGTTCCGTGATCCACGGTGTGGGTGCGCTGGCTCAGCATGTAGGCGATCAGATCGTCGTCCGCCTCCATGAACGACTCGCGGGCCGGTACGCCCGGATGGTTGAAGACGACGTGGCCCAACTCGTGCGCGAGCGTCCAGTCCCGGTTCGGTACTGCCGCCGAAAGAACGATGACGTCCCGATCGTGATAGCCCCGCCGCTGACCACACAGACCCGGCGGCAATTCGGCCACCTCGATCTCGATCACGCGGCGCCGCTCATTCGCCACGGCGTCGACGACTGCCTCCAGGTCGGCGGCATGTGCGTCTGCGGCAACGGCACACACTGCGTCAACAGCTGCCGCTACCCGGCGATAGGACCGGGCACCTGCCAGAACTCCGTGCGTCATCGTCCACCGTTCCCGAAGAACTGGACGCGCGCTGAATCGATTCGACGCTGCTGTGCGGACGCCCCACGGTAAGTGAATGCGCCGGCCAGTACCCCAGCGAGCATCATTCCGCCCACGCCACCGGCCACGGCAACCATGTCACCGTTGCTCAACGACTCCATTGCTGCGACCTGCGCGACTTCGGCATTCGACCCATTCACCGAGGCCGGCTTGACGCCTTGATCGGTCAGTGGTGCTGCTCCGGTAATCGGTGCGACGGCGGTGCCAAGCGGTACCGCGCCGGGGATCAGCGGCGGAGCAATGTTCGGAATCCCCCCGGACGGAGGAACCTCGCCCGGAGATGCGATGCCGGCAGCCGTAGGCGGCACGGTGGCAGTCGATGTGGGCGCGACGGTGCCCTCGGGACCTGCTGGTGTGGTGGTCGGCGGAACCGTCGTACCTGGACCTGCCGGAATCGTTCCCGGCGTACCCGGGTTGACCTCGCCCTCCGGGTTGGTCGGGAACTGCGGGGTTACCGGCGGTGGCTGGGTGGCTGGCGGGGGTGGCGTCGTCGTTTTCGGGGGCGCGCCGATGGTGATGCCGCCGCCGATACCGCCACCCAGTGAGATTCCGGCACCGCCGCCGCCCGTTCCCGGCGTGCCCTGATCAGTGCCAGGCAGCGGGACATCGGGGGTGGGGACTCCCGGAACAGTGAAGTTGGGCTGGGCCGACACGAGCCCCGGCGCAAACATCAAGCCGAAGCCCGCCGCGACGCAGGCAACGGCGATCACTCGCAATCGGCGGTGATCAGGCACGTTCACATCCTATCGGGGAGTTAACCAGGGGGGTTAGCTAGATTTTCGCCCTGGCGCAGCCTGGTGTTACGACCGCGCCTGTCGTCTGTCAGGAACCCGTCCCGAAGAACTCGGCGCGTGCCGCAGTGATCCGCCGCTGCTGCGCGGAGGCTCCATGATAAGTGAGCGCACCGGTGAGAACTGCGGCAAGCATCATTCCGACCACGCCACCGACGACGGCGAGCGTCTCACTGGGGCTCAGATTGTCGAACGCAGCAGTGTTGGCGATATCGGGGTCCTGCTTTGGCGCCGATGCCACCTGCGTACGTGCGGCGGCCGGCGACAAGGCAGCCACCGCGGGACCGACAGGGAAGATAGCCGGCTGCGGTGCCACTCGACCAGCGACAAATAGAGGAATCGCTGTAAGGGGAACGGGCGGCGCGCCGGCGGACTGAGCTGCGCCGACGCCGGGTGGCACCATGCCGGCCGCGGGAGGGACCGCCCCCGGGCCCGTTGAGCCAAAGGTCCCCGCCGGTCCGGCGGCAGCTCCAGATGTCGTGCCCAAACCCAGACCCGCCGGAATTACGGGGATACCCGGGAAAGTGCCACCGTCCGAGTCGGGGATCTGCGGTACTACCGTCGGCGGTGTCGTCTCCGTCGGCGGTGTCGTCTCCGTCGGCGGTGTCGTCTCCTTGGGCGGCGTGGTCTCCTTGGGCGGCGTGGTCTCCTTGGGCGGCGTGGTCTCCTTGGGCGGCGACGTCGGCACCGTCTTCGTGGGCGCGGTGGCCGAAGTTTCGCGGTCCTGGTCGTTGCTGCCCTGGTCGTCCTTGCTGCCCTGGTAGTTGCCGCCCTGGTCGTTGCTGCCCTGGTCGTCCTTGCTGACCTGGTCGCCTTGGTCGTTGTCGCCCTGGTCGTTGCTGCCCTGGTCGTCCTTGCCGCCCTGGTCGCCTTGGTCGTTGTCGCCCTGGTCGTTGTCGCCCCGGTCGTCCTTGCCGCCCTGGTCGCCTTGGTCGTTGTCGCCCTGGTCGCCTTGGTCGTTGCCGCCCTGGTCCTGGTCGCCTCGATCGTTGCTGCCCTGGTCCGTGCCGCCGCCCTGGCTATCGCGCGGCCCGGCGGCGTTGGCGACAGGGATTCCCGGAGCGTCGAAGCCCGGCTGAGGCAAGAGGAATACGGCCGGCCAGATCATGAGCGATCCCGCAGCCACCGTGGCGGCAGCAATCACGCGTAAGCCGCGGTGACCGGGCACCTGTTCATCCTAGCCAGCAGGCTGGCCGTCGAACCTTAGAGTTTTGGCCCGACCCAACGTGGCATTACGCCCCGTACACGGCCTCCGGCGGTTCGGAGTTATCGATGAGCTTGCGTACGACATCGCCGAGTTCCGCGGGCTCCCACTTGGCGCCCTTGTCGATCGGGTCGCCGTGGCGCCAGCCATCGGCGAGCGCGACCTTGCCGGCCTCGACCTCGAACACGCGGCCGGTCACACCCGCGGATTCGGTGCTGCCCAGCCACACGACGATCGGCGACACGTTCTCCGGCGCCATCGCGTCGAAGCCCGACTCGGGCTTGGCCATCGTCTCGGCAAAGGCACCCTCGGTCATGCGGGTACGCGCCGACGGGGCAAGCGCGTTGACGGTCACGCCGTAGCGGCCGAACTCGGCGGCAGCCTGAATCGTCAGCGTGGCGATACCGCCCTTGGCGGAGGCGTAGTTGCCCTGGCCGATGCTGCCCTGCAGACCTGCGCCGGAGCTGGTGTTGATGATGCGGGCGTCCACCGGCTCGCCGGCCTTGGACTGGGCGCGCCAGTACTCGATGGCGTGGCGCATCGGGGCGAAGTGGCCCTTCAGGTGCACCCGGGTCACCGAGTCCCACTCGGCCTCGGACATGTTGGCGAGCATGCGGTCGCGCAGGAAGCCTGCGTTGTTGACCAGCACGTCGAGGCGGCCGAAGTTGTCGATCGCGGTCTGGATCAGGCTCTGAGCACCGGCCCAATCGGCGACGTCGGCACCATTGACGACGGCCTCGCCACCGGCGGCCTTGATCTCGGCGACGACCGCGCTGGCCGGATCCTCACCGGTCGACGAACCGTCGATGCCGGCACCGAGGTCGTTCACCACGACCTTCGCGCCCTCGGCCGCGAACGCGAGCGCGTGGGCGCGGCCGAGGCCACGTCCCGCGCCCGTCACGATGACGACCCGACCTTCACAAATACCGCTCACGCCAAAAACTCCTTCTAGTTCTACTGATGCTTGGTGGGCCGGCCGCTAGACCGATGCACCCTGGTCGACGTTGGCCGCGCTCAGGAAGGCCGGGCGTTCGCCGCCGCCGTGCGCCACCAGCGCTGCGCCGGTGACATAGGACGCCAGGGGTGAGGCAAGGAACAGCGCGCAGTTGCCGATCTCCTCGGGGCGGGCCAGCCGGCCGACCGGGATCGTCGCGCCTACGGCCGCGATGCCCTCGTCGTCGCCGTAGTGCAGGTGGCTCTGCTCGGTTTCCACCATGCCGACGACGATCGAGTTGATCCGCACCTTGGGCGCCCACTCGACGGCCAGCGAGGAAACGAGACTGTCGAGTCCTGCCTTGGCGGCGCCGTAGGCGGCAGAACCGGGCGACGGGCGACGACCGCTCACGCTCGACACATTCACGATCGATCCACCGGCCTCCTGCTGCTGCATGACGCGGTTCGCCTCCTGCGAAACCAGCAGCGGCGCCAGCATGTTCAGCTCGGTGATCTTGGCGTGATAGCTCGGTGTCGCATCGGCGGCCAGCCGGAACGGCGTGCCACCCGCGTTGTTCACCACGGTGTCGAGACGGCCGAACTTCGCGACGATCTCGTCAACGAGTCCGCGCACGGCCTCTTCATCGCGCACATCGCACGGCAGGTAGTGCGCGGTGCGGCCGGCAGCGGTCACGGGCTCGTCGCCGGGGCGTCGGGCACAGGCCACGACGGTCGCGCCGGCCTCCAGGAAGACCCGGCTGATACCCGCGCCGACACCGCGCGTGCCGCCGGTCACCAGGACAACCGTTCCTTCGAGATCCAGGTCGATACTCACCGTGCTAACGTACCAAGCAATCGCTTGGTTTGGCGACTGCGGGCGGAGCGTCTCCGCCACATCGCCCAAACGTTAGGAATCACGATGGGGATTACGTCCACCTCCAACGGCGACGGGATCGCGGTCGTCACGATCGACTATCCGCCGGTCAACGCCTTTCCCGCGCAGGGCTGGTTCGATCTCGCCGACGCGGTTCGCGCCGCCGGGCGAGACAAGAACAACCGGGTGGTGGTGATCCGCGCCGAGGGTCGCGGCTTCTGCGCCGGCGTCGATATCAAGGAAATCCAGCGCACCACGGGTCATCAGAACCTGATCGATCACAACTCCGGCTGCGCGGACGTCTTCTCCGCCGTCTACGAGTGCCCGGTTCCGGTCATCACCGCCGTTAACGGCTTCTGCCTCGGCGGCGGTATCGGCATCGTCGGCAACTCGGACATCATCATCGCCTCCGATGACGCCACCTTCGGCCTGCCCGAGGTGGACCGCGGCGCGCTCGGTGCCGCAACGCACCTCGCTCGCCTGGTTCCGCAGCACCTGATGCGGGCGCTGTTCTTCACCGCGGCGACGATCACCGCGCAGGAACTGCACCACCACGGCTCGGTCTTCAAGGTCGTCCCGCGCGACGAACTCGACGCCACGGCACTCGCGGTCGCCAAGGATGTCGCTGCCAAGGATGGCCGCGTGCTGCGCGCCGCCAAGGACGCGCTCAACGGCATCGACCTGCAGGACGTGCGGCGCAGCTACCGCCTCGAGCAGGGCTACACCTTCGAGCTGAACCTCTCCGGTGCCTCCGACGAGATCCGTGAGCGGTTCGAGGATGACCTCGCGCGTCAGCGCGCAGGAAAGGGAGCGTGACCATGCGCGACAAGCAGATGTCGCTCGACGATGCAATCGGCGAGCTGCGTAGCGGGATGACGATCGGCATCGGCGGCTGGGGGTCGCGGCGCAAGCCGATGGCCTTCGTGCGCGCCCTGCTGCGCTCGGATATCACCGATCTGACCGTGGTCAGCTACGGCGGACCCGACGTGGGCCTGCTGTGCTCGGCCGGCAAGATCCGCAAGCTCTACTACGGCTTCGTCTCGCTGGACTCGGCGCCGTTCTACGACCCGTGGTTCGCGTCGGCCCGTACCAAGGGTGAGCTCGAGTCGCGCGAAATGGACGAGGGCATGCTCAAGGCGGGCCTCGAGGCCGCGGCAGTTCGCTTGCCGTTCACGCCGATTCGCGCCGGACTCGGCTCGGACGTCCGCACGTTCTGGGGCGACGAGCTCAAGACCGTCGTCTCCCCCTACCCGGACGAGTCGGGGCGCAACGAGGAACTGGTCGCCATGCCGGCGCTCAACCTCGACGCCGCTTTCGTGCACCTCAACCTCGGTGACAAGCACGGCAACGCCGCCTACAACGGCGTCGACCCGTACATGGACGACCTGTTCTGCGCGGCTGCCGAGCGTCGTTACCTCTCGGTCGAGCGAATCGTCGAGACCGAGGAACTGGTGAAGTCCGGTCCGCTGCAGTCGCTTCTGCTCAACCGCCTGATGGTCGACGGCGTTGTCGAGGCCCCGAATGGCGCCCACTTCACCCTCGCCGGCGAGGACTACGGCCGCGACGAGAAGTTCCAGCGGCACTACGTCGAAGCCGCGGGTGACCCGGAGACGTGGCAGAAGTTCGTCGATACCTACCTCTCCGGCTCCGAGGCCGACTACCAAGCCGCCGTCAAGCGTTTCCACGACGCGGAGCTTGCGGAGCGTCAGAAGAACACCGAGGAGCAGGCATGACCACGACCGACGTGACGCGCGCCGATTTTTGCGCGATCTCGTGCGCCGACATCTTCGCCGGCGCAGGCGAAATCATGGCCAGCCCGATGGCGCCGATGCCGACCATCGGTGCGCGTCTGGCCAAGCTCACCACCGAGCCCGACCTGCTGATCACCGATGGCGAGGCGCTGATCTTCGCGGAGACTCCCGCACTTGGTGCGAAGGCGCCGATCGAGGGTTGGATGCCGTTCCGCAAGGTGTTCGACACCCTGGCCTCCGGGCGTCGCCATGTCGTCATGGGCGCCAACCAGATCGACCGCTTCGGCAACCAGAACCTCTCCGCCTTCGGCCCGCATCAGCAGCCGAAGCGGCAGATGTTCGGCGTGCGCGGCGCGCCCGGCAACACGATCAACCACCCGACCAGCTACTGGGTGCCCAAGCACACCAGCCGCGTGTTCTGCGATCAGGTCGACATCGTGTGCGGAATCGGTTGGGACAAGATCGATTCCGACAACCCCGCGTACAAGTACATGAATGTGTACCGCGTCGTGTCGGATCTCGGCGTATTCGATTTCGGCGGCCCCGACCACACCATGCGGGCGCTGAGCCTGCATCCCGGTGTGACGGCCGACCAGGTTGCCGAGAACACCGCGTTCGAGATCGTCGGCCTGGCCGATGCGCCCGAGACCCGCGCGCCGTCCGAGGAAGAGCTGCGTCTCATCCGCGACGTCATCGATCCCAAGGGCATGCGCAACCGCGAGGTGAAGTCGTGACCGGCTTGCGTACTCCGCTCACCGATCTGATCGGCATCGAGCACCCGGTCGTGCAGACCGGCATGGGCTGGGTCGCCGGTCCGCGCCTCGTCGCGGGTACCGCGGAAGCCGGCGGTCTGGGCATCCTCGCCTCGGCGACGATGACCTACGAGGAGCTCGAGGCGGCCGTCGCCAAGACGAAGTCGTTGACCTCCAAGCCGTTCGGCGTGAATATCCGCGCCGACGCGACCGATGCCAGGCAGCGCGTCGACCTGCTCATCCGCGAGGGTGTGAAAGTTGCGTCCTTTGCGCTCGCGCCGAAGCAGGAACTCATCGCGGTCCTGAAAGAGGCCGGGGTCGTTGTCATCCCGTCCATCGGTGCGGCCAAGCACGCCAAGAAGGTGGCGAGCTGGGGCGCCGACGCGGTGATCGTGCAGGGCGGCGAGGGCGGTGGCCACACCGGTCCGGTCGCGACCACCCTGCTGCTGCCGTCCGTGCTCGACGCGGTCGACATCCCGGTTGTCGCGGCGGGCGGTTTCTACGACGGCCGTGGCCTCGCTGCCGCGCTGGCCTACGGTGCCGCCGGCGTCGCGATGGGCACCCGCTTCCTGCTCACCCAGGAGAGCACCGTGCCGGACTCGGTCAAGCAGGAGTACCTGGCCCGCGGCCTGCAGGACACCACCGTCTCGGTGAAGGTGGACGGCATGCCGCACCGCGTGCTCAACACCGAACTGGTTGACCGCCTAGAGCATTCGGGCCAGGTGCGCGGGCTCACCGCCGCTGTCGGCAACGCGCTGAAGTTCAAGAAGATGACCGGCATGAAGTGGTCGAACATCGTCCGTGACGGTCTGGCCATGAAGAAGACCAAGGACCTCACCTGGTCACAGGTCATCATGGCCGCGAACACGCCGATGCTGCTGCGCGCCGGACTGGTTGAGGGCAACACCCAGGCCGGTGTGCTCGCCTCCGGTCAGGTGGTCGGCCTGCTCGAAGACCTGCCGACCTGCAAGGAGCTGATCGATTCGATCGTCGCCGACGCCGTCGCGCGGATCGAGGAGATGAGCAAGCTCCCGGGCTGAGTTCGGTTTTGTAGGCGCAAACGGGGGCAAAACTTGTAGACAGGTGCGAAGTTTCGGCCCCGGGAACACAATTTGCACCCGCGAAGCGTTCCCACACGAGTACTAACTCGGGTCTTTCCGCGCGCCTTTCGGATTGATAGCTTCCGGTGCGTGCACATGCGTCGGTACTGGTGGATCCCGCCCTATACGATCGGCCGCCGACAGTTGGTGGTCATTCTGCTTGTAGCAGTCTCGGTGATGTTCGCGTTGATCTCGCAGTGGTTCTTCGATCAGCGCGTCGATGTCGGCCATCGCGCGTGGTACAGGTTTGCGTCCCCGCCTTCCATTGCCTACATCGCGAGTGGCATCGCGTTTGCTGCAGGCATTTTCACTGTTTTCATAGCGTGCGCGAACTTCGTCCTGAGCTTCGGGCACGGTGCCCGATGGGTAGCCGCCGCGATCGGCCTTGTCGTGCTGTCTGCGCCGATACTCCCGCTCGACGTGGATCTGGCCCGGTCGGTGACCAATGGCCGAAGCGTCGACGTTGTCATCGATCCGATGGTCGGCGATCCGCATGACATCTCAGTGCGGTCCTGCTGCAGTCGATAGGTTGGCACATCCAAGCGCGGCGAAACGAGTGCGATTTGTGTTCCCGGGTGCGAAGTTTCGGCCCCACAAAGAAGTTTGGCACCCGCGAAGAACGTCAAAACCGGTGCACAAAGACGTGCGGCGCGGTCCCGAAGGACCGCGCCGCACAACCCTGAGGAGGCTTGGGTCTAGCCGAGGCGCTCGATGATGGTCGCGTTGGCCGTGCCGCCACCCTCGCAGATGGTGAGCAGGCCGTAGCGGCCGTTCACGCGCTCGAGCTCGTTGAGCAGCGAGGCGAACAGCTTCGCGCCGGTGGCACCGAGCGGGTGGCCGAGTGCGATTGCGCCACCGTTGACGTTGACCTTGGCCGGGTCGGCCCCGGTCTCGGCGAGCCAGGCCAGCACGACGGGCGCGAAGGCCTCGTTGATCTCGACCACGTCGATGTCATTGATGGTCAGGCCGGCCTTGGCCAGCGCATGCTCGGTGGCCGGGATCGGGCCGGTGAGCATGAAGATCGGGTCCGCGGCGCGGGCGCCGAGGTACTTGAAGCGGGCGCGCGGCTTGAGGCCGTGCTCCTTGACTGCCTTCTCCGAGGCGAGCAGGGTCGCGCTCGCGCCGTCCGAGATCTGGCTGGCGACAGCGGCGGTCAGCCGGCCGCCTTCGACCAGCGGGGCGAGGGAGGCCATCTTCTCGAGGCTGGTCTCGCGCGGTCCCTGATCGACCGAGAAGTCGCCGACCGGCACGATCTCGTTGTCGAACTTGCCGTCGAGGATCGCGGCACGCGCACGCTCGTGGCTCTGCAGCGCCCAGCGCTCCATGTCCTCGCGCGAGATGTTCCACTTGGCCGCGATCATCTCGGCGCCGTTGAACTGCGAGACCTCGGCGTCGCCGTAGCGGTGCTGCCAGCCCTTCGAGCCGAGGAACGGCGAGTCGAAGCCGAACTGCTGGCCGACGACCATCGCGGACGCGATCGGGATCATGCTCATGTTCTGCACGCCACCGGCGACGATGAAGTCGGCGGTGCCGGCCATGATCGCCTGCGCGCCGAAGTGGATGGCCTGCTGGCTCGAGCCACACTGGCGGTCGACGGTGACGCCCGGAACCTCTTCCGGGTAGCCCGCGGCGAGCCACGCGGTGCGGGCGATGTTGCCGGCCTGGGGGCCGATCGCGTCGACGCAGCCAAAGATGACGTCATCGATCAGCGGCGGGTCGATGTCGTTGCGCTCGAGCACCGCCTTGATCACGGTGGCACCAAGATCCGCCGGGTGGACCTCGGCCAAGCCGCCGCCGCGCTTGCCGATGGCGGTGCGGACCGAGTCGATGATGTATGCCTCAGCCATGGCCTTGGGCTCCTATTTCTTGTTCTGGCTCGACGCGTTGGGCGTCCGCCGGTCGGGGTTGGAAAGACCGTCCAGGACGATCGAAAGATATTGCTTGGCAACGGTTTCCGCGGTGAGACCGCCACCGGGCCGGTACCAGCGCACGGCCACCCAGACGGTGTCGCGCAAGAATCGGTAGACCAGGTCCACATCGGTGTCGGCGCGGAAACTGCCGTCCGCGACGCCGGTTCGCAACACCTCGTACCAGAGTTCGCGGAACTCGTTGTTGCGCTCGGCGATGTAGGCGAACCGGTCCTGGCCGCGCAGGCGCTTGGCCTCGTCCTGGTAGATCGCGACCGCGGCATGCGAATCGTCGATCGACTGGTAGGACGCGACGATCAGCGCTTCGAGCGTCGCGCGTGCATCGAGCCCCGCGGCGATGATCTCGTGATAGCGGCCGAACAACTCGTCGAGGAATCCCCGGAGGATCTCGTCGACCATCGACTCCTTGGAGTCGAAATGGTGATAGAGGCTGCCGGAAAGGATGCCCGCGGCATCCGCGATATCGCGGACCGTGGTCGCCTGTACGCCGCGGTCGGCGAACAGCGACGCGGCGAGCTCGAGCAGCTCCTGGCGCCGCCCGGACTTACCGTTGGCGCCTTCCTCCGCGCGTACCCTCGACTCTGGTGTCACCCTGCCATCCTATCAACCAAGCGCTTGCTAGGGATCGTTGCTCGGACTAAGCGCGCTGGCTGCTCACCGAAACGACCTCACCGGTGAGATAGGTCGTGTAGTCGCTGGCCAGCATCGCGATCGTTGCCGCAACCTCCCACGGCTCGGCCGCGCGGCCGTAGGCCTCCTGGTTGGACAGGTGATCGAGCAGTTCGGGCGAAGTCACCTTCGCGAGGAATGCGTGCGCCGCGATGCTCGGCGCGACCGCGTTGATCCGCACGCCGTACTCGGCGGCCTCGATCGCGCTGCAGCGCGTGAGCGCCATGACGCCGGCCTTCGCCGCCGCGTAGTGCGCCTGGCTGTGCTGTGCGCGCCAACCCAGCACGCTCGCGTTGTTCACGATGACGCCGCCGTGCTCGACATCGCGGAAGTACCGCAGCGCCGCGCGGGTGCAGCGGAACGTGCCGTTGAGCGTGATGTCGATGACCTTGTCCCACTGCTCGTCGGTCATGTCGACGACAGGGGTCTCACCGCCAAGGCCGGCGTTGTTGACCACGATGTCGATCCGTCCGAGTGCGGCAACTGCACCCGTGATCAGTTCGTCGACTGCCTCGGTGCTGCTCACGTCACACACGACGGCGGCAACGCGACGGTCCGGGAACTGCGCCGACAGCGCGTCGGCGGTCTCCTTCAGCCGGCGCTCGTGCCAGTCGGACACCACCACATCGGCACCCTCGGACAGCATCCGGCGAGCGGTCGCCGAGCCGATGCCGGTACCGGCGGCCGCAGTCACAACCGCGACACGCCCGGCGAGCAGGTTGTGGCCCCCGGTCTCCTCGGGCGCGGTGGCCAGCGGGCGGGGCTTGGGTTCGGTCTGCTCGGTCACGCGCGTGCCTCTCGGGGAAGGCCGAGCACTCGCTCGGCAATGATGTTGCGCTGCACTTCGTTCGAGCCGCCGTAGATGGTGTCGGAACGAGTGAACAGGTAGAGCCGCTGCAAATCGGTCAGGCCGCCATCGTCCGGATCTCCCGCGGCGACGATCGACTGCGCACCGGTGACTTCCATGGCGAGTTCGCCGAGACCGCGGTGCCAGTTGGCCCACAGCAGCTTGGCCACCGAGGCCTCGCCGCCGTTGGTGGTCGCATCGACGTTCGCGAGCGTGCGCATGGCGTGCGAGCGCATCACGCGCAGGCCGATCTCGGCGCGGGTCAGCTTCTCCCGAATGATCGGGTCGGTCGCGGCGCCGTTGCGCTCGGCCAGCTCGATGATCCCGGACAGCTCGCGGGCGAAGCCGATCTGCTGTCCGAGGGTGGAGACACCGCGCTCGAAAGTCAGCGTGCCCATCGCGACGCGCCAGCCGTCTCCGGGCTCACCGACGACGAGGTCGGCGTCGGTGCGGGCGTCGTCGAAGAACACCTCGTTGAATTCGGAGGTGGCGGTCAGCTGCACGATCGGCCGGATCTCGACGCCGGGCTGATGCATCGGCACCAGCAGGTAGGACAGGCCCTTGTGCCGCTTCGAGCCGGGCTCGGTGCGGGCCACGACGAAGCACCAGTCCGCGGTGTGCGCGAGCGAGGTCCAGACCTTCTGGCCGTTCACCGACCACTGATCGCCGTCGAGGTGCGCGCTGGTGCTCACCGCGGCGAGGTCGGAACCGGCGCCCGGCTCCGAGTAGCCCTGGCACCACAGTTCGCTGACGTCGACGATCTTGGGCAGGAAGCGCTCCTGCTGCTTCGGCGTGCCGAACGCAATGAGCGTCGGGCCGAGGAGGTTCTCACCGAAGTGCGAGACGCGCGCGGGGGCGTCGGCCTTGGCGTACTCCTCGTGGAAGATCACCTGCTGGTTGATCGTCGCACCGCGTCCGCCGAACTCCGTCGGCCACCCGATGCAGTTCCAACCGGCCGCGGCCATATGCCGGTCCCACGCGAGGCGCTCTTCGAACGCCTCGTGTTCGCGACCCGGTCCGCCGCGACCGCGCAGGTCGGCGAATTCGCCGGTGAGGTTATCGGCCAGCCACTCCCGGACCTCGGCGGCGAACCGCGCGTCCTCGGATGTGCTGGGCAGGCTCTGGCTAGCGTCCACAGCGGTAGGATAACCTACCAAGCACTTGCTTTGTCAGCCCCGATTAGGAGGCTCAGTGACCGAGGCCGGCACTCCCCGGACGACTCCAGCCGCGTTGCGGCATGCTGCCCGCGTTTTTGCGGACCGCGATGCCATCGTCGACGGCGACGTGCGTTTGACCTACGCCGACCTGCTCGACGAGGTCCGCACGGCGTCTCGCGCGCTGATGGCGCGCGGTATCGAGCGCGGCGACCGGGTGGCGATCTGGGCGCCGAACACCTTCCACTGGGTGGTCGCGGCATTGGCGACGCACTACGTGGGCGGCACCGTCATTCCAGTCAACACCCGCTACACGGTCACCGAAACGGTCGAACTGCTCGAGCGCACTCGCGCGCAGGCAGTGTTCGTCTCCGGGCCCTTCCTCGGCCGCGACCGGCTCGCCGAACTGCGCGCGTCCGGCGCCGAACTGCCCGATACCGTCATCGTGATCAACGTCGAGGATGAGGCGGCCGACAAGGCGAACTACCACCTCGACTGGTCCGATCTGCCCAGCTACGCGCGGGCGGTCTCCCCCAACGACGCAGATCGGCGCGCTGCCGAGGTCGACCCCGAAGATGTTTCGGACATCCTCTTCACCTCCGGCACCACCGGGCGCAGCAAGGGCGCGATGTGTGCGCACCGCCAGTCGCTGGACACCTCCGCTGCCTGGGCGGCGTGCGGGCGTCTCGATGAGAACGACCGCTACCTGATCATCAACCCGTTCTTCCACAGCTTCGGCTACAAGGCGGGCATCCTCGCCTGCCTGCAGACCGGCGCGGCGATGGTCCCGATGATCGCTTTCGATCCGGAGCAGGCCATGGCGGTCGTCGCCGACCAGCGCATCACGGTGCTGCCCGGCCCGCCGACGATCTACCAGGTACTGCTCGACCATCCGAAGCGCGCGGACTACGACCTCAGCTCGCTGCGGTTCGCCGTCACCGGCGCCGCGGTGGTTCCGGTCGCGCTGGTCGAACGGATGCAGACCGATCTCGATTTCGACATCGTGCTCACCGCCTATGGCTTGTCCGAGGCGTGCGGCTTCGGCACCATGTGCCAGCCCGACGACGACGCGGTCACTGTGGCGCACTCGTGCGGGCGGGCGATCGCCGATTTCGAGCTGCGCGTCGACGACAACGGCGAGGTACTGCTGCGCGGGCCGAACGTGATGCTCGGCTACCTCGACGACGAGGAAAACACCGCGAAGACCATCGATGCCGATGGCTGGTTGCACACCGGTGATGTCGGCACGGTCGACGAGCGGGGTTACCTGCGGATTACCGACCGGCTCAAGGACATGTACATCTCAGGCGGGTTCAACGTGTACCCCGCCGAGATCGAGCAGGCGCTCGCCCGACTGGACGGTGTCGCCGAATCCGCCGTGATCGGCATCCCTGATGAGCGGATGGGCGAGGTCGGCATGGCATTCGTCGTGACGAAGGCCGGGCACGAGCTCAGCGAGAAGCAGGTGATCGACTTCGCGCTCGAGCACCTGGCCAAGTTCAAGGTGCCGAGTGCGGTCGCATTCGTACCGGAGCTGCCCCGCAATGCCGGCGGCAAGGTGCTCAAACGGCAACTGCGCGAGGAGCTTTCATGACCGGCAACCCGGTACCGAACCAAGCAACGAAGGGCTGACCCCGGTGGATTTGGAATACGACGAGGCCGAGACCGCGTTCCGGCTCGAGGTGCGCGAGTTCCTCGCCGCGAACGTGCCGAGCGAGCCGCTCCCCTCGATGGACACTGCCGAGGGTTTCGAGCTGCACCGTGACTGGGAGCGCAAGCTCTTCGACGCTCGCCTGTCGGTGGTGGCCTGGCCCGAGGAGTTCGGCGGCCGCGACTGCTCGCTGCTCGAGTGGGTCATCTTCGAGGAGGAGTACTACCGCGCTCAGGCGCCGGGCCGGGTCGGCCAGAACGGCATCTTCCTGCTCGCGCCCACGCTCTTCGAACACGGCACCCCGGAGCAGCTGCAGCGCATCATGCCGCGCATGGCTCGTGCCGACGACATCTGGGCGCAGGTGTGGTCCGAGCCCGAAGCGGGCAGTGACCTCGCCGGTATCCGCTCCACCGCCCGGCGCGTGGACGGCGGCTGGGAGTTGAACGGGCAGAAGACCTGGAGCTCGCGCGCATCGTTCGCGGACATGGGATTCGGCCTGTTCCGCAGCGACCCGGAGGCCGAGCGGCACCGCGGTCTGACCTACTTCATGTTCCCGCTCACCACCGAAGGCGTGACGGTCCGGCCGATCCCGCAGCTCGACGGCGAGGCCGGCTTCGCGGAGATCTTCTTCGACAACGTGTTCGTGCCCGATCAGGACGTGATCGGCGCTGTGAACGACGGCTGGAAAGTCGCGATGAGCACGTCGAGCAACGAGCGCGGCCTGTCGCTGCGCAGCCCCGGCCGGTTCGACGCGGCGGCGGATCGACTCGTCGATCTGTGGGCCGAGCAGAGCGATCCCTCCGACACCGCGGTGCGGGATCGGGTCGTCGATGCCTGGATCGGTGCCCGTGCCTACCACCTGAGCACGCTGGCGACCGTGACCCGCCTGAACGAGGGCGGTGCGCTTGGCGCCGAGTCCTCGATCAACAAGGTGTTCTGGTCCGAGCTCGATATCGCACTGCACGAAACGGCGCTCGACATTCGCGGCGCCGACGGCGAGCTGATGGACAGCTGGCAGGACGGCTACCTCTTCTCGCTCTCGGGCCCGATCTACGCCGGTACCAACGAGATTCAACGCAACATTGTGGCCGAACGGCTGCTCGGCCTGCCCCGGGGGGATCGATGAAATTCGCACTGTCATCCGAGCAGAAGGATTTCGCGGCCAGCCTGCGTGACCTGCTGAGTGGCGCGAAGACCACGTCCGTCGCCCGTGCCTGGGCCGAGGGCGACACCGCCGACGGCCGCAAGCTGCTCACCCAGCTCGCGGATGCAGGCGTCACCGCACTCGCGGTCGACGAGGAGTTCGGCGGCATCGGCGCGCACCCGGTCGATCTCGTCGTGGCGTTTGCGGAGATCGGCCGCGCCGCGGTCCCCGGCCCGCTGGTCGAGACCGCCGCCGCGATTCCCGCCCTGCTTCAGGCGCTCGACAACAACGACGCTGCGCAGCGCTTTCTGCCTGGTCTGGCCGAGGGCACCTCGCTCGGCACCGTGGCACTCGGCGACTGGCTGCCGCGTGCGCTCGACGCCGCACAGAGCGATGTCGTGCTTATCGTCGACGGCGACCGGCTTGCCGTGGGTGAAGTTGGCGCACAGTTCGATTCCGTCGATGCGACCCGCAAGCTGAACGAGTTGACGGTCGGCGAGGTCATTGCCGAGGGAGCATCGGTGGCCAGCGCAACCGCACGGGCCCTCGATGCCGGCAATCTCGCCGTGGCAGCGCAGCTGCTGGGCGCTGGTCGTGCCGTGCTCGACATCTCCACCGAATACGTCGGTGGCCGTGTGCAATTCGGCAAGAAAATCGGCAGCTTCCAGGCGGTCAAGCATCACCTCGCCAACGCGATGATCGGCCTGGAGATGGCCTCGCCGCTCCTGCATGGCGCGGCTATCGCCATCGCAGAGGACCTGCCCACCGCGTCTCGCGATGTGTCGGCGGCCAAGGTCGCCGCGGCGGACGCCGCCGAGCGTGCGGCGCGCAGCGCACTGCAGGTGCACGGCGCGATCGGGTACACGGCGGAGTACGACCTGTCCGTGTGGCTGACCAAGATTCGCGCGCTGCGCTCTGCCTGGGGCACCACGTCGCAGCACCGCGCCCGTGTCGCCGAGTCGCTGAGGAGTGCGCGATGACGAGCCCGTTGACCGAGGAGCAGCGCGACCTCGTCGAGTCGGTGCGCGGCCTGCTCGCCAAGCACGTCGACACCGCGTCGCGGCGCAAGGCGATGGAAGCCGAGGCCGGCTACGACGAGGCGCTGTGGCGCCTGCTGTGCGAGCAGGTCGGTGTCGCCGGGATCGCGATTCCCGAGGAGTTCGGCGGTTTCGGCGCGAGCCTGACAGAGGCGAACCTGATCGGCGAGGAACTGGGCCGCGTGCTTGCGCCGACGCCCTACTTCGGCTCGGTCGTGCTTGGCGCGCAGCTGCTACTGGCCACCGGTGACAACGCCGCGTGCGAGCGCCTGCTGCCCGATGTTGCCGAGGGAACCCGCAATCTGGCCGTCTGCTGGGCCGGCCCGGAGGGCTGGGACACCCCCGGTGTCACCGCGGATGCGAACGGAACCCTCAACGGCACGGCGACGCTCGTACTCGAGGCCGCCCTCGCCGACGTGCTGCTCGTCATCGCGAAAAGCCCCGACGGCGTATCCGTCTACGAGGTCGAGGCGAACGCCGCGGGCGTGACCCGCAGCGCGATCGCGGCGATGGACCCGACGCTCCGGCTCGGCGAGGTCACCTTTGCCGACGTCGCGGGCAACCGGATCGGCGAGGCCGATGCGTCCGCCACGGTTGAGCGGCTGCGCGCCGTTGCCGTGACCGCGCTCGCGGCCGAGCAGGTCGGTGCCGCGGACGCGTGCCTGCAGATGACCGTCGAGTACACCAAGTCTCGCGTGCAGTTCGGCCGGGCGATCGGCAGCTTCCAGGCGCTCAAGCACCGGATGGCGGACCTGTACGTGCTCGTTGAGGCCGGCCGATCCGCATCGCTGACCGCGACCGAGGCCGTGACCAACGAATCTTCCGATGTGGCAAAGGCTTCCGCGACCGCGAAGGTCTACTGCTCGGAGGCATTCGGTACCGTGGCGGCCGAGTCCATTCAGCTGCATGGGGGTATCGCGATCACCTGGGAACACGACGCGCACCTGTTTTTCAAGCGCGCACACGCGACCGGACAGCTGTTCGGCTCGGCGGGCTCCTGGGTCAAGCGGCTGGAACAGGACGACTCGCCGGTGTAGAAAAAGTCCGACGACGACAGTGAGGTAGCAATGACCGCTTCGCACGATGTACTCGGCCAGACCGTTTCGATGCCGGTGGAAATCCGGCTCGCGAACGCGTTCACCGCTGTCTACTCCGTCTCGGCCGAGGCCGCGCAACGCGCCATCGACTACGCCGGACTGGAAATTCTTCGATTCCGCCCGGGTCGTGGCATGTGCTGCCTCGTATTCGTCAATTACATCGACGGCGATCTCGGTCCCTACAACGAGTTCGGCATCGCGTTCATGGTGCGTAAGCACGACAACCGCGGTGGCTCGGTACTGTCGGATCTCAAGTCGCTCGCCACCGGGAACTACGGCGTTTTCATTCACCAGCTTCCGGTGGACGGCGAATTCACCATGGCGGCCGGCCGCGGCATCTGGGGCTTCCCCAAGGTGCTCGCCGATTTCGAGGCCGATCACAGCGGCCCGGTGCGGCGTGGACTGGTACGCGTCGACGGCCGCGAGGTGGTCGAACTATCGGTGCAGCAGGGTTTTCCGGTGCCCGCGGGCGGCGGCGGAATGTCGGTGGACGCCTACTCGTGCCTCGACGGCGTCACCCGCAGCATCGAGTGGAAGATGGCCCCGTCCGGGGTTCGCTCCCGCATCGGCGGTGCCACTCTTCGGCTCGGCAGCCACCCGTGGGCTGACGAACTAGCCCATCTGGACATGTCGCGCCGGGCACTGTTCACCTCGTCCATTCCGACGCTGGGCATGACTTTCGAGGACGCCACCGTCGTCTGACCGCCCTTTCGCCGCACACCTTTTAGCGATCCGCACACGCAATGCGTGTGCGGATCGCTGTTTCGTATGCGGCAAGAAAATTCTTGACTAGACAAATGTGTAAACGTGTATGGTCGAGGGCGAGGAGGCATCGATGTCGAAGGATTACCCGTGCCGCGCTGTTGACGGCACATTCGCGCATTCCGCGCCGGCCAAGTTCACCAATTCGGTCGAACTTGCCGTCACTCCCGAGCAACTCTGGGAGGTTCTCGTCGACGCCGATGCCTGGCCGAAGTGGGTCAGCATCATCAAGAAGGCCACCTGGACCAGTGCGGCACCGCACGGTGTCGGCACCACCCGCACGGTCGACATGCTCGGCGGCATCGTCGGCAATGAGGAGTTTCTCGCCTGGGAGCCCGGCGTTGCCATGGCCTTCCGGTTCAACTCCATCTCGACGAGCGGCATCGACGCCTTCGCCGAGGACTACAAGATCGAGCCGACGGCCACCGGTTGCCGACTTACCTGGATCCTGGCCATGGAGCCGACCGGCGTGCAGGTCTATGCCATCAAGCTGTTCGGGCCGGTCATGAACTTCACCTTCGCGCGCTTCCTGAAGAACCTGCGCCGCTACACCGACGAGCGGTTCGCGGTGGCGCAGCGCCCCGCTTCCTGACATGCGCACGCACGGGTGGGCAGGCTCCGCGCCGGCCACCGATGAGGAAGCAGTCGAACGGATCCTGACCGCCGCAAGCGCGGCCATCGATGCCGTCGGAGCATCGGTCAAGATCACCGATGTCGCGCGGGCTGTCGGCGTCACCCGCCAGACCGTCTACCGCTACTTCGAGAGCGTGGATGCGCTGCTGTTCGCCGCCGCAGTCCATTCGGCGTCATCGTTTCTCGACCGGGTGCACGAGCACATCGCCGGCATCGCCCAACCGGATGTCGCGCTCGTCGAGGGCATCGCCTTCGTGCTCGAGGCACTGCCCGAGGACAAGCACATGAGCCTGCTGCTCTCCCCCGACCGCGCCAACGCGCTCGGGCAGGCGGTGACCTCGGAACTTGCTGTCGAACTCGCCCAGCCACTGCTGCGTGCGTTCGATGTCGACTGGGCCGCAAACGGTTTCACCGATGCCGATCTGGACGAACTCGCCGAGTTCGTGCTGCGCATCATCTCGTCGTTCGTCGTCGACCCCGGCCGGCCGCCGCGTACCGGCGCAGACTTGCGCCGCTTTCTCGACAACTGGGTCGGCCGCGGGCTTCGCAACCGCTGACGAGTATTCCGCCGCACTGTTCTCGGCCCGAAACGCCAAACGCCGCACACTTTCTGCGCCGTGGCATACCTTCCAGCGTGCTGGAAGGTATGCGAGGCGTCAGGCAGTGTGCGGCGAAAAGCAGTGCTACGGCCACACGCAATGCGATGGCGAAGGGTGAAACCTAGAGCCAGGTGTCCTTCGACGTGGTGGTGAGGAACGACTCGAGGTCGTCTCGCCACGCCGCCGGTTCCGTCTTGTCCGGCTCGATCGCGGTGTACTGGCCGCGGTAGAACAGCAGCGGGCGCTGCCGTTCCTCGCTGACCCAGGCGCCCGTGTTGGTGCGCCCAGCGGGCACCTCCCACAGCGACTGCACCCGGCCGAACACCACGAAGTGGTCACCGCCCTCGTGCACGGTCTCGACCGTGCAGTCGAGATGCGCGAGCGAACCGTCGAGGATCGGCGACCCCAGATCGGAAAGGTGCCAGTCGATTCCGCCGAACTTGTCCGGCTCGCGCGAGCCGAAGCGCGCGCAGGTGGACTGCTGGTCCTCACCGAGGATGTTCACGGCGAACTTACCGCTGCTCTCGATGGCCGCCCACGACCGGGACTGCTTGGTCGGGCAGAACAACACCATCGGCGGATCGAGCGAAAGCGCCGCGAACGACTGACATGCGAAGCCGATCGGCTCATCCTCGTCCACGGTCGTGATGATCGTGATGCCGGTGCAGAACCGGCCGAGCACCGTGCGGTACAACCGCGGGTCGACCTGCTCCGTAGCAGTCACCGCTACTTCATCCCCACGGTGAAGTCGTGACCCCACAGACTCACCGCGGTGCTCTCGCGCGCGATCCAGTTGTCGTCCTCGACTTCGAGTCCCTCACAACCGAACTCGATATCGAAGCCACCCGGCGTCTTCATGTAGAACGACAGCATCTTGTCGTTGACATGGCGACCCAGGGTCGCGGACATCTTGACCTTCTTGCGCATCGCGCGATCCAGGCAGAGGCCGACGTCGTCGGAGTTCTCCACCTCGACCATGAGATGCACGATGCCAGTTGGGTTGGGTAGCGGCAGGAACGCGAGGCTGTGATGACGCGGGTTGCAGCCGAGGAAGCGCAGCCAGGCCGGCTCTCCGTCGGCCGGGCGGCCCACCATCTGCGGCGGCATGCGCATCGAGTCGCGCAGCTTGAAGCCGAGCACGTCGCGATAGAACCGCAGCGAGGCCTCGTCGTCGTTGGTGGTGAGCACCACGTGTCCGAGACCCTGCTCGCCGGTGACGAACTTATGGCCGTACGGACTGACGATGCGGCGGTGCTCGAGTGCGGCGCCGTGGAACACCTCGAGGGTGTTGCCGGAGGTGTCCTCGAAGGTGATCATCTCGACGACGCGGCGGTCGGCGAGCTGATCGGCCGTGCCCTCCTTGAAGGGCACACCCGCAGCAGCGAGGTTGTTCCGGACTTCCTGCAGCTCAGCGGCATTGGCGGTTTCCCAGCCGGAGACCTGCAGCCGGTCGCGCTCACCCGGAACGATCACCAGGCGAGCCGGGAAATCGTCCATGCGCAGGTACAGCGCCTCGGGGTTGGTGCCCTTGCCCTCGATCATGCCGAGAACCTTCAGGCCGTAGTCGCGCCAAGCCGCCATATCGGTGGCCTCGATGCGCATATACGCCAGCGAGCGAATACCCATCACTTACCCCCGTCGAGGAGGAAATCCGCGGCGAGCCGGTTGAACTCGTCGAACTTCTCGAGCTGCGCCCAGTGGCCGCAGCCGCCGAAGACGTGCAGCTGAGCGCGCGGGATCTGCTTGAGCGCGATCAGTGCGCCGTCGAGCGGGTTGACGCGATCCTCGCGGCCCCAGATGAGCAGGACGCGCTGACGCAGCTTGTGGGCGTCGCGCCAGAGCATGCCCTTCTCGAAGTCCGCTCCGGCGAACGACTTACCCATCGCCTTCGCCGCAGCGACCGCCTCCGGGGTGCTCGCAGCGGCGAACCGCTCGTCGAGCAGCTCCGGCGTGATCAGCGACTGGTCGTAGACCATGACCCGCAGGAAAGCCTCGAGCTTCTCCTTGGTCGGGCCCTCCGGCGGCGCGGCGAACCGGCCGAGGTGCTTGACACCCTCGGTCGGGTCGGGCGCAAAGAGGTTGAGGCTCAAGCCACCCGGGCCCATCAGCACGAGGCGTCCGGCCTTGTCCGGGTAGTCCAGCGCGAACCGGACCGCGGCACCGCCGCCGAGCGAGTTGCCCAGCAGGTGCACCCGCTCGGTGATGCCGAGGTGGTCCAGCAGGTCCGCGAGCGCGGACGAGCTGTGCACGAAGTACTGCGGGTGATCGATCGGCTTATCGGACTTGCCGAAGCCGGGCTGATCCACCGCGAGCACGTGGAACTGCTCCGCCAACACCGGGATGTTGCGCGAGAAGTTCGACCACGAGGAGGCACCGGGGCCGCCGCCGTGCAGCAGCACGATCGTCGGCCCGTTGCCGACGCCGGCCTCGTGGTAATGCAGCTTCAGGTCCGGGCGGACCTGGGCGAACTTCGAGGTGGATTCGTAGGTCAGTTCAGCGGTCGTCGTCACTTGACCTCCTAGACCATCGTGTCGGCGATGGGCAGACCGAACTCGCCCGAGCCGAACATCTGGTAGGCGCGCTCCGGCTCGTTGGCCGCGTGCACACGACCGGCATGCGCGTCACGCCAGAAGCGCTGCAGCGGCTGGTCATTGCCGAGCGCGGTGGCACCCGAGCTCTCGAAGAGCAGGTCGATCGAGGCGATCGAGCGACCGGTGGAGCGCACCTGGTCACGACGCGTACGCAGACGCAGCTCGAACGGAATCTCCTCGCCTGCAACCAGGTAGGCGTACTCCTCGGCGATGTTGCCGGACAGCTGACGCCACGCGGCGTCGATGTCACTGGCGGCCTCGGCGACGCGGACCTTCATGAAGGGATCCTCCTTCGCCTTCTCACCGGCGAAGGCCGCGCGGACGCGCTTGCCCTGGTGCTCGACGTGCGCGGCGTACGCACCGTAGGCCATACCGACGATCGGCGCCGAGATGGTGGTCGGATGGACCGAGCCCCACGGCATCTTGTAGACCGGCGCGGTGTTGCGCTCGAAGCCACCCGCGGTGCGGTCGTTCATCGCCTTGTAGGACAGGAACCGGTGCCGCGGCACGAAGATGTCCTTGACCACGACGGTGTTGGAGCCGGTGCCACGCAGGCCAACCACGTTCCAGACGTCGTTGATCTCGTAGTCCTCGCGCGGGATCAGGAAGGAGCCGAAGTCGACCGGGCGACCGTCCTTGATGACCGGGCCGCCGACGAAGACCCAACTGGCGTGGCCCGAGCCCGAGGACCAGGCCCACGCGCCGTTGACCTTGTAGCCGCCCTCGACGACCTCGCCGGCGCCCATCGGCGCGTACGACGAGGAGATCCGGACGTCGGTGTCCTTGCCCCAGACATCTTCCTGCGCCTGCTGATCGAACAGCGCAAGATGCCAGTTGTGCACACCGAGGATCGAGGAGACCCAGCCGGTGGAACCGCACGCGCTGGCGATCTTGCGCACGGTGTCGTAGAAGAGGACGGGGTCGGCCTCGTAGCCACCCCACTGGCTCGGCTGCAGCAGCCGGAAGAAGCCGGATTCCTGGAGATCCTTGATGGACTCATCAGGAATTTGCCGAAGGTCCTCGGCTTCTTGCGCACGATCGCGGAGGGTGGGAAGCAGGGCTTCCACCTTCTGCACTACTTCGTGCTTTTCCTGATCTGCCACGGCCATGCTCCCGTCTATAGGCATTCGTTCACCTTCCTTCAGAGACTAGAACACGTTCCGATTTGTGTCGAGACCGGGCCAAACTCCCTGTTCATCTGCGGCTTGTCGGATTGATGCACGCCACATGGCTAGCAAAATGACGCCAACATCTATAACGTGTTCTAGTAGGCAACTGGAGATTGTGAGGGGCAAATGGTTCGCGTTCGCGAGATCGATGTAGGCAGCGTTCCCACGCGGTACGCACGTGGCTGGCATTGCCTCGGGCTGGAGAGCGACTTCCTCGACGGCAAGCCGCACAGCGTGCAGGCGTTCGGCACCAAGCTCGTCGTCTGGGCAGACACCCAGAACAAGCTGCAGGTTCTCGACGCTTACTGCCGGCACATGGGTGCCGACCTCAGCGAGGGCGAGATCAAGGGCGACACCATCGCCTGCCCGTTCCACGGCTGGGAGTGGGGCACCGACGGCAAGTGCGCGAATATTCCGTACGCGCGCCGCGTGCCGCCGCTGGCCCGGACGCGTTCGTGGATCACGCATCAGGAAAACAAGATGCTGTTCGTGTGGCACGACCCGGAGGGCAACCCGCCGCCGGAGGACGTCACGATCCCCCGCATCCCCGAGGTCTTCACCGATGAGTGGACCGACTGGACGTGGAACACGATGATCATCGAGGGCTCGAACTGCCGCGAAATCATCGACAACGTGGTCGACATGGCGCACTTCTTCTATGTGCACTACGGCTTCCCGAAGTACTTCAAGAACGTCTTCGAGGGACACGTCGCCGCGCAGTACCTGCAGAACCACGGCCGGGCCGACATTCAGGGCATGGGCACGCAGTACGGCGAGTCGATTCTCGACTCGGAAGCCGCCTACTACGGCCCGTCCTACATGATCAACTGGCTGCACAACAACTACAGCGGGTTCAAGGCAGAGAGCATCCTGATCAACTGCCATTACCCGATCACGCAGAACTCGTTCATGTTGATGTACGGCGTGAGCGTGCAGAAGCCGCAGGGCCTCGATGACGAGACGTCCAACAAGATCGCCAAGGCGTTCACCAAGGGCGTCACGATGGGCTTCGAGCAGGACGTCGAGATCTGGCTGCACAAGACCAAGATCGAGAACCCGTTGCTCTGCGAGGAAGACGGACCGGTCTACCAGCTGCGTCGTTGGTACGAGCAGTTCTACGTGGACGTCGCCGACGTCACCGACAAGATGACCGCGCGGTTCGAGTACGAAATCGACACCACTCGCGCCATCGAGTCGTGGCAGAAGGAAGTCGACGCGAATCTCGCCCGGCAGAAGGAAGAGGCCGAGGCGAACGCGGAGTCCGACAACACCGCAGGAGTGTGACGATGGACGCCTCGGCCGGGTCGAAAGCGCCCGTAGGAAGTTGGGCCAAGGCCCCAGCTTTCGCGGACGACCCCGCCCGTGTTGAGGCCGTCCGCGCCCAAACAGTCGCCGACAAGGCGAACTTCATGGACGAGATGACTCCGGTGGAGTGCCGGACCTGCCATATCGGCGTGTTGGTGCGCAAGAACAGCTTTCAGCACACCAGCATTCAGTGGATCTCCGAGCCATCGGATTCGTGCCCGCATTACGCGGACGCGAGTTCGACCGCGTCGCGCACAGCCCGCCCGACGTGCCCACGGCTCAAGGCAAGCATCGAACACGCCGTGCTCGAAGGGTACTTACACATACCCGATGAGACCGCCGAATAAGTCCTGACACATCGCGCCCGGAATTCCGCCACAAGCGGTTCCGGGCGCGATTTCTTTTGTGCCCGTTGGGTATGCTTCGGCTGCCTGCGGCCGATCGGTGCCCGGGCGGGGGAATCACGAAACACCGCGGCTGCGGTTCGGTAATCCGGGGGGATGCTGATGAGTGCGGATCCGCAATACGTCCGTGCGCTGGCCGTCGACGGCTGGAGTTTGGACAAGATCGTCGGCGTGGTCGAACCGATGTCCGCGGAGGGAGCGGGCTCGCTCGATGGCGGCTGGGCCGGGCTGGCGAACGAGTCGCATCAGGTGATTACGGCGTTTGTCACCGGTCTAGGGACAAAGGTCGGTGAGCACTGGACCGGTACCGCAGCTACCGCGGCAACAGACAAACTCAACACCAAGTACGCGCCGTGCGCCCAAGGCAGCGCCGACGCGTTCACCGCAGTCGGAACGACGCTGGCACAGTTGTCCCAAGCAGTCGCGGCAGTGCGGACTGCTGTGCCGGCGAGTGTCGACAAGGGTGTCTGGGACAAGGTGACCCCCTGGGACACCGATACCGAGGACGAGTACTACCGCCGCCAGGCCGAAGCGCAGGTCGCGCTGGCCGGCTACAACACCGACCTGGTCAAAACCGATGGCGCGGTGCCAATGTTCTCGATGTTCGGAACCGACGGGCCACCTCCCATTACGGCGCCCCCGGGGACCGGCTGGCCGTCCAGTGACAGCAGCGGCAATGGCGGCTCGCCAGGAAGCTCCCCTGCGTCGGCGCCAACGAATGGCACCCAAACGGACCAATCCACGCAGGCCAGCACCACTGCGAATGACGGCACGGGCTCCGGCTCCGACACCACCGGCCTCTCGGATTCGTCCGCTCTGACCGATCCCTCCGCGACCAACCCAGCCTCGGCCGACGCCACGACGCCGGCCGGATACGGCGGGAGTGGTGATGCCGCGCGATCCGGCCTCGGATCCAATGGCCTCGGGTCCAGCGGGCTCGGCGGTCACGGATCCGCCGGTGGTGGCGGCGGAATCGGCGGTGGTGCAGGCGGTCTCGGTAGCCCCTCCCTCGCGGCAGGCAGCCTGAGCCCAGCCGGGTTGGCCGGTGGGAGCGCGATGGGCGCGGCGGGTGGCGCGGCCGCCGGGCGCGCCGGCATGGCCGGCACCGGCGGGTTCGCCGGTGCCCCCGGCGCGCGCGGCAAGGGCGAGGACGACAAGGAGCACAAGTCGCCCGGTTATCTGGTGACGCTCGAGAACGGAAACGAATTGATCGGGCAACTGCCGCTGACGGCGCCGCCGGTGATCGGCGCATGATCAACTGGCAACTCGGCGCGGCCCAGTTCGGCGCTCTGTGGTACGGCACCGGACTCGATCGCTACCCCTTCCCGTTCGATATCGTGTCGGGTTTCGAGTGGCAGGACGACGCCGACCAGTTCGAGCGGGCCGTGCGCGAAGCCTTTGCCGGCCCCGAACACGAGCGTTTGCGCGCCGCAGTGCGGGTGTTGACGAAACCGGATGTGCACTTCGCGGTCACCGGCCGCACGGTCGATGAGACGCCGATCCGGGTGATCGCCGCGCAGGCACAACATTTGGCCGCGATCGCCGTGCAGCAGCCCGGTCCCGACGAAAACCACGGCGGCGACATCACCCTCGGCTTCGGCTCCGCGGGCTATCTGCCCGGGCAGATTGTGGCCGTGCTACCCCCGAATTCGGCTGGGCACAACGAGTTTCGCCGGTCCACCATGACGCACGACGACGAGCCGCGAGGCTTCCTGTCGTCCGCGATCGCGACGCGCACGGCTCCGCGGCTGGAACAAGCGCTTACCGACCGGCACGCCGGTAACGGCGCCATCCGGGTGTGGGCCGGGCCCCGCTATGGACGGCAAGCCGAGATCGGTTCGCTGCGCTGGATCGATATCGCCGGCGACGGCCGCTACGTGATCGGCCCGCGCGACCGCGATCGCGCGATACCCGCAGACCCCGCCGGGCTTACCCGCATCCTCGAAGGCATGCTCGAACTCGGGCTCGAAGAGGTCCGCGAACCGCAGTACTGAGGGCACCGTCGGTCACCTTCCGGAAACGGAATCCGCCGCAGCCAGAACCATATTCACCAGGCGCTCCACATAAGCACTGTCAGCGATCGGCGTACCCGCCAGCTGGTGCGAAAAGAGAATGTGACTCAGAGCCGCCCCGGTCAGCATCTCCAACAGTGTTGTGACGCTGGTGGTGGCGGGTAGTTCACCGCGCTCGATTCCACGGCGCACAATGTCGCGGGTCGTCGCGAAGCGGCTTGCGCTTATGGTCTGCGTGAGCGGTTCGAGAAGCTCGGGAAAGACCCGCGCGTCGAGTGCGACCCGAAGCGCAACCAACCCCGGCTGTGACTGATAGCCGGACAACAGCTGCCGCGTCAGTTCCTCCAGATCGCCGCGCATGGTGCCGGTATCGATCGGGTCGTGAAGCGGAGTGATCTGCTCGAGTGCGGCGATCAGCAGCTCGATCTTGGAGGGCCACCGGCGATAGATCGCCGCTCGCCCCACTTCTGCCGTCTTGGCCACTGCATCGATGGTGAAGCCCGACCATCCGGTCTCCCAGTAGACGGTCTGCACCGCAGCGAAAACCCGGGACTCGATGCCCGGATCGCGCGGACGGCCACGCGCCGGAGATGGGTGTGGAGGCGTCCGGGAAGTCACGACTCAATCTTGCCCGAAGTCCCCGCCAATCCACCCTTGACTTTCAGACAGGGACTGTCTGTAATTTGGGTCACGCGACGAGGCGTGCGGGGGATGGAGTCACGATGCGAGGCACTGTTCGAACCTGGTCGGCAGCTCTGGCGATGGCATTGGGTGTGGTGTCCATCGGAATAGGCGCACCACAAGCCTCTGCCAGCCCTCCCGCGGTCCCGGCGCCGGTCGGTCCGTGGGGGTCGTTCTACGATCCGCCTGCGGTCCTGCCCGGCAACGCTGCCGGCGACGTGATTCGCGAGCAGTCCTTCACGCCAATCCTGTCGATCCCCTCGGCAACGGGAACTTTCCCCGGCGCGGCACGGCGCATCATGTACCGCAGCGTCGACGACGCGGGTAGCCCAATCGCTGTGTCCGGCACCTACTTCGAGCCCAGCACGGCCTGGACCGGTCGCGGACCGCGGCCCCTGGTGTCGCTCGCATCGGGAACGATCGGCCAGGGCCGCCAATGCGCGCCCTCGATCGCGATGCAAACGCTCCTGCATTACCGTCCGCCGCTAGACCTGTCCTTCGGATACGAAATTTTGGCCGTCGATTACCTGCTCGCGCAAGGGATTGCCGTCGTCTTCACCGACTACGTCGGCCTCGGGACCCCGGGTCCGCACCCCTACATCAACCGCTCCTACTCGGCGCGTGCGGTGATCGACGCGGCGCGAGCCGCTCTGCGGCTCCCCGGTACTTCGCTGAGCTCATCCGGGCCGGTCGGATTCTGGGGCTACTCCCAGGGCGGCCATGCCGTCGCGGCGGCCGCCGAACTACAGCCGACCTACGCGCCCGAGCTGAATATGAAGGGCACGTATGCGGGTGCCCCTCCGGTGAACCTCGCCGACACCCTGGCCCGGGGCGAAGGCAGCACCCTCATCGGTGCCGTCGGCTACTTCCTCAACGGCGCCCTGCGTACCAATCCGGAAATCGGCCCCGTGCTGGACCGCGTCCTCAACGATCAGGGCAAAGCCATGATGCGCAACACCGCGAACCAGTGCGTCGGGGAAACCCTGCTGAACTACTCGTTCCAGCGCACCACACAGTGGACCAAAACGGGCGAACCCCTGGCCGCTGCCATCACGAACGACCCGATCGGGCGACTCATCATCGAGGACCAGGCCCTCGGGAACCTGACCCCGACCTCGCCGGTGCTGCTCACCTCGAACGTCAATGACGACGTGGTCCCCAACAACCGCGTGCGCGAACTCGCACACACGTGGTGTGAACGTGGAGTTCCGGTCACGCTCAACAACATCGAGTTGCCGCCCATCCTCCCGAGCACCGCTGCCGGTCACGGCATCCCCGAGTTCACCAACGTGCCAACGGCCGCGGCGTGGATGGTCGACCGCTTCAACGGCATCGCTCCCCTGCCTGCGGCTAGCCCCGAATACACGAATGCGCCCGTCGACTAGGGCAACTGGGCCGACGGGCGCATTCGTTCTTCGCCAGCTAGCCCCGCATCTGGCCGGAGCCGACCAGGAAGGTCACGAAGTCACGCATCGTCTCTTCGGTCGGGCGCGGCTTGTACCCGAGCACCCGTGCAGCCTTCGAACCGTCCACGACCGGTGAGGTCAGCAGGGTCTCGATCGCGGCCTTGGTGAAAACGTCGCTGCCAATGCGCGAACCGATCGGCTCGGCAATCGGCAGCACCAATTCGAGCGCCTTCAGTGGCAGAGCGAACAGCGGCCCGCGCCGGCCCATCGACCGCGCGGCAATGCGGAACAGCTCGGTCAGATCGGCTCTATATCCGGTGAGCAGGTAATTTTCGCCCTGCACACCCTTCTCCGACGCGAGGATCAGACCCGCTGCGACGTCGCGTACATCCACCATGTCGAAGCTGGCCTTGATGCCCACCGGCATCCTGCCCCGCCCGGCGTCGCGGAGCATCGCATTCATCCGCGACAGGCCGTAGTCGGCAGGGCCGTAGATCCCGGTGGGGTTGCAGATCACCGCATCGAGGCCGCGGTCGGCCACCTTGAGCAGCTCGACCTCGCCCTGCCACTTCGACCGGTCGTACACCGGCAGGTCTGCACCGGTCGCACGCGCCGACGATTCGTTGAGCGCGCTGCCGAGGTGGTACTGATCAAACGCGTGCAGTGAGCTGCAGTGCACGAGCTTTCGCGCACCAACGGTGAGGGCGGCCTCGGCCACCGTACGAACGCCCTCGGTATTCACACGCCACGCAATATCGTCCTTGTGGGCCAGCGTGATCACCGCGACGAGGTGGTAGACGACCTCAACGCCGTCGAACGCACGCACCATCGAATCCACATCGAGAATATCTGCGTCAACCCAGGTAACACCTTCGGCGGTAAGCACTTTCGACCGCACTCGATCGATCGCCACAACCTCGTGTCCATCGGCCAGCAACTGCTCGACGAGGTTGACCCCGACGAATCCAGCTGCTCCGGTCACCGCGACCTTCATCTGCTTTTCCCTTCCCCCCCTCCGAGCCCGATCTCGTGATCGGGCTCGCGGGTTGTTGTGATCTGCTGCGCCCACCGATAGTCCGGCTTGCCGCTCGGCGTCCGTGAGATCTCGGCCTCGAGCCAGAGTGATCGTGGGATCTTGTATCCCGCAAGGGCCTTTCGGGCATGCTCGATCAACCCGTAGGTGTCGAGAGTAGCTCCCGGTGCAGTGGCAAGCACTGCGGCAACTCGGAATCCCCAGCGCTCGTCCGGCACGCCGACCACGATCGCGTCATAAACGTCCCCGAAGGCTTTCAGCACGCCCTCGACCTCTTCGACGAAGACCTTTTCACCGCCGGTGTTGATCACCATGTTGCCCCGCCCGAGCAGGGTGATGCCGCTATCGACCTGTACCGCGCGGTCCTCGGTGACAACGATGCGCCGGCCATCGACGTCCCGAAAAAGCTTGGCGGACTTAGCCGGATCCTTGTAGTAGCCCAGCGGAACCGAACCGGTCTTCGCCAACCATCCCTCCACACCGGGGGCGACTGCCCGTCCGTCATCGTCGACGACGAGCGAGTCGCGCCCCGGCTGGACGGTTGGCCCGCCGGCCTGACGCAGTCCCCTGTGCGCCAGGCCGATCCCTCCGAATCCCGTTTCGGATGAGCCGACCGAGTCCGAGACGATCACATCGGGCAACAGCCCGAACAGAGCGTCCTTGGTAGAGGCCGCGAAAAGGGCTGCACCCGAGGCGATGACGCTGAGGCACGACACATCCACCGGACGGTCGCGCAGCGCGTCCACGAGCGGGCGGCCCATAGCGTCGCCGGTAATGATCAGTACCTGCGTCTGGTGCCGCTGCACCAGTTCCCATGTGCGGTACGGGTCGAACTTCGACTCGAACACCACCGTGTTGCCCGACCACAGCGCTGTGAAGGTGGGCATCATCGCCGAGGCGTGAATCAGGGGCGGCAGCGCGAACCAGCGCGTCGGTTCGTTCTTCGAGCCCATCAGCGACTGCTGAAACTCGTCGGCCACCATCTCGCCGGTGTAGAAGTCCGTGCCACCGCCGAGCACGCGCCACATGTCTTCCTGCCGCCACATCACGCCTTTGGGCTGCCCCGTGGTTCCGCCGGTGTACATGATGAACAGGTCGTCGGCGTACCTCGGACCGAAATCACGTGCATCCGAAGCATTTTCGACCGCCTCGGCATACGGAACCGAGCGGCTGGGCAGATACGTGAACAGGTCGTCCTCAACCACCACCGAGTGCGTGATCCGCGGCAGGCGCGCGAGCACCTCGTCCACCCGGTCCGAGTAGGACCGGTGATGGATAACTGCGGCGAGATCGGCATTGTCGTAGACATAGGCCAACTCGTCGCACGAGTAGCGGTAGTTGATGTTGATCGGCACACCTCGGATCTTGAAGGCGGCGATCAACGCCACCATCGTCTCGATCGAGTTGTGCATGTGGATCCCGATATGCGAGCCGATACCGAGCCCACTATCGAGCAGGTGATGGGCCAACCGGTTCGCGTCGATTTCCAACTCGCCGTATGTAACTTGACGGCCAGCGGCAATCAACGCGACCCGGTCGGTCATTGCATCCACAGAGTGTTCGAACAGATCGGCGAAATTATTCGCCATTCGAAGGCCTCAGTTCTGTGTCTACGGTCGCTCCCGCAGGCTCCGCTCCTGTGCCCCGCGGGTCGCTCCTACGAAGAAACCACGGTCAGGGGCAACGGAATGCCCCGGTCTGCAAACACCCAGTCGGCGCCCTTACTGAAGCGAGTCAGGGCAACTTCGCCGGATTCCTTGAAAGGCTTGTCCGCCAGGTCGACTCGCACCGTGAGGTGCTCATCGTCCGATTCGATCAGAGTGACGTCGTATCGCGGGTTGACCCCACGCACCATCGTCCGCAACGGCTCGAGATGGTCGGCATCGATCATCGCCGGCCACGAACGGTCTGCCACCGCATCGCAGTCACGGCCGATACGGAGCGTGAGCGTCTCACCGCTATCGACCGAAATATCCACGTACTGTTTCGGATTCAGCGCGGGATGCAGGTCCAGGATAGTCGCGAGCGCCTCGAAGTCGTCACCGAGTTCGAGCACGTTGCGCAGCCGCTCGGAGGTGATCCCCGCGATACCCGCAAACTGCTTGCGGCCGATCTCGAGCGCCTTGTCCTCGTCCACCCGCGACCGCACCGAGATCATGAAGCCCATCGTCAGCAGGTGCTGCTGCAGACAAACCTCCTCGGCCATGCGGACCAGCGCGGACTTCGAGAACGCATCGAACCGCACGTCGGAGAGCAGCGGACCGGAGTAGTCCGCAGCGCCCTCGTCGGAGGGATCGATAGGCGAAAGCTCCACCGCCGCAGCCTTCGAGGCCTCCATCACGTCGGTATTCGGCGGGATGGCCGGTGGCTCGTGCGACGGATCGATGATGACCGTCCACGCACAATGCGGGTTGCGATCCGTCGGCACACGGGGCGGCCGGTGAATCGGCCGCACCTGTGCGTGCGGGTTGGTGGCCAGTGCCGTGGCATCGAAGGTTGGATCCTCGATGTCGTGGCACATGCCCTTCACGTAGTCGTCGCCCATCGGCTCGACATCCATCAGGGCACCGCAGTGATCGAGCCAGAACTCGCCGTGGTTGGCGTCGTCGACCTTGTACCGGAAGTCCATGAACTGCGGCGGCGCACCGATATCGAGCTGCAGACCCTTGAAGATGGTCACGATGTCGGTGCCGACGTAGTTGAGCGCCCGCTGCATGCGACGGGTGTAGATCGGACTCGAGACCTGCCACTCCTCGATGGCCACCTCGATCATGCCTTCGCGGCCGAACGCGGTGATGAGATGTGGCATGCCGGACCGGTCGATCAGCTGGCCGGTCAGCAGTAGCTCGGGCAGAAGCTTGGCGAGCTGTTCGCGGGACAAATCCGCGAACGCCGCCCTGGTCTCGGGTTTCGTGGTCATGGCCGTGTCACCAGATGGAGGCCGGCGACTCGCCGATCTTGTACCAGCCCTGCAGGTCCTTGCCCGACATCGAACGCTCGATGCGCTTCTGCATGCCGTCGGACAGTGCATTGTTGGTGATCATCTCGAGGAACAGGTCCGACACGTTGCCGAAGTCGAAGAAGTCACGCTGCCAGGACCACTGGAAGTTGCCGCCGTAGCGGAACCAGCTGCCGCCGATCCCCTGAACGACGTAGTTCGAGCCGTCCTCGCGGGTGGCGTCGGCCACCTGCTTCCAGAAGCCGATGCAGTCGCCGGTGCGCTCGTCGACGACGAACTGCTGGTACGGGTAGGTCCAGCCCTCGAGGCCTTCCATCTCCTGGCCGAGCGCGATGTCGCGGATTTCTTCGCGGCCGACGGCCATGAACTCCTGCTTGGGGCCGTAGTTCCAGCCGTAGGTGGCGTCCTCGGTGTACATATCCGCCAGCGGGCGCCAGTCCCCGAGCTTTTCACATCGCTCGTTCTCGGCGATCCACTTCTCGACCATCTCGTCGAGCTCTGCGCGATCCCAGTTACCCATTCTGTCTCCTCGAAAGTTTCTGTTGCCGGTAGCTTTTGGCTGATTGGCGTTCGGCGGTTGGTGTTCGACGGGGCTAGTCGTCGACGATGGACAACGCTTGTGTGGGGCAGTAGCGCACCGCGCGCTCTACATCCGCGCGCAGGCTCTCCGGCGGATTCGCGTCGAGCAGTTCGACAACGCCCTTCTTGGGTACCGAGAAGACGTCCGGGGCTTCCACCTCACACATGGCGTGCCCCTGGCACAGATCGGTGTCGACCACGATCCTCATGTCAGGCGCGCTTCCGGTATTTCACCTGGCACGGCTGCTGCAGCTGCACGACCATCTTGGAGTGGTCGTTGCGGTAGCTATCTGCCGGCTGTGCCATCTCGAACTCGTAGTCCTGCAACAGAACCGAGAAGATCGCCTTGAGCTGCATCAGTGCGAACGCCGCGCCGACGCAGCGATGCCGGCCAGCGCCGAACGGGATCCAGGTCCACCGGTTGATGATGTCTTCCTGGTTCGGATCGATGTAGCGGTTCGGATCAAACGCGTCCGGGTTCGGGAAGTCCTCGGGGATGCGGTTGGAGATCGCGGGGGTGGCTCCGACCAGGTCCCCTTCCTCGATGGAGAATCCCTCGACCTCGAAGTTGCCGCGCGCCAGGCGCAGCAGCAGGATCAGCGGCGGGTGCAGCCGCAGGGTCTCCTTGAGCACCGCCTCCAGCATCGGAATCTGGCGCAGCGCACCGAAGCTCACGTCGGAGCCGTCCGCGTAGAGCTCGTCGAGCTCCTCGGAGACAGCCTTCATGTACTCGGGATGGCGCAGCATCTCGATCAGTGCCCACGAGGCGGTGCCCGAGGTGGTGTGGTGCCCGGCGAACATCATCGAGATGAAGATGCCCGTGATCTCATCGGCGGTGAAACGTAGCTCGCCGTTCTCGTCCTTGACCGAGACGAGCACGTCGAGCATGTCCCGCTCTTCTTTGCCCTGCGGCGGATTCGCGATCCGGCCGGCCATGATCTCCTCGACCAGCTCCACAAGGCCGAGGCGGGCCTCGTCGCGGCGGCGGAAGCTCTCGATCGGCGCGTACGGGTCCACGAATGCCAGCGCGTCGGTGCCCTGCTCGAGCTCGTGGTAGAGCGACGCGAAGCGTCCGTCGAGCTGCTCGCGGAACTTCTGGCCGATCAGGCAGGCCGAGGAGGTGTAGATGGTCAGCTCGGCGAAGAAGTCGAGCAGGTCGATCTCACCCTCGTCGCCCCAGTTGGCGACCATGCGCTCGACCTCGGCGGAGATCGTCGCGGCGTGGCCCTTCATCTGCTCACCGCGGAGAGCCTGGTTGTGCAGCATCTCCTTGCGGCGCTCGGGGCTCGCGTCGAACACGACGCCCTTGCCGAAGATCGGCGTCATGAAGGGGTAGGCGGCCTGCTGGTCGAGCTCCTCGTCCGCACTGCGGAAGAAGAACTCGTTCGCCTTCGAGCCCGAGAGCAGCACGACATTCTTGTCGGCGAGCTGGAACACGCCGACATCGCCGCACTCCTCGCGCACGCGGCTCATCAGGGCGATCGGATCGGTGCGCAGTTCTTCGAGGTGGCCGTATTCGAGCTCGCCACCCGAGACCCGCGCGGGCTTGGTAACCGTCACTTCTGCTCCTCCAGGGGTGCTTCGGGCTGAACCTCAACCAGAACCATGTGGGCACCACGCGGTGCCGTGACAATCGCGACGACGCCGTTCGCGATATCGGCGGCGCGCAGGAAGTACGAGTGGCGCGCGCAGCCCCACTTGACCCAGTCCTCGAGCACCGGGCCGATGATTTCGGGCGTGGTGTCCATGCCCATCGAGGTCTGCGTCGGGCCGGGGCGAACGATGGAGGCGCGAACACCGCTGCCCTCCAGCTCCATTCGCATCTGGCGACCCATGGCCTCCAGTCCGGTCTTGGCGGCGTTGTAGGCGCCCATCCGCGGCCGCGGGGCTTCCGCGCAGTCGGAACCGACGAGGACGAAATCACCGCGGCGGCGCTCGATCATGCCGGGCACGATGCGGTGCACCAGACGCTGCGCACCGATCAGGTGCACCGACACCTGCTTGGCGAAAGCGTCCGGGTCCATCTCGTGGACCGTGGAAAACTCCAGGTCGCCGGCACCGGAAAGCGCAATCTCGGTGGGGCCGAACTGGTTCTCGGCGGCCGTGACGAACGCGTCCACCGAATCGGTATCGGTGACATCGAGGAAGTGCGCGAACGCCTCGCCACCCGAGCTGCGGATCTTGTCGGCGATCGCCTCACACTCGGCGACGCGGCGGGCACCGAGGGTCACCGGATGGCCGAGCTCGGCCAGCGCGAACGCAGTGGCGGTACCGATTCCCGAGGACGCGCCACTAATGATGACCGGGCGACGGTCGGGGTGCGGATCGAACCTGGGCATCAGCGGGCCTCCACTTGCATGGGCAGTGCGGCGAAGCCGCGCACACTGGTCGAATGAACTCGTTCGGCACCGGACTCGTCGATGCCGTATGACTTTGTGCGGTCGATGAACTCGCGCAGCGCGATATTCGTCTCCAGCCGCGCGAGGTGCGCGCCGAGGCAGAAGTGCGGGCCGCCGCCGAAGCTGGCGAGCGTGCTGCGGCTGTCCCGGCCGATGTTGTAGACATCGCCGTCACCGAACACCGCATCGTCGCGGTTCGCAGAGCCGATCAGCAACAGAACCTTTTCGCCTGCCGGGATGGTGCCCGCGTCGTATTCGATGTCGACGGTGGACGTGCGCGCCACGATCTGGCTCGAGGTGTCGAAGCGCAGCGACTCCTCGGTCCACTCCGGCACGCGCTCGGGGTTCGCGTAGATCTTGGCGATCTCCTGCGGGTGCTTGGCGCCCCAGTACAGCGAGTTACCGAGCAGCTTGGTGGTGGTCTCGTTGCCGGCCACGACCATCAGGAACATGAACCCGATGATTTCCTCGTCATCGAGCCGGTCGCCGTCGATCTCGGCATCGAGCAGCGCCGAGGTCAGGTCGTCGGTGCGGCTCTTTCGGCGCTCCGCGAGCATGTCCGAGTAGTAGACGACCAGATTGAGCGACGACTCGATGGCGGTCATCGGGACGTCCAGGACGCCCTCTTCACGGTGCACGACCAGGTCGGCGAGGCGGCGCAGCTCAGCGCGATCCGGCTCGGGCACGCCGAGGAGCTCGGAGATGACGTCCATCGGCAGCTTGCCGGCGAAATCGTGGATCCAATCGAAGCTGCCGCTCTCGAGCGCAGGCTCGAGGTGCTGCAGGGTGAGCTCGCGGATGCGTCCCTCGAGCTCGTTGACCCGGCGCGGGGTGAATCCCTTCGACACCAGCTGACGCATCCGCATATGCCGCGGATCGTCCATCGCGAGGAAGGACATCGTCTTGTGCGCATGCGGGCCGTAGGCGGCCGGGTCGATCGAAACGCCGTTCGCACTGGACAGACGCTTGGCGTCGCGGAACCCGGTGGAGACGTCGGCATGCCGGGACAACGCCCAGAACCCGAGGTCCGGGTTGTGGTAGACCGGCGCTTCTTCGCGCAACCGCTTGTAGGTGGGATAGGGATCTTCGTGGAACCCGTAGTCATACGGGTCGAACGTCAGCGGCTCGACCGAAGCCGTCATCGTGAAGCCTCCGATATCGGCGCGGCGGGAAGTCTACTGGACACGTGTCTGGACGTTACTACAGCCGCACCCGGGTGACAACACTGGAACAACTAGAACGTGTTCCTCTTCGACCACGTATCGTTGGCCCCGTTCAGGCAAATCCCGGCGCCGTGGCCCCGGTCCGCCGATAGAATCGGTTCTCGTCGAGGCCACCGCCGGACAAGCCCGGACCGTTGCATCCATGCATAGTCCAGACTAAGGTCCAGACACATGTCCAGAATGTGGCAGGTAGCCCTATGAACGCCCTCCGCCCCGCCGACAGCTCCGCGCTGACCATCGACGGCAAGCTCGTCCCCGGGTCCGCTGGCGTCTTCGAGACCATCAATCCCGCGACCGAGGAAGTCATCGGTTACGCGGCCAACGCGAACTCCGACGATATGGATGCGGCCATCTCGGCCGCCCGTACCGCGTTCGACAACACCGACTGGTCTCGCGACCATGCCTTCCGCGCGCGCTGCATCCGCCAGCTGCGCGACGGACTGCTCGCCCATATCGAGGAACTGCGCGAGATCACCATCGAAGAAGTCGGCGCGCCCCGCTCGCTGACCACCGGCCCGCAGCTCGAGGGCCCGGTCAACGACCTCGGCTACTTCGCCGATCTGGCCGAAAGCTACGTCTGGGAAACCGATCTCGGCCGCGCCGAGCCGATGGGCATCCCGACGCGCCGCATCGTTCGCCGCGAGGCGGTCGGCGTGGTCGGCGCGATCACCCCGTGGAACTTCCCGCACCAGATCAACTTCGCCAAGCTCGGCCCAGCACTCGCCGCCGGCTGCACCGTGGTGCTCAAGCCCGCCCCCGACACCCCGTGGGTGGCAGCACTCGTTGGCAAGATCATCGTCGAGGAAACCGAAATCCCGGCCGGCGTCGTCAACATCATCACTTCCGATGACCACCGGCTCGGCGAGCAGCTCGTGCGCGACCCGCGCGTCGATCTGGTGTCCTTCACCGGCTCCACCCGCACCGGCAAGGCCGTGATGGTCGCCGGCGCCGAGACCGTCAAGAAGGTCTTCCTCGAGCTCGGCGGCAAGTCCGCGTTCGTCGTCCTCGACGACGCAGATATCCGCGGCGCGGTGAGCATGGCCGCCTTCTCCGTGTGCGTCCACGCTGGTCAGGGCTGTGCGCTCAACACCCGCCTGCTCGTGCCGCGTGAGCATTTCGAGACCGCGGTAAAGGCTGCGGCGCGCACCATGTCCGGGCTCGCCCCCGGCGACCCGTCCGACGCCGGCACCATCTGCGGCCCGGTCGTCTCCGAGCGGCAGCGCGCCCGCGTCGAGGAGTACATCGCACTCGCGAAGGCCGAGGGCGGCACCATCGTCACCGGCGGCGAGCGCCCGGCCAACGAGCGCGGCTACTTCGTCGCACCGACTCTGATCACCGGTCTGGACAACTCCTCGCGGGTCGCCCAGGAAGAGATCTTCGGCCCGGTTCTCGTGGTGATCCCGCACGACGGCGACGAGGACGCGATCCGCATCGCCAACGACTCGCCATACGGCCTGTCCGGCTCCGTGTACGGCACCGATCCCGAGCGGATCGACAAGGTGGTCAACGGAATTCGCACCGGCACGCTCGGCGTCAACGGCGGCATCTGGTACTCGGCGGACGCGCCGTTCGGCGGCTACAAGCAGTCCGGCATCGGCCGTGAGATGGGTGTGCTCGGCTTCGAGGAATACACCGAAACCAAGCTCATCGCCTACCCCGCCTGAATTGACGGCTCGCCGTCGTGCCTGAATCAGCTTTCAATACAACAACTTTCGACCACAGGAGTTAGTCAATGAGTCGCTTCACCGGTAAGAACGCGATCGTCACGGGCGCGGCCCGCGGCATCGGCGAGGAGTACGCCAAGGCGCTGGCCGCCGAGGGCGCCAACGTCGTGATCGCCGACCTGAACGCCGAACTCGGCGAGCAGGTCGCCAAGCAGATCGTCGCCGACGGCGGCTCTGCGGTGTTCAAGTCCGTCGACGTCTCCAGCGAGGAGTCGGCCAAGGAACTCGTCGAGTTCACCGTCGAGAAGTTCGGCAAGATCGACCACCTGGTCAACAACGCCGCGATCTACGGCGACATGAAGCTCGACCTGCTGCTCACCGTGCCGCTGGACTACTACAAGAAGTTCATGAGCGTGAACATGGACGGCGCGCTCATCGTGACCCGCGCGGTGTGGCCGCAGATGAACAGGGGTGGCTCGATCGTCAACCAGTCCTCCACCGCCGCCTGGCTGTACTCCGGCTTCTACGGCCTCGCCAAGGTCGGCGTGAACGGCCTCACCCAGCAGCTCGCCACCGAGCTCGGCGGCTCCAAGATCCGCATCAACGCCATCGCCCCCGGCCCGATCGACACCGAGGCCACCCGCACGGTCACCCCGGGCAACATGGTGGCTGACATGGTGAAGGCGTTGCCGCTCAAGCGCATGGGCACGCCCGAGGATCTCGTCGGTGCCTGCCTGTACCTGCTCTCCGACGACGCCAAGTGGGTCACCGGCCAGATCCTCAACGTCGACGGCGGACAGATCTTCCGCTCATGAGCGACGACGCGTCGGGAGTGCAGCCGCGGGTCGGCTACATCGGGCTCGGCAATATGGGCGCGCCGATGGCCAAGCGGCTGCTGGAGTGGCCGGGCGGACTGGTCGTGTGCGACATGCGCGACGATGCTGTCGCGCCGTTCGTCGAGGCCGGCGCGCCCCGCGCGGCGACCCCTCGCGAGGTGGCCGAGCAGGCAACGGTCATCTCGGTGACGGTGCTCGACGACGCGCAGGTCACCGACGTGATCTGCGGTCCAGACGGCATCCTGCAGGCTGCCACGCCGGGCACCGTGATCGCCGTGCACTCCACCATCTCCGACGAGACCGCGGTCTCGCTGGCCGAGCGCTGCAACGCCGCGGGCGTCGAGTTCGTCGACGCCCCGGTGAGCGGTGGCGCGGGCGGTGCGGAGAAGGGCGAACTCGCCATCATGGTGGGCGGTACCGACACCGCGTTCGCTGCGGTGAAGGCGCCGTTCAAGTGCTACTCCAACATGGTCATCCACGCCGGCGAGGTCGGTGCGGGTACTCGGATGAAGCTGGCCCGCAACCTGCTGCATTTCGTCGCGTTCACCGCCGCCTCCGAGGCCCAGCGCCTCGCCGCCGGTGCCGGAATCGACATCCGCAAGCTCGGCAAGGTCGTGCGCCATACCGACGCGATCACCGGCGGTGCCGGATCGATCATGTTGCGCGACACCATGGATGACGTCGAACCGGACGATTTCTGGTTCTCGATCCTGAGCCACGTGCGCGATCTCGGCGAGAAGGACCTCGCCCTCGCGCTCGATCTGGGCGACAGGCTCGGTGTCGATCTGCCGCTCGCACAGCGTGCGCTCGGCGCTTTCGGCCCCGGGCTCGGCGTCGGACTTGGCAAGGCGGCAACCGCAGCGATAAACGATGCGCGGCTCGCCGCGGCGAACGAGGAGAAGGCATGACCAACGGCCAGACCGAAAGTTTCGCGGTCGACCCGGAGAAGCGCGAACTCGGATTGCAGAAGATGGAAGAGGTCTACGGCTTCTCCATGAGCGACGGCCCGGGCACGCACTTCCGCTACACGGTCGAACATCTCTTCGGCGATATCTGGCAGCGCCCGGGCCTCACGGTCCGTGACCGCCGCCTGCTCCTGCTCGGCGCGCTCACCGCGCAGGGCGGGTTCGATCTGGCGGAGATTCAGCTCGGCGCGGCAATGCAGAATGGCGAGCTCGACGAGGAGCAGATGCGCGAGATCGCGGTCTTCCTCTGCCACTACGTCGGCTGGCCGAACGGCACCAAGCTGGACAACGCCGTTGGCTCGGTAGTGCGAAAGGCAAACAAGAAGTGAGCGATACATCGTCCGTGCGGCCGGTCAACGCCGCCGATATCACCGAGTGGCATGACGAGGCCGACGTCGTCGTCGCCGGATACGGCATCGCGGGCGTCAGTGCCGCGATCGAAGCCGCCCGGAAGGGCGCCGACGTGCTCGTGCTCGAGCGCACCGGCGGCTGGGGCGGCGCTGCCGCCCTGGCGGGCGGATTCATCTACCTCGGTGGCGGCACTCCGCTGCAGCAGGCACTCGGCTTCGAGGACACCCCCGAGAACATGGCGAAGTTCATGATCGCCGCGCTTGGGCCGGGTGCCGACGAGGCCAAGATCCGCGACTACTGCGACGGCAGCGTGGAGCACTTCAACTGGCTTGTCGACAA
>NZ_LRRB01000315.1 GCF_001646865.1 Aldersonia kunmingensis | reverse complement strand
GGGGTGAAGCGCACACTACGGCCACGCGGAATACGGTTAGCCGCCCTCGATGAGCGACCAGAGGCCCGCGCCGCCCGCGGCCACTGCGGCGTCGGTGAGCACGTCATCCCAGTAGCGGACTGAACCGAATTCGGATCGCCACGACAGGATTCGGTTCGTGTAGCGATGCAGTTCGTGCTCCATGGTGAAGCCGATCGCGCCGAGGGATTGATGCGCCTTACGGGCGACCAGCGTCGCCGCGTGCGCTGACGTGGACTTCGCGGTGGCCACGGCGAACTGAACGCGTGGTCCCTGCCAGCCCTCTTCCTCGGCGACGGCGACGGCGTGTTCCGCCGCCGCGCGGGCAAGCGCGGTTTCGGTCGCGATCGCGGCGACCATGGCCTGCACCGCCTGGAATTTGGCCAGCGGCCGGCCGAACTGCACGCGGGAAGTGGTGTGCTCCACACAGATTCGCAGAATCCGCTCCATCGCGCCGCACGTCGCGATGCTGCGTGCAAGCGCGCCACGCAAACCGAACGCCTCGATCGCACTGTCGTCGATTGGCTGTCCGTCGAGCGTCGACAGGTCGACCGACACTCGATCGCGCGGTTCGAAGGCCACATTGGTCCCGGGCTCGATGCTTACCCGCGATACCGGGACATCGGCCACACGCCAACCGCCATCGGTCTGGTACGCCAAGGCAATCCGGTCGACCTGGCTCGCCCACGGCACGGCGACCGCAGTTCCATCTGAATCGAGCACGGCGGCGGTGCGCACCACACCGTCGTCGGATATGCCGAAGCCAGCCAGGAGGAATCCCGCGAGCAGGTCGCTCTCCGCCAACGGCACGGCCGCGAGGTGCTCGGCACCCGAGGACAGCAGTACCGCAGCTTCACGCCAACCTGCCTCGCTACCACCGGTATCCGCGCCCTCAGTAAGCCGGGACAACCCCGCCTCGTCGAGCGCCGACCACAGTTCGCGGTTCAACGTCAGCGGGCCGTGCACTTCGTTGCTTTCCTCGCGATACCGCGCGAAGATCGAGTCGACCAGTTCCGCGAGCGCGGGATCGACCGAATTATCCTGTGCCACTACCGCATCCCCAATCCGCGTGCAATGACCCCGTCCAGGATCTCCGTCGTACCGCCGCGGAGTGTGAATCCGGGACGCTGCTGGAGCCCGGCGCGGACCAGTTCGCCGAACCGTTCGGTCGGCGGCCGATCATCGGAAAGTTCCTCGACGACCTCGACGATGTCGCCTTCGAGCCGTGTGCCGAGCGTCTTCACGACGGACGCGGCGAGGTCCGCCTTTTCGCCGCGAGAGAGCACCTGCGATACCGACAGCGACATCTGATGCAGAGCCGAAAGCCGAGCCACAATGCGGCCGGTCTCTGCCGTACGCGGCAACTCACCGCGGCCGATCAGGTCGATCGCCTCCGCGAGCAGCGCGAAAGTCGACATGAACCGTTCGGGACCGCTGCGCTCGAAGCCAAGTTCGGAGGTGACCTGCGCCCAGCCCTGCCCGATCTCGCCCATGACGAGTTCATCCGGCACGAACACGTCATCGAGGATGACCTCGTTGAAGTGGTGCTCGCCCGCCATGGTGTGGATCGGCCGGATGGTGATGCCGGGCGAGTCGAGCAGCACGATGAACTGGCTCAGCCCGTCGTGGCGATGCTCGGGATCGCGCGGAGAGGAGCGCGCCAACAGGAAGAACCCGTCCGCGAGATGCGCGCCGGAGGTCCACAGCTTGGTGCCGGTGATCTTCCAACCACCCTCCACCGCAACGGCTTTGGTACGCACATTCGCCAAATCGGACCCCGATTCGGATTCGCTCATGCCGATGGCCCAGCAGATCTCACCCGCCGCAATGCCGGGCAGGAACCGCTGCTTCTGCTCCTCGGTGCCGTACTTGAGCAGCGAGGGCGCGGCCTGCCGGTCGGCGACCCACTGCGCCGCAACCGGGGCACCCACGGCGAGCAGTTCCTCGGTGACAACGAACCGTTCGAGGAAGGTCCGGCCATGACCGCCGTATTCGACAGGGATGGTCATGCCAAGCCAGCCGCGCTTGGCGAGCGCCTTCGTGAATTCGGGGTTCCACCGGGTGAGCCAGGTATCGACGCCCGGCGTGAATACGCCGGCGGCAATCTGCTCCTCGAGGAAGGCCCGCACCTCCGCGCGGAGTTCGGCCAGTCCCTCGGGCAGCAGGGCCGCCGCAGGGACCAGCCGCTCCAACGTCACCTCACTCCCCCGTGTAGTTCGTCGGGCGCTTCTCGACGAAGCCCTCCAACGCTTCGCGATGATCGCGGGTGTGGTGAGCCAGGGGCTGCATGGCGGCGGAAAGCTCGAGCAGGCTCTCCAGCGTCATGTGCTGGCCCTCGCGCAGCAGTTTCTTGGTCATCCGCACGGCGTTGGGTGGGTTTGACGCCACCCGCTCGGCCAGCTTCATTGCCTCGTCGAGCAGTGCCTCGGGCGCGACCACCCGGGACACCAGGCCCCAATCGAGTGCGGTTTTGGCGTCGATCGTGTCCCCGGTGAACGCCATCTCCGCAGCGCGGGCATTACCCACCGCGCGCGGCAACAGCCACGCACCGCCGTCGCCAGGAATGATGCCGAGCTTCACGAAGCTCTCGGCGAAAATCGCCTTCTCCGAGGCGATCCGCATGTCTGCCATGAGCGCGAGATCGCAGCCGGCCCCGATCGCGGCACCGTTCACGGCGGCGATCAGCGGCACCTCGAGGTGGTACAGCGCCCTCGGAATCCGTTGAATACCTTTGCGATAGCCGTTGCGCTGCACATGCGGGGCACCGCCGAACAGCCCGGTGCTGTCGACCATGTGCTTCACGTTGCCGCCGGAGGAGAAACCTTTCCCGGCACCGGTGATGATGACGACCCGGATGTCGATATCGTCATTCGCCTCGGCGACGAGTTCCTCGATCCGTTCGACCACCGGCTGGTCCGAGATCGGATTGCGCTGCTCGGGCAAGTTGAGCGTCCAGGTGGCCACGTGGCCACTTCTGGTCGCGAGTACGGTGTCGTTCATTTCTCGACGGTTCCTCTATTTCGGCATGCTGCGGCTCGGGTAGGCGTGCTGCTACTGCCTACCGCGAGCCGGGCAGGCCTGTCCACCGCCGACCCGACGGACCAACTGATCAGCGGGTGATGTCCACCCCGGCGAGCAGGACGGCTGCCGGCGCGACACCGGCGAGCGACTCGGCATGGATGGGCTCGCCTTGCGGACCCTGGTTCAGCGCGATGACCGCCAAGCCCGGAAATGGTGCGGATGAATGTACCTAATTAGGTGCACAATGAGTTAGTGTCCATCCTTTCGGGGGGGATTTGCGGGTAACGACGCTGCGCAGATCCACAGTTGGGGTGGAACATCCGTTCCGCCGAGGGGCTAGAGGAGGATCTGTGGCCGCTATGTTGAGAGGACCCAAGACGTCACTCGTCGTCGCCCAGCAGATCGTGCGAGACACGGCCCGCAAGGGCCTGAAGACCGGCGACCTGCTCCCACCGGAGAAGGCGATGCTCGAGGAGTACCAGATCGGGCGCGGCACCCTGCGAGAAGGACTGCGGCTGCTCGAGTTTCAGGGCATGATCGCGCTCAAGCCCGGCCCCAAGGGCGGCCCGGTGCTGCTCGATCCCGACGCATCGCAGCTCGCGAGCACGATCATCCTGCTGATGCAGTTACAGAACGCCTCCCTCCGGACGATCGTCGAGGCCCGCACCGCACTCGAACCCGTTATCTGCCGGCTCGCGGCCGAGCGGATCTCCGACGAGAAGCTGGGTGAACTCGAAGCGAACGTGGACCGGATGCAGCAGTCGTTCGACACCACGGATATCGACACATTCCTCGAGACCAACAAGGAATTCCACGACATCATCGCGTTTTCCACCGGCAACGCGCTCTTCGGTTACCTCACGGACGCACTCATGCGGATTACCGGCGGCACGGTGATGGGTGTGGACCATCCTGCGGCGCTGCGCGAGACCACGCTCAAGGCCCACACGAACATCTACCGCGCGCTCAGCGAGCACAACGCGGACCTCTCCGAGGAGCGGATGCGCGACCACATCAACGAGTACGTGAGGTACGCCGAGAAGAAGTTCCCCGAGCTGCTCGGCCAGGTCCTGCCCTGGAACCAAGCGATCGGCGGCTGACACACCGCTTCGGCGACAAGGCCCGCCCGAGAATCGAGCTCTCGGTGCGGGCCTTCTCGTTGTGCGGCCGGTTCGCCCCCGTCAGCCGAACCGCCTGCGCTGCACAGCCTTCGATACCCACTGCGCCATGCACCGAAACCTCGTCCCGGGCAAGCGGCAAAACTTCATGCCCTACGCGGGCGGGATCGTGGGGTACGAGAACACCTGGAACGGAGTCCGCGACGCGGAAGAGCGGTTACCGACCTCACAACGAGTGCGGGATCGGCAGAACGGTGATTCCGGTGTTGCGGCGCAATGCCTCGATCAGGCCCGGCCGGGTATCGAGGGTGTGGGTGGTGACCACGGCGTAGTCGCCGGTGATTGTTCCGATATTGGCACGATCGCCGGCCCCGTCGAACAGCGCGAGACAGGCGCGCGTGTGAGCCAGGTCGTGGCGGGCCCAATAGCGGATGCCTCGGTAGCCCGCGGCCCGGAGCGCCGCCGCCCACAACTGGGTGAGCTGATAGTTGCCGGTCGTGAAAATCTCTGCGGTGACACCGAATTGTGCGCATTCGTTCGATGTCAGATCGGCGACCGTGCGGTCCACGCCGAGTTGCACCCGCGAGATCGCCCGGGCTGACAGCTCGGAACTCGGGATGACTCGCATGCCGCCCCAGGTCTCGAGCAACGTGATCTGTTCGGACTCGGCGACGTAGCAGGTCCCATCCGGGGGTGCGAGATCGATACGGCCGTAACCGCTGTGGCCGAACCAGCACGGCCCCAACCCGGCGCCGTGGCAGCGGTAGGTGATCGTGCCCGCGGGCAGCGTCCTGGCCGGAAAACGACCGCGGAGCTGATCGGGGGAAGGAGGGGCGAGCAGGTGCAGAGCGGTGCGAGGTGCACTCACGCGGCAAGTCGCCCCGTCGCCGCATGGGCGAGGTCGACTACGGCAAGCGCATCGCCGTCAAGCAACGCCTGGCGAGGGGTGCGACCATCCAGCTCGGGTTGTTCGGTGCTCAGCCAGGACGCTGTCATCCAGCCGGACGCGTCGGGACCCGCCCACACCTTCAGCACGTCCTTGAGTCCCACGATCGGACGGGCGGGAGTGGCGTCATCGAATCCCGCCACCGAGTATCCGGCCGAGCCGTCCTCGGCCTGCAAACGCACAACCCGGTGCTCGCGAACGGCCTGGCTCAGGGCCTGCTTACTCCACCCCGTCACCTCGAGGACCTGCTTGTGGGTGAGGATCGGGCCGATGTGGTTTTCCCAAACTCGGCGCGCCTTCAGCCCAGAGAGCACGCTGCGGATCCCATGTTCTATGTAGGCAACGTCGGCCGGGTTCAGCTCGGCCTGTTCGAGACCGCTGGCGGCGAGCTCCGCGGCAACGATGTCCCGTATCGGGGTGCTCATGCCACAATCATCCTAGGTCAAGCAGGTCAAGTCAAGTAGGTCAAGTAACCTAGGGCGACCCAGCACCCGGGACGTCGACCCGCGTCTGCACAACCCATCCGGTCGACTCGCCGGCCATGAGGCCCTCGTGGGTCGTGTCGTCGACAACCATGTAGAGCGTGCGCCCATCGGCGCCACCCAGTGCGGGTGCCACGGCCCAGCCACCTTCGATTTCGACGAGATGAGTCACGTTGCCGCCCTGCATAACTCGCAGGAACTCGCCGGTGTCATAACACCCGACCCACACGGCGCCTTCGGCATCGACGCAGAGTCCGTCGGGGTGCCGCTCGGGCCCCAGATCCGCGAACACGCCTCGAGCGCCCAAGCTGCCGTCCGGCTCGATTCGGAACGACGAGATCCGCGACCCGCCCGTCTCGCTGACCACCAACGTTTGCCCATCGGGAAGGACGCACATCCCATTGGGCAGTTCCAGGCCATCCGCGACCACCCGAACCGCACCGCTTCGGTCAACGAAGCCGATCGCACCTCCGCCTTCGCGATAGAGATCGACGTAGGCATAGCCGCCGGGAGTGACGAGGAGGTCGTTGGTCGACCAAGCCACGTCGCTGATGTCGAACGTTGTCGCCGCGTTGGTCTTCGCGTCGACGTGATGGATCTTTGCCGCGAAAAGCGAGGAAACGACGAGCGTCCCGTCGGGAAGCCAGCCCAGGCCCGAGGGGCGTTCGACCTCGGCCTCAACGGTGAGGTCCTCACCTTCGCCCACCGAGTACACCTTGCCCGCCGGCCCGTCGGTGAACCACAGCCGATCCGCATGCCAACGCGGCCCTTCGCCGTAGACGAAGCCGTCGATGAACGGATGCGAGTCGAGGGCTGTGGGCGCAGTCATGTCCGCAGGTTAGTGACAGGGACGCTGAGCAACCACTCTTCGCCAGTTTCAACGGGATCCCGCGGATCCGAGCGCCGAGTGGTTGCCCAGCACCAAGCCGGCGGCAGGCGTGGTCGGGCGAGGTCCGGCCCCGTACATGTAACAAGGTAGACATTCCACTGGTACGCGTCGTCGGGTAGTTCTAGTGCGACACGATTCCGATTTGGACGCACGATGCCGAACTCTCCTGCAGGTCCACCCGGGCGCATCACAGCGAGCGCTCGGCGATGGCTGCTGGCTGCGTTTGGGACGATCGCAATCACCGCTGCGACGATGTTCGTTCTCGCGGTCGCCTCGTTCGTACTCGACTGGCAGGGGTTTTGGTCAAAGGCCAGCGCACCTTTCGGAGTGGTCATCGCGGGAATGGCCGTGCTCGGCGCGGGCGCACTCGTCCTCCACAACGGTGAACGCCAACGCCATAGCGACGCCGAGCATCAACTCGACGCGGCTCGACGATGGCGCGAGGAGCAACATCGCGCGGCCGCCGTCGCCGACCGGGCCCACGCTCGTGAGGTCGACCGGGAACTGCGCGTGCGGTTCAACACCGCGGCCGATCAGCTCGCGCATCCGAATCCAAATTTGCGTCGGTCCGGTGCCGCTGCGATCGCCACGCTCGCCGACGACTGGCACAGCTTCCGCGGCAACAAGGCCGAGCGTCAGGTCTGCATCGACGTACTGTGCGGCTACCTGACCACGCCCAACTCGACGCTCCACGCCACCCAGACGGAGCGCACCCATCGCCCCGCCAGCGACAACCCGCCCAGCGCGGGTGCCGACGGTACCGTCCGCACCACGATCGTGCAGCTGCTGTCCCGCCACCTGATCAGTCCGGATCGCGACATGAACTGGCGTGATGCGACGTTCATGCTCAAAGGCGCGGACCTTCGAGCCGTCGACCTGACGGGCGCGGTTTTCCACTATGCCGATCTCCGGCGCGCGCTGCTGAGTTGGTCCGCGCTCGGGGGTGCAGCGCTGCACTACGCCGATTTGTCCCACGCGATCCTGTCCTACGCCGAGCTATCCGGCGCGAATCTCACCGGCGCACGGCTGTTCGGCACAAATCTCACCGGCGCAACGATGTTCGGCACCAACCTCGCCAATGCGAACCTGGACTACGCCAAGCTGACCAACGCCGCTCCGTTCAGCGCGAACCTCACCAACGCACACCTGAACTACACCGATCTGAGCCGTGCGGATCTCACGGGCGCGGACCTGACGAACGCCGGCCTGGTCCGCGCGAATCTGACCGGAGCGAACCTCACCAACGCGAACCTGTTTGGCGCAAACTTGGCCGGAGCAGACCTCACTGACGCCCGACTGATTGGCGCAAACCTGACCGCCGCGAACCTGAACGGCGCGAATCTCGAGTACGCGGTCGTCGACCACGAAACGACCTGGCTGCCGCGATCGGCTGCCCCAGCAAGACACCGCCGCGTGCTGCGGACGACCGGATAGTCGCCGCTCGCGTTCACAGGTGCAAATTGTGTTTGTGGGTGCGAAGTTTCGGCCCCGTTTGGGGGTTTTGCACTCGTTTGGCTCGGACTTGGTTCTGTCCAACGGCCACGGCGTGCACAGACAACGACGCCGCGACGCTCGGTGAGCGCCGCGGCATCGGATGAAGCGTGGTGTTACTTGACGAGCTCGAGGATCGTCGCGTTGGCCTGGCCGCCACCCTCACACATGGTCTGCAGGCCGTAACGAATGTCGTTGCGGCGCATGTGGAAGATCATGTCGGTCATGATGCGGGCGCCCGAGCCGCCGAGCGGGTGGCCGAGCGCGATCGCGCCGCCGTTCGGGTTGAGCAGTGCCTCGTCGGCGCCGATCTCCTTCTGCCATGCCATGGGCACCGGCGCGAAGGCCTCATTGACCTCGAAGACGCCGATGTCGGAGACGGACAGGCCGGACTTCTCGAACGCCTTCTCAGTGGCCGGGATCGGCGCGCCGAGCATCATCACCGGGTCGGCACCGGCGACGACCGCGGTGTGGACGCGGGCGATCGGGGTGAGGTTGTGCTTCGCGGCGAACTCGTCGCTCACGATCAGCAGCGCGGCCGCGCCGTCGGAAATCTGCGAGGCGTTACCCGCGTGGATGACACCGTCCTCCTTGAAGACGGTCTTCAGCCCGGCGAGCTTCTCGACGGTGGTGCCGCGGCGGATGCCCTCGTCCTTGCTGATGACCTCGCCGTCCGGGTTGGTGACCGGGACGATCTGCTCGTCGAACAGGCCGGCGTCCTGCGCCGCCGCCGCACGCTCGTGCGAGCGGGCCGCGAACGAGTCGACCTCGTCACGCGAGATCGCCCACTTCTCGGCCATCATCTCGGCGCCGACGCCCTGGTTCGGACGCGCGTTGTAGCGCTCCATGAACAGCGGGCTCAGCGGGCTGCCACCGGCAGCTGCGCTGGTGCCGATCGGGATGCGCGACATCGACTCGACGCCACCGGCGATGACCGCGTCGTAGTGCCCGGCGAGCACACTGGCCACCGCGAAGCTCATCGCCTGCTGCGACGAACCGCACTGGCGATCGACGGTCACGCCCGGCACGGACTCGGGCCAGCCCGCAGCGAGCACGGCGTTGCGCGCGAGGTCGTTGGTCTGCTCGCCGACCTGGCTGACAACGCCCCAGATGACGTCGTCGACCAGCTCGGGCGCGATGCCCGCGCGGCGGACCAGCTCGTTCAGCACGACGGCCGAGAGGTCCACGGGGTGGATGCCGGAAAGCCCACCGTTCTTCTTGCCGACCGGGGTCCGTACGGCCTCGACGATCACTGCGCCCATCTGTCCTGCTTCTCCTTTGTCGCGGGTCCTGTGGTTGTGTTGATGACAGCCACATGGCCCTTGTATTGCATCCGCTCTGAGTTGCGTTGACTCCGAGCTTAGCGAGCGATAACTATTTAGCAAGAAGTTGAGACCTACGGGAGCTGATCATGAAGGTTGACCTGCCGCTCGGTGCACGCGGGGGCGCGCTTACCGGCGTCGACGAACTCGCGCGCGAGGCCGAGGACATCGGCGCCGATGGTGTCGCGTTCAGCGAGCTCACCGGCGATCCGATGCTGCACCTGACCGTCGCCGCGGGCGCTACCCGCCGCGTCGACCTGCTGACCAACATCCTGGTGGCGTTTGCCCGCTCACCGATGACGGTCGCCGTGCAGGCCACCGCGATTCAGGAGTACAGCAACGGCCGGCTGCACCTAGGCCTCGGCAGCCAGATCAAGCCGCATATCGAGCGGCGCTTCTCGATGCCGTGGAGTGCCCCGGCCGATCGGATGGCCGAGTTCGTGTCCGCGTTGCGGGCGATCTGGCACTCGTGGGAGACCGGCGACAAGCTCGATTTCCGCGGTGACTTCTACTCGCACACCTTGATGACGCCGATGTTCGTACCGAAGACCGACAATCCCCCGCCCAAGGTGCTGATCGCCGCGGTCGGCACCAAGATGACCGAGACCGTTGGCAAGGTCGCGGACGGACTGCTCCTGCACCCGTTCACCACCATGAGCTACGTGAACGAAGTGACACTGCCTGCGCTGCAACGCGGCCGGGCCGTGGCCGGCGCACCCGAGGCCGCACCCGAGATCGTCTCGTCCGGCATGATCGTCACCGGCCGCACCGAGGAGGAATTCGAGGAAGCCAAGACCGCGGTGCGCAACCAGATCGCGTTTTACGGCTCCACTCCCGCCTACCATCCGGTGCTCGAACTGCACGGACTCGGCGACCTTGGCGCCGAACTCAATTCGCTCTCCAAGAGCGACCGCCCGAAAAAGTGGTTGGAAATGGGCGAACTCATCGACGACCACGTGCTGAACCTGTTCGCCGCCGTCGGCACGACCAGCCAGGTCGCCGGAATCATCGCGGAGCGAAATGGTGACGCGACGCGCTACATGCTCAACTCCACCGGGCTGCCGTCAGCGGAGCTGCGCATCGAACTCATGCGCGCGATCCAGGAGGCAACGCGCTGATGTCGCCGGAGTGGTTCACCGATGCGTTGGCCGCCCCGGTCGAATCGCGATTCGTCGAATCGGCCGGCGTCTCTGTGCACCACCGCATTTGGGGCGCCCAGCACACCGGACCGGGCATTCTGCTGGTACACGGGAACACCGCGAACACCCACTGGTGGGATCACATCGCGCCGGCACTGGCCGCCGATCGCCGCGTGGTCGCGATGGACATGACGGGCTTCGGTGACAGCGACCGCCGCGATACGTACAGCTTCGACTTGTGGGCCAACGACATTCGGGCCGTACTGGACGAATCCCTTGCGTCCGGCTCGGTGATCGTGGCGCACAGCATGGGCGGCAAACCCGCGTACCTCGCCGCGACCAAGTACCCGAAGCTCGGTGGGTTGGCACTGCTCGACTCGAATATCGCGATAAAGCCCGACCCGGACCGCCTGGCGATGCTGGTGTCACACGCCGACAGCACGCCCCGGATCTACCCCGAGCGCGAGGATGCGGTGCGCGCCTATCGCTTGTTCCGCCCCGACGACAGCCCAATCGACGTGGCGGACTTCATCACCGAGCACATCGCACGGAATTCGGTGCGGCCCGTACCCGGCGGCTGGAGCTGGAAGTTCGACTACGGCGTGTACAAGGCCGTGCTCGATCCGCCCGCGCCGCTGCGGCCGCTCGATGTTCCTGTCTCAGTGATCCGCGCCGGGCATCACTCGGTCATCGACGATGTCTGCCACGAAATTCTGCTGCGTGATCTCGGGCCCGGGGTGATCGACACGACCCTGCCGAACGCCGGCCATCACGCCATGCTCGATGACCCGCATGGCGTGATCGAGCTTGTCCGCCAACTGGTTTCGGACTGGATCTGATAGAGGAGTCTCATGCGTGCAGTGCGGTGCGAACGGTACGGCGATCCCGACGTGCTCGAGGTCAGGGAGTTGCCCGACCCGGTCGCGGGCCCCGGCGAGGTGCTGGTCGGAATCGAGGCAGCGGGGGTCAACTTTCCCGATGTGCTGATGGTGGCCGATAAGTACCAACTGAGCATTCCCGTGCCGTTCACGCCGGGCGCCGAATTCGCCGGGCGCGTACTCGCCGTTGGAGACGGTGTCACCACCTTCGCTCCCGGGGATGCGGTGATGGGCGGCTCGTTCCTCGGCGGCTTCGCCAACCGCATCGTCCTGCCCGAGGCGATGCTGGCGCCGGTTCCGGAGGGGTTGGACATGGCGGGTGCCGCGGCATTCGGCCTCACCTACCGGACGGCTTACCACTCGCTCGTCACGACAGCAGCGATGAAGCCCGGCGAGTGGGTGGTCGTGCTCGGTGCCGCGGGCGGTGTGGGTTCGGCGGCCGTCGATATCGCGACTCGACTCGGTGGCAAGGTCATCGCGGCGGCCGCGACACCGGACCGGCTCGAGGTCGGTGCCGAACTCGGTGCCGTCGCTGGCATCGCCTACGGCAGCGAGGACCTCAAGCAACGCATCAAGGACATCACCGGCAGCGGCGCCGACGTCATCATCGACCCCGTCGGCGGCGTGTACGCCGAGCAGGCGATCCGCGCCGGGGCATGGGGCAGTCGCTACGTGACAGTCGGCTTCGCCGACGGCGCGATCCCCCGAATTCCGATGAACCTGTTGCTCCTCAAGGGCGTCACGCTCAAGGGATTCGACATGCGGACGCTGCCCGAACACCAGCCGGAGGCGCTTGCCGCAGGTGAACAGGCGCTTGCACAACTGATCGCCGGCGGGCTGCGTCCGCACGTCTCCAGGACGTACGCGCTGGCCGAGGTTCCGCAGGCACTGGAGGCAATGCGCACCAGATTGGTCCGCGGAAAAATCGTGATAGACACCACACGCTGAACCCGGCACTCTTGTGAACAGCCGCCAACCGGCGGCTCGCCAACGCATCGGGGTCAGCGTCGGGAACGAAATGTTTCCCAATTCTGCCCCGGCGTTTACCGGGGGTGCGCCAAGCTGGCACTGGCCATCGTCGGTATGGCGACGGCCCGTTGACCCGTCCGCGCACCGAGGAGTTGCCCAGATGTCCCTCGCACTGACCGACGAACACCGCGCGCTAGCCGATGTCGTCGCATCATTCCTTGCCGATCAGAAGACCTTGGCGCTCTCCCGTGCCGTGCTCGATCACAACAAGGGCGCCGATGACATCGGCCCGCTGTGGCGCGGGCTGGCGAAGCTGGGCTGGCTCGGCCTGCACCTGCCGTCCGAGTTCGGCGGTGACGACGCGGGCCTGCCCGAACTCGCCGTGGTCGCGGAGCAACTTGGTCGCGTCGTCGTCCCGGTTCCGTTCGTTTCCACGGTCGTGGCTTCGGAACTGCTCAACCACGCCGGAAGCGATGACGCCAAGCAGCGACTGCTCCCCGGCTTCGTCGACGGAACGAACATCGGCGGCATCGGCCTCGGCGGCTCATTGGCCCTCGGTGCCGACGGCACCGTGGCTGGTGAATCCGGATACGTCATCGGAGGCAAGGTGGCGACCGTGCTTGCGCTACGGGCCGGCGATGACGTCGTGCTCGTCGCGGCCGACGCACCGGGCGTGACAGTCGAGAAGGTCCGGGCCATGGACCCGACCCAGCACATCGCGAAGTTCACGCTGAGCGGTGTCACCCCGGAGGCGGTGCTATCCGGTGCTGCCGTGCGCGCACGCCGACTTGCCAGGGTGCTCGGAGCCGCGGACGCGGCCGGTGGTGCCCGCGCCACGATGGAAATGGCCGTCGAGTACGCCAAGGTGCGCCAGCAGTTCGGCCGCATCATCGGCTCGTTCCAGGCGATCAAGCACCACGCAGCGAACATGCTCGTCGCAGCCGAACTCGCGGTTGGCGCGGCCTGGGACGCCGCGCGGGCCGGCGTCGACGACGAGCAGGGCGTGCTCGCGTCGGACGTCGCGGCCACCGTCGCATTCGAGTCGTATGTCACGAACGCGGAGATGAACATTCAGATCCACGGCGGCATCGGCTTCACCTGGGAGCACGACTGCCACCTGTTCCTGCGCCGCGCGCAAAGCCTGCGGGGCCTGCTCGCCGACGGGGAGGCCGCCCGCGATGAACTGATCGCGATCAGCCGCTCCGGTGTGCAACGCCAGTACGCGGTAGACCTGCCGCCGGAGGCCGAGGACTACCGGCGGGATGCCGCCGAGGTCGTGGCGAAGTACAACGCGCTGCCCGAGGCGGACCGGCGTCTGCATCTCGTCGACACCGGCTACCTCGTGCCGCACTGGCCCGCACCGTTCGGGCGCGGCGCATCACCGGTCGAGCAGTTGGTGATCGAGGAGGAATTCGCGGGCGTCGAGGTGCCGAAGCTCGGCATCGCCGGCTGGGTGATGCTGACGCTCTCACAGCACGGCGATCCGGCCCAAATCGAGCGCTGGATCCGTCCGGGCCTGCTCGGCGAACTGGTGTTCTGTCAGCTGTTCAGCGAACCGGGTGCCGGTTCCGATGCCGCCGCGGTGTCCACCAAGGGCGTGAAGGTCGACGGCGGCTGGCGGGTGACCGGCCAGAAGGTGTGGACCAGCGACGCGATGGCATGTAACCGCGGCCTGGCGACCATCCGCACCAACAAGGACGCGCCCAAGCACCTCGGCATCACCACGATGGTGATCGATCTGAAGGCGGAAGGCGTCACGATCCGCCCGCTGAAGCAGATCAGCGGCGATTCCAACTTCAACGAGATCTTCTTCGACGACGTATTCGTGCCCGATGAGGATGTCGTCGGCGCGATCGATGCCGGCTGGACGGTCGCGCGCGCGACGCTGGGCAACGAGCGCATCTCCATCGGTGGCGGCCAGGTGATGTTGAGCGCCACCCACCTGCTGGCCATGCTCGAGGGCGAGACCGGCAAGGACCGGGCCGCCACCCGTGCAGTCGCCGACCTGATCGGCACCGAGCAGGCCATGCGGATGCTCAACCTGCGTCAGGTGGCGCGAGCAGTCGCCGGCGCAGGTCCCGGCCCGGAAGGCAATGTGACCAAGCTGGTTTCGTCCGAGCATATGCAGAACATCACCGAACTGTTCATGCGCCTCGGTGGAGAAGGCGCAGTGACCGGCGAATTGCCCGCGGCCCAGCTGATGTACCTGGGCAGCCGCGCGATCACGATCGCGGGCGGCACGTCCGAGATCAATCGCAATGTGATCGCAGAACGACTGTTGGGTCTGCCGCGCGAGCAAATCGCGAACTAGGGCTCCACCCAAAAGGGTGCGCACTTGAGGGGTGCGCACCTTTTTGATCTTGACCTAAAGAGACAGATCGGTCTATATTTACGGAGTCCCGGGGGAAAGGGTGGATGCAGGAATGAGCGAACAGTGCAGTGCCGCAACCGAAGCGGCCGAGATTGTCCGGCGGTTGGCACAGGCGAAAAGCCGTCAGGACGTAGCAGGGGCGATGGCGATCTATCACCCGGACGTGGTGCTGGAGTCGCCGCCGCTGGGGACCCGGTCCGTAGGGGAGGAAGTCAAGGGGGCCATCGAGGGTTGGTTCGCCTTCGCGCCCGATTACGAGGTGCGCGTAGATGGGCACGGCCTCGACGGTGACACGCTGTGCTGCTGGGGTGAAATATCGCTCACTCCTGCATTCACCTGGAACGGTGCTGTGCCGAACGGCAATCGGGCGACGGTTCCGGTCTTCATGCTGTTCCGGTTCCGCGACGACCGGATCGCCTACGAGAGTTTCCATTTCGACGTTGCAGGCGTGGCGCGGCAATGCGGAGTGGACGCCTCATCTCTGGTGGGTGCCGCATGATCATCGGTGCACGCCGGCCCAGCAGCACGACGATGCGCGCTGCGGTGCACGAGCAGTGGGGAGCGACGCTCGCGCTCGTCGAAGTTCCACGCCCGGAACCCGCTGCGGGCGAGGTACGCATCGCGGTTCGCGCAACGAGCGTGAACCCGATTGATATGCACACCGGCAACAACATCGGTTACGAGCAGTCGATGCAGCTTCCACATATTCCCGGCTGGGATGTCGCGGGTGTGGTGGATGCCGTCGGGTACGGCGTCAGTCGGTACGAGGTGGGAGACCGCGTCTACGGCCTGGCCTGGTTTCCGCATCCGGCAGGGACATATGCGGAGTTCGTGACGGTACCCGCGTATCAGCTTGCGCCGATGCCGGTTTCTGCGTCGTTCACGGAAGCGGCGAGCCTCCCGATGGCGGCACTCACGGCGTGGCAGATGCTCGACGCGGCACGCGTGGAAAGTGGACACCGCGTGCTCGTCACCGGCGCCTCCGGCGGAGTTGGGCATCTGGCCGTGCAGTTGGCGGTTGCCCGCGGAGCCAGCGTGGTCGCCCTGGCCCGGCCCGACGATCACGCGACGGTGCACGACTTGGGCGCTGACTCGTGCGTGGACTACAACGACGCCGAAGCAGTGGCGGCGATCGGGAAGGTCAATGCCGCAATCGATTTGGTCACCGGCGGTTCCGGCACGTCGTTATTCGATCTCGTGGCTCCGGGCGGCACCATATCCCTGGCCAACGGATGGTCGATACCCACCTACCGCTCCGACGCGGCCGAGCGCGGCGTGCACGCGGTGTCGTGTCTGGTCGAACCGGATCCCGAAGCATTGAAAGCAATTGCTGCCCTGTTCGACTCAGGCCGTGTCCGCGTCATCGTCGGTGCCGAGTTCGATCTCGATCACGCCGCGGATGCGCAACGGTGGGTGTACAAGCGATTCGGCTTCGGCAAGGCGGCGATCGTGATCGGCAGTTCGGAGGCGTAGTGGCTAAACAGGTGCGAGGCGACGCGCTGCGGGACAGGATCGTCGGGATCGCGGCGACCCTGTTCTACCGCAACGGGACTCGTGCCGTTGGTGTGGACGAGGTCGTTCGTCGCGCGGAGACCACCAAGGCAAGTCTGTATCGGTGGTTTCCGAGCAAGGACGATCTCGTCCTCGCCGTGCTGCAGCGGCGGGACGAAACATTTTGGGCGGCATGGGACAGGGCCGCTGCCGACAATTCCGAACCGCGCGACGAACTCGACGCGCAACTCACCTGGATTCAGGACCTCGCGACGCTCCCCGAGTACCGCGGGTGCGCCTTCGTGAATACGGCCGCGGAGTTCGACGGCGCGGACACGGCAAAGATTAGAGAACGCTGCCTCGCCCACGAGGAGGAACTTCGGCGCCGATTGCGTGCCCTGACCGCGCGACTTCATCTCGTCGACAGCGACCTGCTCGCCGACCGACTGCACATCGCGATCGTCGGCACACTAGCCATCGGTGGGATGTATCCGGCAAACGGGCCGGCCGATCAACTCCGCGCCCTGGCAAACGTTCTACTTACTGCGGCAGAACCGGACAAAACATGACGTCCTACCGTTACCGAAGGAAATGACGTCATAAAGTGACCAAATGGTCGAAACCACTGCAGACATTCCGGATAGTCCCGCGAGCCGGCGACCGCCGCTCGACCGGATCCTGCACGTCGAGCCCATCGGCGACGATGTCTTCGAGGGTCGCTCCTACACCGACGCGGGTCGGATCTACGGCGGAACGGTAGTCGGGCAGGCACTGGTCGCCGCGGGACGGACGGTGGAGCCCGATCGGCACGTACATTCACTACACGCGCAGTTCCTGCACCCGGGAAGCACCGCCGACCCGGTGATCTACCGGACGGAACGTGCCCGCGACGGGCGCAGCTTCACCACTCGCAACGTCGTGGCCGAGCAGAACGGCAAGACGATCTTCGAACTGTCCGCGTCGTTCCAGCGGCTCGAGGACGGCCTATCCCACCAGCCCGAGGCGCCGACGGCCACAGCCCCCGAGGAACTTCCGGACATGCTGGCGCTGTTAACCGACGAGCACAAGGCGGTAAACGAGTGGGCTCGTAATTACGAGCGCAATATCGCGATCGACTTCCGCTTCCCCGGTCCCGATCAGCCGCGTATGGCCGGTGGCGCCGCTGGGCCCAAGGATCCGCATCAACTTGCCTGGGTCAGGACCTCCCAGCAGCTCTCCGACGACCCGATCGTTCATGCCGCGGCGTGGGGCTATATCTCGGACATGTTCCTGCTGTCCGCCGCGCTACGTCCGCACGCGATCAGCATGCAGCCGGATCAGATGCAGGTCGCGAGCCTCGACCATGCGGTGTGGTTCCACGCGCCGTTCCGCGCCGACGAATGGCAGCTCTACGAGCAGGACGGCATGTGGACCGGCGGTGGCCGCGGTCTGGCCCGCGGCCACCTCTACACCCGCGACGGCCGACTGATCGCGACCGTTATGCAGGAAGGCCTGCTGCGCGTCGTGGGTAAGGGCTGAGTCCTACTGCCCCGCAACGGTATTCTGCGCGCGACCGCGATCGATGACAGCTTCGCGGCGCTGCGCGACGGACGCGGGATTGAACTGCGCCAGCCACGCCTTCGAAACCGCCGCCTCGGACTCCAACGCCGGATCACCGATGTGCTCCTCGGCGCTGCGGTAGGACGCGAGGAGCGTCCGCACGCCGCTCTGATCGTTGCCGGAGATGGTGTTTGCCACCTCGAGGGCCTGGTCCAGCAGCTGATCGTGCGGCACGACCTGGGTTACCAGGCCGGCTCGCAGCGCGTCCTCGGCGCCGACAAAATCACCCGACAGGCTCATTCGGCGCGCGAACCCACGCCCGACCGCAGCGGGCAGCCGCCACGTCAGCCCCCAGCCAGGCAGCACGCCGACCCGAGCATGGGTGTCGGCGAACCGGGCCTGCTCGGAGGCGATGAGGAAGTCGCACGCCAGCGCGATCTCGAGCCCGCCGGTGATGGCGGCGCCATTGATCGCGCCGATGACCGGCTTACTCAGCGGGCGCCACGGATGCCCGGTCGGAATCCCTTCGACGTGAACCAGATTGCGGTCACCGTCGCTCGAACCGAGCTCGCGCAGGTCGACGCCCGCGGAGAAGGCCGGGTCGGTTCCGGTCAGGATCACGACGTCCACGTCGTCGTCAGCGTCGGCGTCGGCAAGTTCGGTTCGGATCGCCCCGATCAGCGCCATGCTCAGCGCGTTTCGCGACTTCGGGCGGTTGAGGGTCAGGACTCGGACACGGCCTCGCTGCTCGGTGAGCAGAACTGATTCGAGCGGCGACTGGTCCGACATGTGCACTCCCATATCTGCGGTCAACGTGACGTGGCACACTGCAGCCTACAGAGCTAGCGTTCGCTCAGGTACCGCCGAATGTGGAGAGGACTTCGTGATGAGCACAGGGGTCGATGCGCCGACCGGACCGCCCGTCATCGTCGAGCAACCCCGTCCGGGCGTGGTCGTACTGCGCATGAACCGACCGGCCCAGCTGAACGCGATGAACCACGACCTGGTCGCCGCGCTGCACGCCGAACTCGACCGACTCGCCGACGACCTGCACACGCGCGTCGTCGTCCTCACCGGCGCCGGGCGCGGCTTCTGCTCCGGCCTCGACCTCGGCGGCTACGGACAGATTCCGGGTGCACAGGACATTGGCGAGACGCAGCAGTCGATGCTGCTGCAGAGCCGAATCGCTCTGCTGGTGCAGAAGATTCGTCGTCTACCCCAGGTCTTCGTCGCGGCCGTCAATGGCCCGGCCGCAGGTGGCGGCCTCGCGCTGGTATGCGCGAGCGACGTCCGGATCGCCGCCGAACCGGCGGTCTTCGCGGCGTCCTTCATCCGCATTGGCGTCTCCGGCTGCGATATCGGCGTCTCGTGGCTGCTACCGCGCCTCGTCGGCGCCGGCCGGGCACACGAATTGCTCCTCACCGCAAGGAAATTCGGATCCGAGGAGGCCCTGCGAATCGGTCTCCTCGCCGATGTCGTTCCGTCGGACGAGCTCGATGCGCGCGTCAACGCAGCCATCGACGATCTGCTCCTCGCAGCGCCGATGTCGTTGGCACTGACCAAGCGCGGCATGTGGCTGGCCCTGGAGACCCCCAGTTTCGACACCACGATCGAACTCGAGAACCGGCAGCAGGTGCTCGCCATGAACACCGCCGACCAGACCGAGGCGATGGCGTCCTACGTCGGACGACGCGCGCCCAACTACCAGAACCGCTGACGAAGGGCTCGATCATGACCAACACGAATCCCGTTGCCGTCGTCACCGGAGCCGGCCGTGGCATCGGCCGCGCCATCGCGCTCCAGCTCGCCACCGACGGTTACGACGTGGTCGGCACGTACAACCGCGATGACGCGGCCGCCGAGGAGACCGCGCAGGCGGTCGCGAAGCTCGGCCACACGGCCACGATGGTGCGCTCCGACGCCGGCGACCCGGAGGCCGCTGCCGCCCTTGCCCAGCTGGTGCAGGACGAATTCGGCCGCGTGGACGCGCTTGTGCACAACGCGGGCATCGCGAGCCGGGGCCGCATGATCGCCGACACCGATCCGGCGGAGATCCAGAAGGTGCTCTCGGTGCATGCGCTGGGTGCGTTCTACCTGTGCTCGGCGCTCGCGCCGACGCTGCGCAAGAGCCCGAGTGGCGCGGTGGTGCTGATCTCGAGCACGGTCGCCGCCCGCGCGGGTATCGGCAGCGCGCCGTACATGATGGGCAAAGTCGCGCTCGAAGCGCTCGGCCGCACGCTGGCGGTCGAGGAGCAGCAATTCGGAACTCGGGTGAACATCGTTGCGCCCGGCCTGGTCGCGACCGATATGGGCGACCGGCTCGCTCGCGCAGTCACGGGTGCCGCCGACGCAGCGGCGCTGGATGCGGACATGCCGTTTGGCAGGGTCACCCGCCCGGAGGACGTGGCAGACCTGGTGGCGTTCCTGGTGTCCGAGCAGTCGTCGCTGATCACCGGTCAGCGCATCGAGGTGCACGGCGGGCGGCCGAGCATCACGCACTGAGCAGCCGGCGAGCCCGGCATGTGCACGAGGCACATGTCGATACCATAAAGGCGAGACTTGTAAATCACGATTCAATTGCAATGCAATTGAATTTCGCAGCATGGCGAGTGTAGGCCGATCATTGTTGGCTTCGATCTCGTCCGAGATCGTCAAGCGGACCGTTCAGGAGCTGACAGATGAAACTCAAGCGAATCGCAGCGGGTCTCGCCGTAAGTGGTGCAGCCGCCGCGGCCATAGTGCTCGGTGGCAATCAAGCCTCGGCTCATTTGCCGAGCGAAACCGCCCCGGGCTGGAACAACACGACGTTCTACGGGTGCCTCTTCCCGTATTACGGCTTTGTCTACTTCATCCAAGACTCTCCGCTCAACGAAGGCGCATGCGGTCCTGGCGTACCAATCTCGTTATATGGCGCAGTCCCGATCACCCCGCCGCCTCCCCCCAGCGGCCCTTCGGGGTCCTTCGGGTCCTGACGCAGCCGAGGCAGCCTGAGCGGCGGCGAAACACCGTTCCCCGCGGGCGAAGCGTGCAGTCGCGGGCGAATTGTCGCCCGCGAGGCACACTGTGCCCGCGGGAAGCAGTGACGAGTTAGACGTCCTCGGCGACGTTGTAGCTGCTGAGGCCGGGGGCACCGGCGAGCAGCGGGCCCAGACCCTGGGCAGCACCCTCGGGGGTCGCCCGCCAAGCGCGGTAGGCCGCATCAGCCTCGGCCGACGCCCACCGCTCGATGCAGAGCCACCGGGTCTCGTCAGTGCTGTCGATGAGGACGTCGACACCGAGGCAGCCCTCGAACGCACGGGTGTCCGCGAGAATCTTTCCGACGACTTCCTTCGCCGTATCGAGAGCGTCCGCCTTCAGCTTCAGCTCGAGAATTGCCGTGATGGCCATGCGCACAAACTCCTTATAAGAACGTGTTTCGGTCGACCCAACGTAGACGCGAACCGCCCGTCACGTCACTACTTGACGCGGCGGGCGGTCCGGGGTACTGAGCGTTCTTCGATCAGAAGTTGATCATGTGCCCGGCGAGGCCGTGGATCGCTTCCTGCAACGCCTCGGACAGCGTCGGGTGGGTGTGGACGTTGCGTGCGAGCTCGTTCACCGTCAGGTCCCACTTCTGCGCGAGTGTCAGCTCCGGCAGCAGCTCGGAAACGTCCGGGCCGATCAGGTGCCCGCCGAGCAGTTCGCCGTACTTGTTGTCGGAGATCAGCTTCACGAAGCCGGTCGCGTCGCCCAGGCCGTGCGCCTTGCCGTTCGCGGTGAACGGGAAGGTGGCGACCTTGACGTCGTAGCCCTCGTCGCGCGCCTGCGCCTCGGTGAGGCCGAAGCTCGCGACCTGCGGCTGGCAGAACGTCGCGCGCGGCATCATCCGGTAGTCGTCGATCGGCAGCGTCTCGGCGCCTGCGATGGTCTCGGCGGCCACCACACCTTGGGCCTCCGCAACGTGCGCAAGCTGCAGCTTCGCCGTGACGTCGCCGATCGCGAAGATGTGCGGAACGTTGGTGCGCATGACGTTGTCGATGACGATCGCGCCGCGCTCGAGTGCCACGCCGGTGTTCTCGAGGCCGTAGCCCTCCACGCGCGGCGCGAAGCCGACCGCCTGCAGGACCTTGTCGACCGTGACCGTCTCGGTCTCGCCGCTTTTGTTGTCCTTGATCGCGACGGTGACCTTGTCCCCGTCGTCGTCGATGGACTGCACCGCGGCGCCGGTCGAGATGGTGATGCCCAGCTTCTTGAAGGCCTTGGTGATCTCCTTGGACACATCGGCGTCCTCGTTGGGCAGTGCCCGGTCGAGGAACTCCACGATGCGCACGTCCACGCCGTAGTTCTTCAGGACGTAGCCGAACTCCATGCCGATCGCGCCGGCACCGACGATGAGGACCGAACCGGGCAGGTCGCGGGTGAGGATCTGCTCCTCGTAGGTCACGACATTGTCGGACAGGGAGGTACCGGGCAGCAGCTTGGTGACCGTGCCGGTGGCGATGATGACGTTGTCGAAGGTGATGGTCTCCGAGCCACCGTCGGACTTCTCGACCGCGATGGTGTTCGCGTCGGTGAACGAGCCGTGGCCGTCGTACTCGGTGATCTTGTTCTTCTTCATCAAGAAGTGGACGCCCTTGACGCGGCCGTCCGCGACCTTGCGGCTGCGGTCGAAGGCCGCGCCGAAGTCGAACTTCGCCTCACCCTCGATGCCGAAAGTTCTGGCTTCCTTCGTGAAGATGTGCGCGAGTTCCGCGTTGCGGAGAAGCGCCTTCGAGGGGATGCAGCCGACGTTGAGGCACACACCTCCCCAGTACTTCTTCTCCACGATGGCGGTGGTCAACCCGAGCTGCGCCGCGCGGATAGCTGCGACGTAGCCGCCGGGTCCTGCACCGAGGACAACGACGTCATAGTGTGAGGTCACGAGTTCCCAGGATAGTCCCGCACTGTTTCGGTGTCGTCGCATGGTCCGCGGGCTCGCGGCTGGACGATTGCCCAACGAAGCTGGGTGCGAGCTCACCTGGACGACGTCGGTAAGAATGTCGTCATGATCGACGATCCGTACCTGTGGCTCGAGGACGTCACCGACGAGCGCGCCCTCGATTGGGCCCGGGAACGCAACGACCTGGTCCGGGAACGCTTCGCTTCTTCCGACCGGTTCACGGAGTTGTACGACCGCATCCTCACGATGCTCGATACGGATGCCCGCATCCCCTATCCGGGCCGGCGCGGCGAGTGGCTGTACAACTTCTGGCGCGACGGCGAACACCCGAAGGGCCTGTGGCGGCGCACCACGTTCGAGGAGTACCGCAAGGACGACCCCGAGTGGGACGTGCTCATCGATGTCGACGCACTCGCCGAGGCCGAGGGCGAGAACTGGGTGTGGGCCGGGGCCCGAGTGCGCCGCCCGGCACAGGACCTCGCGCTGATCAGCCTGTCCCGCGGCGGTGCGGACGCCCGTGTGATTCGCGAATTCAATATGGCGACAAGGCAATTCCGCGAGGTAGCGGACGGTGGATTCGCGCTGCCGGAAGCGAAATCCACCATGAGCTGGATCGACGCTGACACCGTTTATGTCGGAACCGATTTCGGCCCGGGAAGTTTGACCGATTCCGGCTATCCCCGCATCGCCAAGCGGTGGCAGCGCGGCACGCCACTCGAAGAGGCAGAGACCGTTATCGAGGGCTCGGTTTCCGACGTGTCGGTGGGCGCCGGCTACGACCGAACCCCCGGCTATGAGCGGCATTACGTGTCCCGCTCCACCGATTTCTACAACGGCGAGACATATCTCCTCGCCGAGGACGGCCGCACCACCCACATCGACGTCCCCAGCGACGCCTCCGAATCCTGGTACAAGGACCGACTGCTCGTGCAGCTGAAGTCGGATTGGGAGATCGGCGACCGCACGTATTCGACCGGCGCCCTTCTCGCCATCGACTTCGAGGACTTCCTCTCGGGTGCACGGGATTTCGATGTCCTGTTCGAGCCCGACGAGCACACCTCGCTGGAAGGCTACGACTGGACCGAAAACCACCTGCTGCTGGTGACGCTCGCCGACGTTCAGACGCAGCTACACGTGCTCACCCCCACCGAGGACGGCTGGCACCGGGCACCTCTCGCCGTGACTCCACCCATGTCGAGTTCGGGGATTCGGAATGTCGACCCGCTCGAGGCCGGCGACGAATTCATGCTGACCACAAGCGGTTTCACCACACCGCCCACCCTCTTGGCGGGCGCGATCGGCACACCGCTCACGGTGCTGAAATCCGAGCTGAGCTACTTCGACGCCGACGGCCTCGAGACCGAACAGTTCTTCGCCACCTCGCTCGACGGCACCCAGGTGCCCTATTTCGTTGTGCGCCGGCCGGGCGCGAGCGGGCAGACGATGCTGTCGGGATATGGCGGCTTCGAGGTCTCCCGCACGCCGGGGTACGGCGGCGCGTCGGGCATCGGGTGGCTGGAGCGCGGCGGCATTACCGTCACCGCGAATATTCGCGGCGGCGGCGAGTACGGCCCGGGGTGGCATACGCAGGCGCAGAAGGCCGGCCGCCACAAGGTCTACGAGGACTTCGCCGCTGTCGCAAGCGATCTCGTCGCGCGCGGCATCACCACGCCGAAGCAACTGGGCGCGGTCGGTGGCAGCAATGGCGGCTTACTGATGGGCGTCATGCTTACCGAGTACCCGGAACTGTTCGGAGCGCTGGTGTGCCAGGTACCGCTGCTCGACATGAAGCGCTACCACCTGCTGCTCGCCGGTGCCTCGTGGATGGCGGAGTACGGCGACCCCGACGATCCGGCGCAATGGGAATTCATCGCGCCACACTCTCCGTATCAGAACGCGCGTGCCGGCGCCGACTACCCGCCGATCCTGCTGACCACCTCTACCCGGGACGACCGGGTGCACCCCGGGCACGCGCGCAAGATGGCTGCACGGCTCGAAGAGCAGGGGCATCGGTTCTGGTACTACGAGAACATCGAGGGTGGCCACGGTGGGGCGGCCGACAACGCGCAGGCGGCGTTCCAATCGGCGCTGGTCTTCGAGTTCCTGTGGGAGATGCTCAACGAGTCCGAGTAGTCCCGGAACGGAGGCGCCGCCCACATTGTGGGACGCAGTTTCGGGTCGTGAACGGAAGAAATGTTGCGTTAGAAGGAGTGAACGCTTCCGTTCACTCCGCTGAACGCAACGGATGTTCCGTTCACATTGTGGGATGCGCGGTCAGCGATCGTGCAGCCACTCCGCGACGCGGTCGACCGTGCTCGCGGGGCTGCGGATCCAGCCGTTGTGGCCCAGTCGTTCCGGCTGCAACCAGGTGGTGACCTCCGAATTCGGCAGCTTCTCGGTCAGGTGTCGCGTCGACGATTCGGGGGCCACATCGTCGCCGGTAATCGAGATCGACAGCACGGGCAACTTCAGCCGGGCGATGCGCTCCTCGTAGTCGATATCGGCACCCTCGGGTTCGAAGCGCCCGGTGCGAGCGAGCCGCGACCAGTCCGCGATGAGCGTCCGGGACTGTCGGCCGAAACCGCCGATGTCCAGTCGGTCGCCGGGCCAGAATCCGGCGACGTTCGCGGTCAGTGACATCGCCGCAGAGCCGACGAGGATGCCGGGCGACATGGCTCCGCGGAAGCCCCGGAAGTACGGGGTACCCGAGGCGACGAGGATAAGCCCGCCCAGGCGGCCGCGAATGCGCGCGGCGTAACAAACCCCGAGTTGCCCGCCCATGCTGTGCCCCAACACGTAGGGCGTGCTGTCCGGGAAGCGCGTGCGCACAACATCGAACATCGCCGGGAAATCGATAGAAACCAACTCGTGGTATCCGAACGTGCTCGCTGCCGTCGGCCGCGGTCGACTGTCGCCCTGGCCGCGCAGCTCGCAAATGGCGGCGTCGAATCCGCGCATCGACAGCTCGGCAGCGAACAGGTCGTAATAGCCGCCCGGTATGCCGAGGCCCGGCACGATGACCACGACCGGGCGCGGCATGTCCGGCCGAACACGGTGGCTGCGTTCCGGATCGGCGGGCACCAGCCGCACCGGAACGGTCGTGCCGTCGGGCATCTGAATGGGAACGGTCTCCACCAGAAACACCCTATTTCTTGGGTCCCAGGGCCGGTCGCCGCGTGCTTCCTGTGGTCGATAAAAGCTTTGGTCGATTACTCCGCGATATTTCGGTAACGACCAGGTCACGTCGGGCGAAGTGTGGGAAAGGTTGGCATCTCAGTCGGCTGACCAGTGGCGAATCTCGCCGACGTCGGGTAGTGGCAAACCGAGCAATACAACATCAACGGAGGAACCAGGTAATGCGAGCACTACTTGTGGCCGGAAGTCTGGCCGCGTTCACTCTCCTCGGCTCTGGATTGGCCCAGGCTGACATCGTCATTCCGATTCCCGGCGGCGGCAGCTCGATCCCCACCCCGGGCGGTTCGTTCGGCAGCTCCGGGCTCGAAGTCGGGTCGGGACCCACGGGCAGCGCGCTCGGTTCCGATTCCCTGGGCAGCACGTCCGCGCCGCCCGCGGGCAGCTCGCTCTTCCCCTCGCGAGCCGAACTCGCGGACCGCGTCGTCGCGGAGCTCTTCAACCTTCCGTCCTGAGGAATAGCTCGCCAAATCGTGGCAGGACGTACTCCTGATCCTGTCGGCGAAACGGTAGTTCAGCCCGCGAAGCAACGCTCCGATCTGCGCCGTGCTTGTAGTGACGAACACTACGAGCACGGCGCAGCCGCATTTGTGGCGGACTATTCCCCGATGACGTCTCGAGCGCGGCCGACGAGCCGCGGGTCCGCCGCGCCGACGAGTTCGGCATCCTTGTTGGCGTAATCGAAGCGGCCGAGGACGTGTCGCATCGCGTTGACTCGCGCCCGCTTCTTGTCGTTGCTCTTCACCACCGTCCACGGCGCGTGGTCGGTGTCGGTATGGCGCAGCATCGCTTCCTTGGCCGCGGTGTAGTCGTCCCACTTGTCCAGCGAAGCGATATCCATCGGTGAGAGCTTCCACTGCCGGACCGGATCGACCTGCCGGATCGCGAACCGCGTGCGCTGCTCGAGCGGCGATACCGAGAACCAGAACTTCACCAGGTCGATGCCGTCGTCGACGAGCATCTGCTCGAACAGCGGGACCTGGCGCAGGAAACGCTCGTACTGGTCGTCGGTGCAGAACTCCATGACACGCTCCACGCCGGCGCGGTTGTACCAGGAGCGGTCGAACAGCACGATCTCACCCGCGGCCGGCATGTGCTGGACGTAGCGCTGGAAGTACCACTGGCTCGACTCGCGGGCGGTTGGCTTCTCCAGCGCGACGACCCTGGCGCCACGGGGGTTGAGGTGCTCCATGAAGCGTTTGATGGTGCCGCCCTTGCCGGCGGCGTCGCGCCCCTCGAACACGACGACAAGCCGACGGCCCGTCGCCTTCACCCAGTTCTGCAGTTTGAGCAACTCGATTTGCAGCAGCCGCTTTTCCATCTCGTAGTCCGGCCGCGACATTCGCTGCGAGTACGGGTACTGCTCGCGCCAGGTATCGACGACGTCGCCACTGGCAGTGAGCAGCAGCGGATCGTCGTCATCGCTGTCATCGACGCGGAAACCCGAGGTGTCGGCGAGGTCCACGATGCTCAGATCGAAGAGATGTGCGGACAGCTCGATATTCGGTTCCGTCATGGGCGGTGAAACTAGTGACCGCACACGTCGGACAGGTGATCAAAAGGTGAACGAGTGGTTAGCTCAGGCAACAATCGCGGCGACGAGCATCTTCCGCAAAACCTGAACGACGTGGTCGAGAGGCTGGCGCGGCTCGGACACACTCCAGTCGTAGACAACATAGTTGACGGCACCCATCACGGCGCTGACCCGGATCTCCAGATCGTCGGGAGGAATCCCACCGTCCTGCACAGCGCGGCGCGCGACGCTGGCGAGCAGCGCAGCCCAGTCCCGACGCTGTTGTTGGCGCCGTTCCTCCATGCGCGAGCTGGCGCCGACGACCTCGACGAGGGCGACGCGCGCCTTCCTCGGGTCGCTGCCGATCGACTCGATGTACGCCCGAGTCCCCGCATCAACCACCTCGGCAGGACTGTTGGAAGCGCCCGCGATCATGGCGGCTGCAACGGCGTTCTGTGCGATCGTCTCGATCTCGCCATAGAGCTCGATCAGCAGCGCCTCGCGCCCAGTGAACTCTTCGTAGAACTGCCGGGACGACAGTCCGGCGTCACGGCAGATCGCGCCGACCGAGCTGTTCGCGTATCCGTCGCGTGCGAACACGGTCAGACCAGACTCGAGGAACCGCGCGCGCCGTTCGCGCTGACGATCCTCGACCGGCTGTCCGGCATAAGTCCGGCCGACGGAGGCTTCCTGTGTCATTGAGGCTGAGAATACCGAACGCCGGTCTGTTTTCGGTACGACCGGGCGGATCGTTTTTGCAGGTACTCGCGGGGCTCGAGCAACGCCGGATCTTTGACGCCAGCGCCCAAAAAGCCCGGCCTGCATACAGGCCGGGCTCTGGGCAACGAGTCGATTAGACGGCGGGCGGGGTGGTGGTGGTGGGGGGAGCCGTCAGACTTCCCAGGAGCCCGGCGATGAGCGCCGCAAGGTTCGGTCCGATGTCGACGATGCCGGACGAGAGGTTGCTGGTGTCCTGCTTGGTAGCGATGGTGCGCATTTAAGTTCTCCAGGGTTTCCAGGGGTGAGCTGACGCGCTACGACGATGAGTCGACCGCGACATCGATATCGGTCGACCGACTTGTCAACCTTGCGGACACTGTGTCAGACGTGACCTTCGCGTTACAAGATTGAGATCGAGATTCTTAAGATATTGAGAGAGATCACGTTGATTGCTCTTACCGATTTCGCCACATTTCCCCGGAAGCCATCGCTCAGCCCACAAAAATGCAACCAGCCCGGCCCCGCCGAAGCGGGACCGGGCTGATGTAACCAGCGATTGCTGACCGGGTAGCGAGGACTTAGAAGTCCATGCCGCCCATGCCGCCGGTCGGATCGCCCGCAGGCGCTCCGGCCTTCTCCGGCTTGTCGGCGACAACGGCCTCGGTGGTGAGGAACAGGGCCGCGATGGACGCCGCGTTCTGCAGCGCCGAGCGGGTGACCTTTACCGGGTCGTTGATGCCGGCGACGAGGAGGTCCTCGTAGACACCGGTCGCGGCGTTGAGGCCGCTGGCCGCGGGCAGGCCGCGAACCTTCTCGGCCACCACACCGGGCTCGAGGCCGGCGTTGAAGGCGATCTGCTTCAGCGGAGCCTCGAGCGCGACGCGCACGATGTTCGCGCCGGTCGCCTCGTCACCCTCGAGCTTCAGGTCGTCCAGGACCGGGGCAGCCTGCAGCAGGGCCACGCCACCACCGGCGACGATGCCCTCTTCGACGGCAGCCTTGGCGTTGCGCACGGCATCTTCGATGCGGTGCTTGCGCTCCTTGAGCTCCACCTCGGTGGCAGCTCCGGCCTTGATCACCGCAACACCGCCGGCCAGCTTGGCCAGGCGCTCCTGCAGCTTCTCGCGGTCGTAGTCGGAGTCGCTGTTCTCGATCTCGCTACGGATCTGGGCAACGCGACCGGCGATGGCCTCGGAGTCACCCGCGCCCTCGACGATGGTGGTCTCGTCCTTGGTGACGACGACCTTGCGCGCCTGGCCGAGCAGCTCGAGGCCGGCGGTCTCCAGCGAGAGGCCAACCTCTTCGCTGATGACCTCGCCACCGGTGAGGATGGCGATGTCGGCGAGCTGAGCCTTGCGGCGGTCACCGAAGCCCGGGGCCTTGACGGCAACCGACTTGAAGGTGCCACGGATCTTGTTGACGACCAGGGTGGACAGCGCCTCGCCCTCGACGTCCTCGGCGATGATCGCCAGCGGCTTGCCGGACTGGATAACCTTCTCCAGCAGCGGCAGCAGGTCCTTGACGGTCGAGATCTTCGAGCTCACGAGCAGGATGTAGGCATCCTCGAGCACGGCTTCCTGACGCTCGGCGTCGGTCGCGAAGTAGCCCGAGATGTAGCCCTTGTCGAAGCGCATGCCCTCGGTGAGCTCGAGCTGCAGGCCGAAGGTGTTGGACTCCTCGACCGTGATGACGCCTTCCTTGCCGACCTTGTCCATGGCCTCGGCGATGAGCTCACCGATGGACGGGTCGCCGGCGGAGATGCCCGCGGTGGCAGCGATCTGCTCCTTGGTCTCGACCTCCTTGGCGGTCTCGAGCAGGCGGGCGGTGACGGCCTCGACGGCCTTCTCGATGCCGCGCTTCAGGCCGAGCGGATTCGCACCGGCCGCGACGTTGCGCAGGCCCTCGCGCACGAGCGCCTGGGCGAGCACGGTGGCGGTGGTGGTGCCGTCGCCAGCGACGTCGTCGGTCTTCTTGGCGACCTCCTTGACGAGCTCAGCGCCGATCTTCTCGTAGGGATCCTCGAGCTCGATCTCCTTGGCGATGGAGACACCGTCATTGGTGATCGTGGGGGCGCCCCACTTCTTCTCCAGCACGACGTTGCGACCCTTGGGGCCCAACGTCACCTTTACTGCGTCGGCGAGGCTGTTAAGGCCACGCTCGAGACCGCGACGGGCCTCTTCGTCGAACGCGATGATCTTGGCCATTGCGAAGTGTTCCTCCGGGTATGGGATGACACACGAGACCACCCCTTACGAGCAGTCTCATTACGCTGGCCAGGCTCGGTGCCCGCGACGGACGACCGGAGTGTCATAGGTACCGGTCTCACCGTCCCGACCTGGCACTCACAGTTCGCGAGTGCCAACAGCCTTTTTAGCACTCGACCATGGCGAGTGCAAGGAGAGCGCGTGCGTCGTACTCCCAGGATGCAGGCCACCGGCGGCATGCGCCGCAGGGGTGAAGCCGCTGGATTATCGTCGGAACATGCAGACACTGGGCGGGGTGCTCTTCGATATAGACGGGGTGCTCGTGACGTCCTGGGAGCCCATCGAGGGTGCCCGCGAGACGATCGAATTGCTGGACAAGAAGTCGATCGCCCGCACGTTTCTGACCAACACCACGTCGAAGACCAGGGCTCAGATCGCCGAGGCGCTCTCGCGGGCGGGGATGTCCGCCGCCGAGGACGAGGTGCTCACCGCTGCGGCCCTGACCGCAGGCTACGTGCGCGAACACCATCCGGGCGCCCGCTGCTACCTGCTCAATAGCGGCGAGGTTCGCGAGGACATGCCCGGTATCGAGTTCGTCGAGGACGACCCCGATGTGATCGTGCTCGGAGGCGCCGGTGAGGAGTTCAGCCACCGCGCCCTGTCCGCGGTCTACGAATGGATGAGCCAGGGAGTGCCGGTGGTCGCAATGCACCGCAGCATGACCTGGTCCACGTTTGACGGGCTACGCATCGACACCGGCATCTACCTGACCGGCCTCGAGGAGTCCTCCGGCCGCAAGGCGATCGCCGTTGGCAAGCCTGCGCCGGCCGGATTCCTCGCCGCCGCGCACCGGATGGGCGTCGACCCCGAGGATGTCGTCATGGTCGGCGACGACCTGCATAACGACGTACTCGCCGCACAGGTCGTCGGGATGACCGGTGTCCTGGTGAAGACCGGCAAGTTCCGGCCCGACACGCTCGAGCGCTGGGCGCGCGACGACTTCGCCATGCAGCCCGATCACGTCATCGACACCGTCGCCGACCTGCCGACGGCGCTCGGACTGTAGATATCCGCCCGGATAGCTAGGCCCGGATCGCAGGCTCGCCGGGTGAGGTGCCGCCGCGGCGGTGGTAGCGCTCGTATCCCTCCCACGCCCGACGCCGCTGGGAGTACGGATCGAACTCCACTCGCGGCGGCGCGTCGAAGATCATCGTCGCCCGGTCCCCCGTGGTGTACGCGGGCCAGGACGACAGCGGCCGCCCGCGACGCGCGAACGTCAACCAGTTGTCCTGCATGGCATGCGTGACGCGGCGCATCTCGCGCCGGCCGCCGAGCGCCGTCATCGAGCGGCCCACGCCAGTGTCCCCGTAGCCGAACACCGCCATCATCTCCATGCCATGTGTTGCGCCGAGGCCGATCCCGCTTACCAGGCGGGGCGCGAAGTCGTAGCGATACATGTAGGTCGGTGCGTGCTGCGAATGCGCCTGCGCGACCTCCACGCTCGGGTGCCAAAAAGTGACGTCGCTGCCGATCGCCCGTGCTGCCGACTTGCCCGGGTAGCCGGGGTAGGCGGCTACGACACGATCGCGCACCTTCGGATCGGTTGCGGCGAACATCGCCTCGATGCGTTCCTCGGTGGTCGGCAACGCATCCGGAATCCGCGCAAACAGGCTGCTCTCCCGCCGATTCGCGCCGATGATCAGCGGCACCTTGTGCGCGTTGCCCTCGTCGAACGCCGCGATCGGCCACTGCGGGAAGAAATCGCCGTCGATTACCGGTTCGAGCGGGAAGTGTCCTGGGATCTCGTTCGCCACCGACCGATAGAGCGCGATCATGGCCTTCCCGAGTTCCTTCGGCGTCGCCCGTTCGATCGCCCGAATCGCGGTGTCGGGGGTCGCGCCGAGGATGTCGACAAAGCTGCGCGCCCACCGCGCCGAGTCCTCGGAATCGTGCGCCCAGTGCGCTGGCGAACTCTGCGCGATCGCGCGGTGGAACAGCCCTTGCGCGGCGGGCGTGACCATCAGCGACGTCACCGCATTGCCCCCGGCGGACTCGCCGAAGATCGTGACGTTGCCGGGGTCGCCACCGAATGCGGCGATATTGCGCTGCACCCACTCCAGCGCGGCGACCTGATCGCGCAGACCGAGGTTGCTGTCGATCGGGCGTCCCGGCGTGGCCAACGAGCTCAGGTCCAAGTAACCGAGCGGCCCGAGCCGGTAGTTCATCGAGACAAAGACGGCGTCCCCACGTTCCGCCAGGCGCACACCGCTATAGAGGGCCAGCGCCGAGGTGCCGAAGATGTATCCGCCGCCGTGAATGAACACCACCACTGGGCGCGGTGTCGCACTGGGCTGGGCCGGTGTCACCACATTGAGCGACAGACAGTCTTCGCCGACCTGCTGAAAGTTGCCCGGGCCCAAGGCCGCGCCCCAGCGTGGCTGCGGGGACGCGTTCCCGAACTCGGTTGCGTCGCGTACGCCGCTCCACGGAGTGACCGGCATCGGCGCTCGCCAGCGAAACTCTCCGGCCGGCGGCGCGGCGTACGGAATCGAGCGCCAGCGCAGCACTGCACCCTCATCACGTCCGCGCACCAGACCCTCGTTGGTCTGCACGACGAGCCTCGACGCCATTGTCAGCTCCCCTCGGTCAGCTCAGTTCCTTGCCGTCCCAGTACCCAATTGAACACGTTTTGGTCTTGTCACCGCGTGTGACCTCAATCAATTCGACACGCGAGACGCTTCGGGTGAACGTTCGGGTTGGCAACGGCCGGAAACCCCCCGAGGGGTCGCTCGTCACACCAGGGGGTTGACGGTCAGGGGGTTGATGATGGGAATCGAGGATCCGCTCCCGAGCACCCCCAGCAGGACGACGAGCGGGTTGGGCGGATAGATACGCTGCTTCATCGAGTACTCCATCATTCCGGGGCTACGACGCGAAGGCGGCCGGTTTCTTTCCGTGCCATCACCCGCAGCCGGGTGAACGTTACAGTTCGGCCAGTCCGTGTGGCTTCGATCAATTCGACACGCTCACCGTGGCGCCGATCCAATCGGGCCGCTCGACGGCATCGGCGTGCACTCGGCCCACTTGCTCGCGTGAGACCCGTGTGCTGTGCATGCCGTCGTTCAGGTCGACATGCGCCGGCTCGGGCTCCCGACCGTCGTGCAGCGCGACCGGCCGGATCAGCGTCCAGTCCAGCCCACTGTTCCGCGTGATCTCCTCTTGCCGCTCGCTATCGGCCACCTGCGGCGCGAGCACGAGCCGGAAGAACGCCTTGAACGCGGGCGTCAGGTTCGCGTACGTCTCGCCGACACCATAGGTGGTCTGCACCACCAGTCGGCGAATTCCGTTGCCGTGCATGGCCTCGATGACCCGCTCGGTGCCCGCGGAGCGCACATCGAGCGGAGTCTTCGCGCGCCGGAACAGGCGCACTCCGAACGGGTTGTCGGAGATGCCGAGCGTCACGACGACCGCGTCCTGCCCGATCATCGCTTTCGTCAGCGTGTCCTTATCGAAGACGTCACCGGTGATCACGCGCACACCCTCGGGTGCTGGTCCTGCGGTTCGCGCGAACGCGGTGACCAGGTGTCCCGCATTTGCCAGCGCCGCAACCGCCTCGGTGCCGGTTCCCCGGCTAGCTCCCACTACCAAGACCTTCATGATCGGCTCCTCGTTTCGTTCCGGTACTTCCTGACATCTCCAGCGTTGCCCGGCTCGTCGATACGATCAATGCCAGATCGACCGGATTCATTGCTCAATCGTCCGAAGCGGAGCACACTGGAGTTATGGAGTCCGATCTGCTCACCGCGACCCTGCAGGACTTCGGGATGAGCGGCGTTTTCTACGCCGCCTCGGAGCTATCCGCGCCATGGGGTGTCACGATGCCGCCGATGCCGGGCGTGCTGATCTTTCACCTGCTCACCGAAGGTTCCGCGGTGGTGCGCGTGGATGATCAGGACGTCCACTTTTCGACCGGCGAGGTGGTTCTCGTACCGCACGGCACCGGCCATCTCCTCGCCGACGACGTGGACACCCCCGGTGTTCCACTGTTCGACCTGCCGCGCGAGGAACTCACCGACCGCTACGAACGGCTCCGAATCGACGGCGGCGGTGCGCCCAGCAATTTGATCTGCGGGGCGGTCGCGTTCTCCGGTCTTGCCGTTGCCCGGTTGGTGCAGGCGCTTCCGCCGGTACTCGTCACGACGGGCGCCGACGCCGAATGGCAGCGCGCCGCACTGGAAATCATCGCTGCCGAGTCCAGGAACCCGCGCCCCGGCAGCGATGTCGTCACCGCACGCCTCGCCGACGTACTGGTGGTGCAGGCCATCCGCACCTGGCTGGAAAGCGAACCACCGCAACAGGGTTGGATCGCCGCCGTGCGCGACCCCGTCATCGGCACCGCACTGGCCGCGTTGCATGCGGACGCGGCCCGTCCGTGGACCCTGCAGTCCCTCGCCGCCGAGGCAGGCATGTCCCGGTCGTCGTTTGCCGCCCGGTTCGCGGCCCTGCTCGGCGAACCCGTCATGCGCTACGTGACCTCCTGGCGCATGGACCTCGCCGCCCGCCTGGTCCGCGAGGGAGATTTGCCGCTCGCCCGAGTGGCCGAACGCGTGGGCTACCGGTCCGAGGCAGCGTTCAACCGCGCGTTCCGGCGGGCGCACGGGTGTACGCCCGGACTGTTCGCGCGGCGCGGGTCGGCGTTCATGGATCGGGCGGGGATCGAGATGCCGGATATATCGCTGGTGAATTGACGGTTGCGAAACGGATTTGAACGGAAGATCCGTTGCGTTCAACGGAGCGAACGCTTCCGTTCACTCCGCCAGATGAGCGCGCGCCGAGCTCCGAGCTCACCCCGACCGCAGCGCCCAGGCCACAATCTCCGTGCGGTTCGCGACACCCAACTTCGCAAGAATGCTGCGCACATGCGTCTCGACCGTGCGCTCGGAAAGCACCAGCCGCGAGGCGATTTCACGATTCGACAGCCCCTCGGCGACGAGTCCCGCGACCTCGGACTCCCGCGCAGACAGCGGACTCGCGGCCTTCGCGCTCTGGTCGAGGGTGGCGATCAGCCGGTCGGCATCGCGCAGTGGGCCGGGCATGCCGATCCGTCGGAACTCCTGAGCAGCGGCCAGCGCAAGCCTACGGGCGTCCGCGGGGTCCCCCTGCTCGCCGCGGCGCGTCAAAGCCTGTGCCAGGCCCAATTGGCTCAGCGCGGTGAAGGGCCGCGCGGCGATGCGCGCGTTCATTTCGATTCCCTGCTCGAACAGGTCGATCGCCTCGGCGACATGTCCAGCAGCCAAGGCGAATTCGCCGATCGGCCGAGCCATCGCCCCCGCGCAGAAGAATGGACCGGTGCCATCGCCCGAGTAGTACTGGGCCGTGTCCCTCATTCGCCGGTACACCCGATCGGCGGTCTCGGCATCGCCGAGCAGTACCGCGGCGACACCGATATGGAACACCAACGCGCCCCAGCGCGGTCCCACCGGCGTGGTGTCCGCCATCGTCCGGAACTCCGCGAACGTGGCTCGGGCGGAATCGAAGTCGCCTGCCAGCACATGCGTGATGGGAACGAATATCCGCACCAGCGCGATCGTGTGCGCCGCCGCGATCGCCGCAAGTTGCTCCGCGGAGTCGTCCACCTCTCCGCGGAGGATCATCAGCTGGGTGCGGAACGCCTGATGCATCCCTGCCAGGGAATGGTCACCCGTCGCCAAGCCGATCTCGAGCGCCCAGTCGTTGAGTACCTCGGCACCAGGAAGGTCGCCTAGCAGCGCCACCCACGCCGCCCTGATCCGGTACGCATGCCATTGGGCCAGTGGCAGTTTGCGATTCGAGGCCAATTCCTCGATCCGCGTCACCAGGGTCGCGACAGTTTGCAGGTCACCCTGCTGGAACGCCGCGTCGGTCCGCCACAGGAGGGCCCACAGTGCGGCATGCGGTTGCGAGGCAGTCCAGCCAACCTCCATCGCCCGATCCGCGATATGAAGTCGCTCCTCGAGGCGGTACGGCGTGGACAACACGAGATGCCGACAGTGCAACCCGTCGAGCAAGGCATCCGGATCATCACTGCGCTCGGCAAGTTCGAGTGCGCGAGCAGACAGTTCCTGCGCCAGGTCGAAGTCTTCCACCTCCACAGCGATGAGCGCCCGCAACGCGACAAGTCGTGCGCGCAGCGCCACCTCGTCGTCGGGCAGCAGCCGAAGGCCGGTCTGCGCAAGCCGATCCTGCGTTGGCATGACGGTCCGCGACGATATCCCCTGGATCACCAGCGCGGCCGCCGCCACCGATCGCGCGTCACCAGCCTGCTCCGCAGCATTCGCAGCGAGCACGCAGTGCTCGAGGCTCGCCGCGATATGCCCACCGGCGTATTCGGCCCGGGCCATGCCGATAAGAAGGTCGGTTCGCCCCGCGGAGGATTCGGTTGCGGCGAGCGCGATCTGCAGGAAGCGGACCTCTTCGTCGTAGGCGTGGCTTGCTCGCGCGGCGTCGGCGGCGCGGCGTGCCCATTCCGCACACTGCTCCGGCGCACCCGCACGCTGGAAATGACTGGCGATCAGGCCGGCGAGGCCGTCCGCATCGCTGCGGGCAGCCAATGCGTCGGATGCCTTGCGATGCAACGACTTTCGCGCCGCATCGGACAGCTCCGCATACACCGCGTCCCGGACGAGGGCGTGGGTGAATGCGAGACGTCCATCCGCTGCGGTGCCGATAGCACTGCCTCGCGCCTGCTGCAGTGCCTCGACGACCTCGTCTCCACTGCGGTCGATCATCGTCCCGAGTGTCACCGGGTCGATCCGCTCGCCGAGCACACTTGCCGCATCGAGGCAGGTGCGGGCCGATTCACCGAGGGTGGAAAGCCGGGCGAGCACCAGCCGACGGATCTGCGGACTCACCGCGGTCTCGTCGGCGGGCGATTCGAGCAGCAGCCGCACGTACAACGGGTTTCCGCCGGTGCGCTCGCGCAGGCTCTCCGCGGCATCCGCAGCGACGTCCGCTGCTGCCTCGTCGAGCCACGGCCGCGGTGCGGCCACATCCATCCACTGCCGCGGTGCGGCCTCATCCATCCACTGCCGCAGCTCCGCCGAACTCAACCCGCGCAGGTTTATGGCACGTCCCTCAGCGAGGCGCAGCAGTTCCGGAAGCTCGTCGGCCAGTACCTCGCCGACCGCGTCCCGGTGGGTGATGACCAGCAGCAATCGCGCACCGGCGAGATCGGCGGCGACGTGCTTCAACAGCAACAGCGACGTGCGGTCGGACCAGTGCATGTCCTCGAGCACGACGACCAGCCCGTGCTCCGCGGCGGCGTCGCGCAGGGCGTCCGCCACCGAAACGAACATGGTGAATCGGTCACTGGCAGACCCATCGACGGTCCCGGCGAGAGCTTCGGTCAGGCCGGGAACGTGGCGTCCCAGCCGCTGCCATGGCCACAGCGCAGGCATGCCGGGGTCGTCCACCGCATAACCCCGGGCGACCGGCAGGCCGTATTCGGCCGCGATCTCCCCGAGCGCGTCGACCAGTCGGGTCTTGCCGATTCCCGCCGGACCGCTGACCTGGATCAACCGCCCGGAGCTGCCGAGCACAGCCACAACTCCGGCGCGCAACTGCGCGAGCTCGGACCGACGCCCGACGAACGGAGTGTCCACGCACCGAGTATCCACCGAGGGTTCCGATCGCTGCTCGGTACTCGAGTTCAGTACTCGGCTACGTACTGGCACTGATGTCTGCGGGGCCAAACGAATCGAAACTCGAGTTCGAGAGTTCAACACCGAGCGACTTCAACACCGACAAGGAGAACGCCATGTACGTCCAGTTGACCTACTTCGACGGACCCCGCACCGCGGCTCAGCTCGCCGCCCACGATTACGCCGGCGAACATCGGGTCGCCGACGCGGTGAAATCCGTACCCGGCATCGTCGGGACCCACGTCCTGCGCGGACCGGATGGATCGGACGTCATCGTCTCGATCGGCATGACCGAGCAAGACCTGCTCGACGCGCAGCAGGCCATCATGGCGACCGAGCTGCTGCCCGGCGAGGACCCGGCACTGCTGACGGGACCGGACCGCGTCGAAATCCGTGAGGTCGTCTACACGTGGGATCGCGAGAAGGAGGCAGTGCGATGAGCAGGGCAATCGACGACGCCCGCGTCGTCACGAAGGCCGGTAAGTGGACGGTGGACGCATCGGCGAGTACTGCGATATTTGCCGTGCGCAACCACGGTAAGACCGTTGAAGGCACCGTGCCAGTGCGTTCCGGATCCGTAACCTTCGGACCCGACGGCCAGCTCGAAAGCGTGTGCGGTGAAGTGGATCTCAGCGCCATCGACACCGGCCACAAGCGTCGCGACAAGGATTTGCGCAAGCCGGGCCTGCTCGACCTGGATGCACACCCGTACGCGATCTTCAGCGCGGACGAGGTCAGCGCCACGGCCGATGGCTGGACCGTGGCCGGCACGTTCTCCGCGCGCGGCCGCGAAACCCGAGTGGAATTCCACGCCGATCGTGACCGCACGAGCCTGGGCATGGTGCTCGTCGCTGAGGCGACGTTCGACCGCAGGTCGCTCGGCATTCGCGCGCCGAGTTTCATGATCGGCAAGGTCGTCACCATGCGCCTGCGCGCGCCGCTCACCCGCGACTGACGCCTCAGCCCACCGCCGGGTCACCACGGATTCGAGTAGTGAAGTACTCGGTCCATCGGGTGGCCCGGCGGATTAGCGTCGTGAACCAGGCGGCCGAAACTGCGGTCTGTGCAACGAAGCGAGGGGTTCACATGCCAGTCGATGGTCACGGCCTGCACATCGTCAATCGCAACGAAGCCGACGCAAGATTGAAGTTCTACCGATTCCAAACCGCCGAAATCGGCTGGCCCCCAGGCCCCGCCCCCGGTCCCGGCATCAACGTGGTTCTTCCGACCGGCTTCGATCCGGCGAAGCGTTATCCAGTTCTCTACCTGTTGCACGGCGGCATGGAAGACTTCCGCACCTTCGACACCGTCTGGAATATCCGCCAATTAACCGTCGACCGACCGATCATCATCGTGACGCCCGACGGTGGAAATGCGGGCTGGTACAGCAATCCGGTCCGATCGAATGTCGGCCCACGCAACTGGGAGAACTTCCACATCAATCAATTGATCCCGTGGATCGACGACAACTTCCCCACCCATGCGAACAAAGCCGGCCGCGCGGTTGGCGGCTTCTCGATGGGCGGCTTCGGCGCGTTGAAATACGCCGGAAAGTACCCCAACAAGTTCGCGTCGACGAGCGCGTACTCCGGTCCGGCGAGCCTGCGGCACAACGGCGGCATAGTGACGCACTGGGCAAACCTCAGCTCATTCCTGGTCGAATTGGGCTTCGGCGCCGTGTACGGCGTGCCCTGGGACGAGGCGAAGGTGAAGGCCGACGACCCATGCGAGGACGTGAACCGATACAAGGACACAAGGATCTTCCTGGTGTCCGGGGATTCTCCCGACCCGCTCAAGCTCTTCGACTTCGTCAATGAAAAGGTCGTCCGCGAAACACAAAAGTTCTTCGTAGAACTGCTGCGTGCCAACGGCATGGCGCCCATTTTCCACACGAGCGCGGGCGGCCACACATTCCGGCCGACAGAATTCGTCCTCGATCTCGACGGCATCATCGCCCACCTGACGCCGGCCGGCTAGCGCGCGTCAGTGAATGTGCTGCCGCCAGTCCAGCGGAACACGGCCCTTTGGGCCGGGTGAGGGCTGTTCGACCGGGCGATGTTGCGGCGGGGTGAGTTCCGGGCCGCCCGTTGCCTCCTGGGTCCGGTAGTCCCAGTACCAGTCCTCCCCCGGCTCGAAGCTCTGGATGATCGGGTGGCCGGTGAGCCGCGCGTGCGCAGTGGCGTGCTGCGCTGGCGAGGTGTCGCAACAACCGATATGGCCGCACTGCGCGCAGCGGCGCAGATGCACCCACCAGCCTTCGACCGCATCGCATTCGGCGCAGCCGGTTCCGCTCGGTGGCATCGTCGGGTCGATGCCCAGCACCGGTTCGCTCATGCCTCGCTCCTCTCGGGATTCGTGTCGCCTTCAGGTGTGCCATCGCGCTCCGGTGGCTCCAGCGGCAGGCGGACGATGAACCGGGTGTCTCCCGGTTGCGACTTCACCCGAATATCGCCGCGATGCTTGTTGGCCACGATCCGGAACGAGATGTCCAGGCCGAGGCCGGTGCCCTCACCGACCGGCTTAGTGGTGAAGAAGGGTTCGAAGATGCGGCTGCGGATTTCCTCGGGCACCCCGGGACCGGTGTCGGCGATTTCCACTACCGCACAATCATTTTCCCGATAGGTGCGCACGGTCAACGTCCCGGCGCCCTGCATCGCGGCCACTGCGTTGTCGATCAGGTTGGTCCATACCTGGTTCAGTTCGGCTGCATAGCAGGGTAATTCGGGCAGTGTGCGGTCATACTCCTTGACCACCTCGATGCCGTCGCCGATCTTGCGCGCGAGCATCACGAGCGTGCTGTCGAGCAGTCCGTGCACATCGACGACTTGGAACGGGGCGCGATCCATCTGGGAGTACTGCTTGGCCGCATCCACGAGCGTGGAGATGCGCTTGGTCGAATCGCCGATCTCATTCATCAGTAGCTCGGTCTCGACCGTGTAGTTCAGCCAGCGGATGGCGCCCTCGAATGTCCCCTCGCCCGCGCCCTCGAGCGTGCTCACGACCCGTTCGAGCCAGTCCTCGTCGATACCTGCCTGCACGAATGTCGGTGCGAGCGACCAGCCACCGTCGATGCCGTGATCGTCGAACCAATCGCTGAGCGCGTCCTCGCGATCGGATTCCTCGATTGGGGTGAGCGTCGGCGCCTTGGCCACCTGAGCGGCGGCTTCCTCCTGCAACCGCACCAGCGATTCGAGCGCCGAGGCCTCGAACTTGCCCTTCGCGATCATCGCGAGCTTGTGACGCTGGCCGGCAATCCGCTCTCGCAACGATTCGGTGGCCCGCACCGCGGCCGCTGCTGGGTTGTTGAGTTCGTGGGTGAGCCCCGCCGACAACGAACCGAGGGCAAGCAGCCGCTCGCGCTGATCGAGGATCTGACGGGTGTTCCGGCTGCCGAAGAACAGACCTTCCAGCAGGTGCACCGCCATCGGGAACCACTCACGCATCATGCCCGCGAACGTCGAGGCATCGAGCACGAAGAACCGGGATGGCACCGTCACATACATCGACGCGTCGTAATTCTGCTCGACGCGGTCGCCGACGTAGGCACTCCATGCACCCGAGTAGGCGCCGCGCTGATGCGAGCGCACCGTCTCGATTTCATCGCCGCGTGACAGCCTGGTGAGCCGCAACTCGCCGTCGAGGAGCACGTAGAAGCACGTCGCCGGATCTCCCTCGCGATACACCCGACCCGGTTCGAGCAGGACGATCCGGCCGTCGCGGCACAGCCAATCGATCTGAGCGTCGTCGAGCTTCTCGAACAGGAACAGCGAACGTAGTTCGGTTGGATCGCAAGGTAATCCGGTGCTCATCGATCCTCCTCGATAGGTCAGGCCAAATACTTGTGCACCAACATCACGGCCATCGCGCCTTCCCCCACCGCCGACGCCACGCGCTTGGCCGAGTCCGAACGCACATCGCCCGCGACGAATACGCCGGGAACGCTCGTTTCGAGATGGTGGGGCGCGCGGTCGAGATCCCATCCGGGTGGACGTGTCCCGCCGACCGTCAGATCCGGACCGGCGAGCACGAACCCGCGCTCATCGCGCGCGAGGCGGCCGTCGAGCCAATCCGTTTGCGGCGCGGCGCCGATGAACAGGAACAGCCACTGCGCATCGACTTTGTCCTCGGCACCGGACACGTTGTCCCGCAGAATGATTCGCTCCAGATGGCCATCGCCCTCGGCGCCGATCACCTCGGTGCAGGCCCGAACCACAATGTTGGGGATCTGCTCGATCTGCTGAATCAGGTAGTGCGACATCGACGCCTGCAGGGATTCGGCGCGGACCAGGATCGTCACCGAGCGCGCGGTGCGGGACAGGTACACGGCCGCCTGCCCCGCGGAGTTCGCGCCGCCGACGATGTAGACGTCCGACGCGGCACACGCCGCCGCTTCCGTCATGGCAGAGCCGTAGTACACGCCGCGGCCGGTGAAATCGTCCACGCCGGGCGCCGGGTGCCGGCGGTAGTGCACGCCGGTCGCCACCACCACGGTGTGTGCGTCGAGCGAACCACCGTCCGCGAAGCGCACCGTGCGCGCCGAACCATTCACCTCCAGCCCGACCACGTCGCGGGCAGTAATCAGCTCGGCGCCGAACTTGGTGGCCTGTCGCCGCGCGCGTTCGGCGAGTTGTGAGCCGGACACGCCGTCCGGAAAGCCGAGGTAGTTCTCGATGCGTGAGCTCTGCCCGGCCTGCCCGCCGGTCGCGGTTCGTTCCACCAACGCCGTCCGCAAACCCTCCGAGGCGCCGTAGACCGCGGCACCGAGTCCGGCCGGGCCACCGCCCACCACGATCAGGTCGTAGAACTCCTGCGACGGCGTCGTCGTGAGCCCAACGCGCCCAGCGAGCTCGGCGTCGGTCGGGTTGACCAGCGGCTCTCCGGATTCGGTGATGACCACGGGGCAACTGTCCGCGTCCGCGCCGGCCGCCTCGAGCAGCTGCGCGCCCTCGGGCTCGTCCGCCAGGAACCAGCGGTAGGACACCTGGTTGCGAGCCAGGAATTCGCGCACCTGGGAACATCGCGCCGACCAGCGATGACCCACCACCTTCGTTTCGGCGATGGGCCGGTGATCGGCGGTTCGCCACGCCTCGAGCAGCGCGTCGACCACCGGGTAGAGCTTCTCCTCCGGCGGATCCCATGGCTTGAGCAGGTAATAGTCGAGATCGACGACGTTGATCGCATCGATCGCGGCGTCCGTGTCGGCGTAGGCGGTGAGCAATACGCGACGAGCGAAGGGATGCAGGTCCATCGCCTGTTCGAGGAACTCGATGCCATTCATCCCCGGCATCCGGAAGTCGGCGACGATTACCGCGACCTGCTGGCCGCGCAGTTTGGTCTCCCGCAACAGGTCGAGCGCCGCCGGCCCGGATTCTGCCCGCATCGTTCGGTAGTCCTCGCCGTAGTGCCGGCGCAGGTCACGCACGACCGCCCGGGAAACTCCCGGATCGTCATCGACGCTGAGGATGATCGGCTTTGCGGACGTGCTGGTGGTGCGAGTCGCACGCGGGGTCGTCACCTAATCGAGTATGCCGAATTGCTGCGCATGGTGAGTGGTGTGCGCCTCGCCCGGTTGGGCGCCGAGCGACCGCGCCATGGCGGGCGGGTTAGAGGCGGCGCCTGAGGACCTGGTCCATCTCGTTGGGCGTCAACAATCGCTCGAGCTTCTCGCTCGGCCAGGACTTGGGATCGCCCTTCATGCGGGCAGTCTTCAGCAACGGGACAGCTTGCCCCCGGTGCAGGATCGAATTCAGCCTCATGATCAAACACTTCCGTGCGTGGCGGACGGACCGTTAGCTCGTAGGTGGTTCTCGGTTTGCTGATTCGTACATCGGTAATCGTCCCTCGAGCATTACTTTTCATTCGTGAGGCGCGCTGAATCTTTCGCCGTCCAATTGTCTCCGGCTGCGTATCTCTTCGTAAGGTCTTGGTGCCGATAACGGACCGAAGGGACGCGCAGTGGAAATCGCCTATTGGATCGTGGCCGGGTTACTCGCCGCGTTCTACCTGTTCGGGGGCAGCAAGAAGGTAATCCAGAGCCAGGAACAGCTTGCGCCGATGATGGCGTGGGCCGGGACGACCGTGCCCATGTGGTTGGTGCGCTGCATCGGCGTCATCGAGGTCCTCGGCGCCTTCGGGCTGCTTCTTCCGCCTGCGCTCGGTATCGCGCCGGTCGTCGCGCTGCTCACCGCCGTCGGATTCGTCGTTCTTCAGATCCTCGCCGCGGGAGTTCATTTCCGTCGCGGCGAGACCAAAGAAGTCGGCCTCAACATCGCGTTGATCGTTGTAGCGGCCGCGGCCGCCTGGCTGGCAACAGTCTGGTGAACACCCGCGGGTACCGCAGAACCGGTGGGTAGCCTGCCCACATGTCCGAGCCGCCTCCCTTCAGCCCCACGATCGCGCTGCTCACCGTGGGCCGCGTCTGGGAGGCCGCCTACGCCGAGGCGCTGAAACCGCTCGGGCTCACCACCCGCAAGTACGGCCTGTTGGGTCACGTCCGCGGCACGCCGGGCATCTCGTTCAGCGAGCTCGCACGGCGCTCGCGGATCACCGTGCAGAGTGCCCACACCGCGGTCGCCGCGTTCGTTGCCGCCGGACTGGTCGACGACGGAACTGCGCATGCCGGCGCCGCGTCGACGCTGCGAGTGACGGCCGACGGTGAGGCGCTGCTGGCGCGGGCAGGCGAGGTGGTGGCCCGTCTCGACGCCGAGTTCGCCATGCACAACCCGGAGCTGACCGAGGCTCTGCGGGCACACATGATGCGGATCATGTCGGCATCGGAGTGACCTTCAGTTAATCTGAAGGTTATGAAAATCCGGCACTACCTCCGCCGACCACCGGCCATCAGCGCCGAAGAGGCGGTTCGGCTCGTCGAAGCAGGTGCTCTGGTGATCGACGTGCGCCGCGAGTTCGAATGGAACCGGGTCCACATTCCCGGCGCGGTGCACGCGCCGCTCGAGGTGCTGCTCGAACGCTGTGTGGACTTCCCGGAGGACCGCCTGCTCATCGCCTTCTGCACCGGCGGTCTGCGATCGGCCGGTGCGGCGAACCTACTGGTGGAGAACGGTTTCGACGCGGTCAATATGAGCGGCGGCCTGATCGGATGGCGTTCCGCCGGAGGCCTGCTCACCGATCGGTGAACCCGCGCAGAACGGCACTGCCTCCCGACGCTACTTTTGGGTAATATCCGGCGCACTCGCTTGACCCGACTCGGATGGAGACCCAGTGCCACAGCCCCTCGAAGCCAGCATCGACATCTCCGCTGCACCTGAGCAGGTGTGGGCTGTCGTCTCCGATCTGGAGCGCATGCCCGAGTGGAGCCCACAGTGCACGAAGATGAAGGTCCTCGGCGAAATGCGCGAGGGCGCCCGGACGCTGAACCTCAACAAGGACGGCTGGAAGCGCTGGCCGACGACCGCTCGCGTGGTGCGCTTCGAGCCCAATCGTGCTGTCGCCTTCAGGGTCGTCGAGAACCGGATGGTGTGGTCGTTCGAGATCGAGCCGACCGATTCGGGCACGCGCCTCACCCAGCGTCGCGATGTTTCCGGCGGACAGAGCGCGTTCTCGCGCTACTCGATCAAGTTCGCGCTCGGCGGCGAGACCGATTTCGAGACGAAGCTCCTCGCCGGAATGAACTCGTCGCTGGGCAAGATCAAGGCAGCCGTCGAAAAGGGCTGACCAAGCGATGACGGCCCGGTCGGCACGCGGCCGTACTTGATCACCGAGGTGTCGAGGCTAGTCCGAAAGGTTGTCCGCTTCGGGGAGTTCCGCGGCTGCCGTGGCTACCGCTTCGACATCGCCGGACCAGCCGAGCACCTGAAGCGCGGCAACCGGAAAGACCTTCGCCGCCCACTTCGGCGAGCGCCCCTCGTCGGACCGGATGCTGATCGACGACTCGACGAGCCGGAACGGCAATTCGACAACGGCCGGGTCCCGCGGAGCGGCACTCTCGGCGAGGCCGTCCACCACGGCCTGGGCCAGCGTGGCGTAATCGTGGCGCAATTGGTTACGCCCCCTCCGGAACTCGGCGAACCGTTTCGTGCGCAACTCCGGCAGGAGATACAGGGCACCGAGATTCCACCGCCCCGCACACAGCTGGGAGACATCGAACTGCACAAGTCGATACAGCCGCGCCTCGGCGGGCGCATCGATGGCGATCAGCCGCTGCGACAACTCGAGCGCATCGGCCACCGTGCCGCCTAGCAGCGCGTCGAGAATGTCGTCCTTCGTCGCGAAGTGGTGATAGAGCGAGGCCTGCCGGATACCGACCGCGTCGGCGATCCGTCGCGTCGAGGTATTGGCATAGCCGTCTTTGGTGAACAATTCCGCAGCGGCATCGAGAATCTCCGCCCGCGGTGTCTTGCCGGGCCGTCGGCGCTGTTCGAGCCGCGGACGTCCGGGACCGGAACTGGCCATCGGGCAATTCTGGCATTGCCGGACCGCATGGGTGACGATGGGGTTATGCGCCGAGTCAGCAGTGCCGCCGATTCAAAACGCCACACCATCACACGCTCGGCGTTGGTCGCGTTTGCCGCTCTCACGCTCGGCGCGGGCACCGTTGCCTGCTCGAGCTCCAACGACAACCCGCGCGAGGTGACGGTCGTCGGCACCGGCGAAGTACGCGGCGCGCCCGACATTCTCAACGCCGACGTCGGTGTCGAGGTCATCGCACCCGATGTTTCCGGCGCGGTGTCCGAGGCGAACGCCCACGTGCAGGCGATCATCGATGCGGTCACCGCGGCCGGGGTTGCCCGCGAGGATGTTCGGACAACCGAGGTGACGTTGCAGCCCGAGTACGCCATGCCCGGCGCCGGCGGCGGCACCCGTGCCGTTTCCGGTTACCGGGCCACCAACACCGTGCGGATCACCATTCGGGAACTTGGCAGCGCGTCGGAGATCCTCGACGACGCGGTGCGCGCCGGCGGTGATGCGGCACGGCTCGGCAACGTCTCGTTCGCCATCGAGGACGATTCCCAACTGCTCGCGGACGCCCGCGCCAGCGCATTCAACGATGCCAAGACGCGCGCCGAGCAGTACGCGGACCTGGCGGATGTATCGCTCGGGGATGTCATCACCATCAACGAAACCTCCTCGGGTTCACCATCTCCGATGCCCCGCGCCAGCTCCGCGGATGAACTGTCCGCGATCCCGCTCGAACCCGGTACACAGACCGTCACCTTCAACGTCACCGTCTCGTGGGCTCTGGACTGACCCGCGCAGCACCCTTGGCGCTGCTGGCCGCACTTCTCGTCACCGCGTGCGGCAGCGGCGGCGACACACCCACGACCTCGACACCGGGTCCGTCAGCGCCTTCCTCAGCAGTCCCAACCGCGGCCGCAGGCACCGCACTGCCGCCCGTCCAGGTCGACACTGTGCTCGGCGAACTCGACCACCCCTGGGACGTGGTAACCGCACCTGATGGAACCCTGCTCACCGGCGAACGCAGCGGCAGCTTTGTGGCACGGCTGCCCACCGGTGAGCGACGCGAACTCGAGGCCGACCTGGACGATCTGTTCGCCAGCGGTGAGACCGGATTGATGGGCCTCGCACTCGCACCCGATTTCGCAATGAGCCGGAAGTTGTTCAGCTGTCAGGGTTTCCAGGACGGCGACACCACAGATGTTCGGGTGGTGACGTGGACGGTGGATCCGCAGTGGACGTCACTCACGCGCACCGACACGCTGATCGACGGGTTCCCGGTGAGCAGCGGGAGGCACGGCGGCTGCCGGTTGCTGGTGCGTGGCGGGGCCGACGGGCAACCCGCCACACTGTTCATCGGCACCGGCGATGCCGCCCGCCCGACCAACGCGCAGGACCCCAACTCCCTCGGCGGCAAGGTCCTTCGCGTCGACGCCGCAACAGGGCGGCCCGGTGCCGGAAACCCGTTCGGCGACAGCCCGATCTACACGTTGGGCCATCGCAATGTGCAGGGCCTCGCGGTGCGGCCGGGGACGGACGCGATCTACTCGGTCGAGCACGGACCGACCCGCGACGACGAAGTGAATCTGCTTGCCGCAGGGGCGAACTACGGCTGGAAGCCCGACCGTTCCTCGGGCGAGCGAAGCGACGGGAGGATTGATTCTTCCGGCCGTTACGACGAATCCGTGCCGATGACCGACCCCGACCGCGTACCAGGCGCGGTATCTGCGGTGTGGAGTTCGGGTTCGAGCACGATCGCGACGGCGAGCACGGCATTCCTCGATGACCCCGCGTGGGGCTACTGGGACGGGGCACTCGCCATCGGCGCACTGAAGGGCGAGCGGGTTGTGCTGCTGCGCCTCTCGCCCGACGGCCGCACCGTCGAAGCGGAGACGACGGTGCCGGAACTCGACGGCACGGTAGGACGGATCAGATCGGTTGTGACCCAGCCCGACGGGTCACTACTCATCACCACCGACAACGGCGGCGGCGAGGACCGGATCCTGCGCGTGACGCCGCAGCGCTAACTGGCGCTCCGCAGGCTTCGCGCCTGTGCTGACGGGCGAGACGAGAACGGGCCCCGACTCGAGAGTCGGGGCCCGTCCTGGTCCAGATACGGTGCGTCAGGCGCTGATCGCCGGCAGCTTGACGACCTGGCCCGCGTACGCGAGGCCGGCGCCGAAGCCCATCAGCAACGCGGTGTCGCCCGGCTTGGCCTGGCCGCTGCGCAGCACCTGCTCCATCGCCAGCGGGATCGACGCGGCCGAGGTGTTGCCGGTCTCAACGATGTCGGTGGCAACGACGCAGCTCTCCGGCAGCTTCAACACGCGCACCAGCACGTCGGTGATGCGCAGGTTCGCCTGATGCGGCACGAACACGTCGATGTCGTCCATGGTGACCTCGGCATTGTCGACCGCCGCGCGGCATGCCTTCTCCAGGAACGAGGCGGCCCAGCGGAACACCGCCGTGCCCTCCATACGGATGTAGGGCCGCTCGGACTCCTTGCCCTTCTCCGCGACCTCGTCGAAGTAATCGTCGAACGGCTTGTCCTGACGGATCGCCTGCCACTGCGTGCCGTCCGAGCCCCACGCGACCGGGCCGATACCGACCTCGTCCGACGGACCAACCACGACGGCGCCCGCACCGTCCGCGAAGATGAACGCGGTGGTGCGGTCGGTCTTGTCGAGCAGGTCGGTGAGCTTCTCGACGCCGATCACGAGGACGTGCGAAGCGGTGCCGGCGCGGACCATGTCCGAACCGACGGTCAGCGCGTGGCCGAAGCCCGAGCAGCCCGCGGCGAGGTCGAACCCAGCCGTGTCGTTCATGCCGAGCGCGGTGGCAACCTGTGCCGACGCGGCAGGACCGAGCACCATGCGCGACGAAGTCGCGACGATGACGCAGCCGATCTGCTCGGCGTCGACTCCCGAGGCCTCGAGCGCACGCCGCCCGGCCTCGATCGCCATCGTGACGGGGGTTTCGTCGCGCTCAGCGAACCGACGGGTCTGAATGCCCGAACGAGTGCGGATCCATTCGTCGCTCGAATCGATCGGCCCGGCGACGTCGTCATTCGTGACGACTCGCTCCGGGCGATAAACGCCCAGTCCAAGCATCTGCGTGTTCGCAACGCCGGCACGCCGGGCGATGGGAGCGGCCATGGTGTTCTCCTTGTCAAAAATGCGGCGCGCCACGCCGCTACCCCAGCTCGGGGCTGGAGTTTTTGTGCCTCACCGCCTGTGACGAAGTAGACATGAGGACACCTCATATTACTCCGGGCAGGCCGTGGCGTTACATATCCCCGCCCGAGCACACGGTACCGGCGAACCCCTGGTTCAGCCGCGGCGGCGGTAGTGTTCGACAACGACGATGATCAATCGAGGTTGAAGAGGAGCCTGTGGCACGCCGCCCAACCCCACCGGGGACCCCGACTCCAACGGGAATCGGACACTTCGTCGACCTGGTCCGCACGACGGTCCCGCCGCTGCATCCGGGCGGAGTCCCGTTCGTTGCGGTGCCGCTGGCCATCGCCGGCCTCGGCCGCAACCGGCCCTGGATCCGGCGCATCGGCCTTGCCACCGCGGCCGCGAACGCCGCTTTCTTCCGACATCCGCATCGAGTGCCACCGAACCGCGCCGACATCGTGGTGTCGCCGGCAGACGGCGAAGTCGCCCTTGTGGACCACGCGGCGCCGCCGGCGGAACTGGGCCTCGGCACCGAGCCGCTGCCGCGGGTCAGCATCTTCCTGTCGGTGTTCGACGTGCACGTGCAGCGCGTACCGGCCCCCGGCGTGGTGCGTTCGGTTCTGCACCAGAAGGGTCAGTTCCGCTCCGCCGACCTGCCCGAGGCCAGCGACCACAACGAGCGCACGAGCATGGTCATCGACACCCCGTCCGGTCATCAGATCGTCGTGGTGCAGATTGCCGGACTCGTTGCCCGCCGCATCGTCTGCGACGCCAAGCCCGGCGACAAGCTGACCCTCGGCGACACCTACGGGCTGATCCGGTTCGGATCCCGTGTGGACACGTACTTCCCCGCGGGCACCAAGCTCCTCGTCGAAAGGGGCCAGCGGGCCGTCGGCGCCGAAACGGTGCTCGCCGATCTGTCTGAGCTATGACCCACCCGCCCGCCACGCTGGAGGCGTCGTGAGCGCATTCGAGAGGCCTGCCCGGCTGCGGATCACCGGACCGGTTCGGCTACTGCCGAGCATGATCACGATTCTGGCGCTGTGTTCGGGTCTGTCCGCGGTGAAGTTCGCGCTCGAGGATGACCTCGGCGTGGCGCTGGCGATGGTCGGCGCGGCCGCGGTCCTCGACATGCTCGACGGCCGGATCGCGCGATTGCTCGACGCCACCAGCAAGATGGGCGGCGAGCTCGACTCCCTAGCCGACGCCATCTCGTTCGGTGTCGCGCCTGCGCTCGTGCTCTACGTGACGCTGCTCGATGCCAACAGCGCGGGCTGGATCATCGCGCTGATCTACGCGGTGAGCATCGTGCTGCGGCTGGCCCGGTTCAACACGCTCACCGCGGAGACGAACCGGCCGGGCTACACCCAGGAGTACTTCGTCGGCGTGCCCGCGCCGGCGGGCGCGCTCATCGCGCTACTGCCGATCGCGCTGTACGAGGAATTCGGCAATGGCTGGTGGACGTCGTTCGCGGCCGTCGCCGCCTGGACGGTGTTCAGCGCCGCACTGATCGTGAGCCGCATCCCGACACTGGCGATGAAGACCGTCGCGGTGCCGCCGCAGGCGGCCGCGGGACTTCTCGTGCTCGTCGCGCTCGCCGCGGCGTTGCTGGTGACCTACCCGCTGATTCTGCTGATGGTGCTCGACGCGCTTTACCTGTTGCACATCCCGTTCGCCGTGCGCTCCCAACGCTGGGTTGCCGCGCGGCCGCAGCACTGGGAGAGCAAGCCGTCGGAGCGGCGCGCCGAGCGGCGCGCGACGCGAAGCGAAGGTGCCCGGCGGTCAGTAGCTCGACTCGGGCTGCGACGGCCCGGCAGTCGGTAAGTTGGCCGCATGGCGGAACTCGCACTAACCGCGCGGCTCAACACTTCTGCGGCCGACACGCGTCGCGGTGTGGTTCGCCTGCACCCCGAAGCGCTGGCGGCACTCGGTCTGCGCGAGTGGGATCCCATCGCGCTCACGGGCGGCCGGCGCACCGCCGCGGTGGTGGGTCTTGCACCGGCCGGCACTCCGAGCGGGACGGCGTTGCTCGATGACGTGACGCTGTCCAACGCAGGTATCAAGGAAAACGCAACGGTGGTGATCGCGCCCGTCACCGTGTACGGGGCGCGGTCGGTGCGGGTCACCGGGTCGGCGCTTGCCACCCAATCGATCCCGAGCGCCACGCTGCGACAGGCACTGCTCGGCAAGGTGGTGACCGTCGGCGATGCGGTATCGCTGCTGCCGCGTGATCTCGGGCCCGGCACCAGCACAGCAGCCACCACGCAAGCACTTTCGCGCACCTTCGGCGTCGCATGGACGACCGAACTGATCACCGTCGCTGCGACCGATCCGGCCTCGGGCCCGGTGAGCGTGCAGCCGAACACCGCCGTGGATTGGGGAGTCGGCCCGGTCCGGCCCAAACCCGGCGCGGTGGCCAACCCTGTTTCACCGACGCTGCCCCCGGTGCGGCGGCCGACGATGGCCGTGGAGGATCTGGTCGGTGTCGGGGCTCAGGTGGGGCGGCTCACCGAATGGCTCAGTCTCGCCCTCGACGAGCCCGAACTGCTTCGCTCGCTCAACGCCCCCGCGCGGCTCGGTGTGGTTGTGACCGGGCCCGCCGGCGTTGGAAAGGCGACGCTCGCGCGGTCCGTGCTCGGCGGCCGGCACGTCGTGGAACTCGATGGGCCAACCGTTGGCGCCGCGGAAATCGGCGAGCGACTGCGCGCGGTCAGCGAGGCCGTGTCCAGTGTCGCCGCCGGAGGCGTGCTGCTCATTACCGACGTGGACGCGCTGCTGCCCGACGATCCCGTTCCCGTCGCGACGCTCATCCTCGAGCAAATACGCGCCGCCCTGACCGCTCCCGGTGTCGCGTTCATCGCGACCACGGCACACCCCGATGCCGTCGACGCACGATTGCGCGACCCCGAACTGTGCGACCGCGAACTCACCCTTTCCCTGCCGGACGCGGCCGTGCGGCGCGCTCTGCTCGAGGCGCTGCTGCGTCGGGTGCCCACCGATAAGCTTGCGCTCGACGTGATCGCCTCGCGCACACCGGGATTCGTCGTCGCCGACCTCGCCGCGCTGTGCCGCGAGGCAGCGCTGCGCGCGGCGTCGCGGGCGAGCAAGACCAAGACCGATCCCGTGCTGCAGCAGGAAGACCTACTCGGCGCGCTCGAGGTGATCCGCCCGCTGTCACGCTCGGGCACCGACGAACTCGCCATCGGCAGCCTCACACTCGATGACGTCGGCGACATGGTGGCCACAAAACAGGCGCTCACCGAGGCCGTGCTCTGGCCGCTGCGCCACCCGGATTCTTTTGCGCGCCTTGGCGTCGACCCACCGCGCGGCGTGCTGCTGTACGGACCTCCCGGATGCGGCAAGACGTTCCTTGTGCGGGCGCTCGCGAGCAGCGGCCAACTGAGCGTGCACGCGGTCAAGGGCGCCGAACTCATGGACAAATGGGTGGGCGCATCCGAGAAGGCCGTGCGCGAATTGTTTCAGCGGGCAAGGGATTCCGCGCCCTCGCTCATCTTCCTCGACGAGGTCGACGCGCTCGCCCCCCGCCGCGGCCAGAGCAGCGACTCGGGCGTCGCCGATCGCGTGGTGGCCGCGCTTCTCACCGAACTCGACGGCGTCGAACCGCTGCGCGAGGTTGTGGTGCTCGGCGCAACGAACCGACCCGAATTGATCGACCCCGCGCTGCTTCGCCCGGGCCGGCTCGAGCGGCTCGTCTTCGTGGAGCCACCCGACGCCGAGGCCCGCACCGAGATCCTGCGCACCGCCGCGCGGTCGGTACCGCTGGCCCCCGACGTCGATCTCGTTGCGCTGGCCGCCGACCTCGACGGGTATTCCGCCGCGGACTGCGCCGCCCTGCTGCGCGAATCGGCTCTCGCGGCCATGCGCCGCGACGTCGACGCCGCCACCGTCACCGCCGCCGATGTTGCGTCGGCCCGTGCGTCGGTGCGCCCCTCCCTCGATCCGGCGCAGGTCGAGGCGCTGCGGGCTTACGCGGACCATCGCGCGGGCTGATCCTGGTTTCGAGTAGTCAACTACGCGTGAAGACGGGACGCGCGGGGCCGAGGGTGGTTATACGGCCAACGTAGGCAGGTGGACACCCATGGCTCCCAGTGGCAAGCCACGCAGCATCTCCGGTGCGGCTAACGGCAAAGCCCGCGATACTTCCCGCGCCAAAGCCACAAGACAGGCTCCCCACTTTCGATCCGCACCGCCAAAAACGGCGGGAGAGCAGGGACCTCCCGGACGTCGGGGCCCACGGGGACTTCAGGGACCCCCCGGACCCCCGGGACCGCCCGGACCACCCGCGCCTCCGATGCACCGGGTCGGGACTGTCCTGAGCACGCTGCGCAACGCCACGGTAAATCGCTTGCGCATCACCTACTGCACCGGCGAGACACTTGTGCTCGCACCGCTCGAGTCCCGCACACTTAGCGGCACGCCACAGCAGTGGCCCTGGGACGAGTTGCTTCGCCGGGGAATAGTTGAAGATGGCCACGGCGATGGCGAGCCAGGATTCGACGACACCGACGGCAGTCCGCGCGGCATTTTCCATGGCCTCGCGATTCTCCTCGTCGTCGCGATCAGCATCGCGGTTCCCATCGTTGCGTACTTTTTCGACCAGGTCGCGCAGGTCGCAATACCCGCGGTAGCAATCGCCTTCGTCGCGGTGGCGACCATGTTGCCGGCGCTGCTGTTCTTCCTGTTCGATCGCCAACGCTTGAGTACGCTTCGAGATCGATTCCAGCACGACATCTTTCGGCTTGATCCAAATATGCACACCCTCGCGGATGTTCGGTCGAGGTACGGGCACCAGATGGATGAGGTGTACTTTAAGCCCAGCGAGCGGACCACCATCGGGAGCGCGGGCCAGCGGCTTTGGCCGATAGTGATTGCTACCGCGACGATCGCCCTCGGATGGACTATGGCACTAGCCCCGAAGCCCTGGCTGTTTGGCGACCCTCCACCGCAAACCTTGTTCGACGCCCTCGGGCATCCGCAATCGTTCGCGTTTCTTGGCGCCTACTTCTACACTCTGAATACTTGCCTCAATAGATACGCACGAAATGACCTGCGCCCCAAGGGGTATTCCGCCATCACGGTTCGAATAATCATTTCCGTCGTACTGGCATTTCTGCTCCAGGCAATACTTCAGTCGTCCACCATCAACGACTACAACGCCGTAATACTTCCACTCGCGTTCACGGTCGGCGTGCTACCAGAAACTGCCATCACACTACTTCGCGACGTGCTGAAGAAGGTTGGACTGTGGGGTCGAGCGAGCCAACTCGAGGACAAACTGCCACTGACTCTCCTCGAGGGCCTCGAGCTCTATGACCGCGCTCGCCTGATAGACGAGGGTGTACCCAATATGGAAGCGCTCGCGCATCAGGAGAATATCGATTTGCTGTTGGAGACACGGATTTCAATTGGGCGGCTTGTCGATTGGGTCGATCAATCGATCTTGTATCTGCATGTCGTCAACTCGACGCTAAGCAAAGACAAAGAGGGCGCGCAGGTCCTGGAAAAATTGCGGGCATTGGGCATCCGAACCGCAACCGACTTATTCCAGGCAGTCCGCATCGACCCAAGGCCAGCCGTGTTGATCGATGCATTTCGCCGCGGCACCGACACTGCAGCCATAGCAGCCGACCGCCTCACCCTGCTACTCGCCGCAATGCGCGACGACGAGTGGATGAGCTACCTGTGGACGTGGCGACGCCGCACGCTTGTGAGCGATCGAAAGATAAATCTGGCTAGGGACGGGAGTTTCGAGCCCGATTTCGGGCCAAACACCAGTGATGGCGATCTGCCGGGATAACAGCCAGACAATCCTGTGATCTGAGTCTTTCAAAAGCAAGTAGCGCACTACGCGCGCTTGCCCGCGGCGAACCTCCGAAGCTGGATACATAGCAAAGGAGGTGAAGACCATGGCGAACCATGTCGGGGACAGCCCGCGCCGACAGAACGGAAGCTCGGGCATAAACAATCGCCGCGCTCGCGAAGGTATCCGAGCAAAGGTCTTTCAACGAATTGCGCACGCCGCGGGCGTCCACGAGACCGCGCCCCCCAAGCGGCTGCGCAACGCCACCGCGACCCGGCTGCACATCAGTCGGGCGGGAGAGACGGTCGTGTTCGCTCCGTTGGAGCGAGCCAAAGCCGATGCATCCCTGCCCAATTGGAATTGGACGCCGCTGGTGCAGCGCGGAGTACTCATCAATGAGGATCGCCGCAAGGCCGAGCGGCGACCCGGCGCACCCAAGACGTACCTTCGCAGCCACGTCAACGCGGCAACGGTGCTGTGCCTCATCGTCATCAGCATCGCCGTGCCGCTGGTGGCCTGGCATCTCGGGTTCCTGCAGACCGTGCGGCCGGCTCTGACGATCGCTTTCGTTGCGGTTGCGACGATGCTGCCCGGCTTGCTGTTCTTCATGTTCGACCGGCAACGATTGAGCACGCTGCGCGACCGCTTCGAGCGCCAGATCTTCCGGCTGGATCCGAATGTCCACACGCTGGACGACGTCGAGTCCCGCTACGGAATGCAGATGGACGAGGCGTTCTTCGCGCCGGATGGCAAGACAACGGCCGTGCATGCCACGCAACGCTTGTGGCCGGTCGGCATTGCTACCTCGGTTCTCGCGCTCGGTTGGGTCATGGCGTTTGAACCGATTGCGGCCGACAGCGACCACAGCATGTTCGACGCCCTGGCCAATCCACTGGCCTTTGCGTTCCTCGGCTCGTACTTCTTCGCGGTGAACATGTGCCTCCGCCGGTACTCCCGAAACGACCTGCGCCCCAAGGCATACACCACGATTGCGGTGCGCGTGATCGTCGTCGTCGTGCTGGCATGGCTTGTGCAAGCCATCGTCGGCGACTCCACGATCGCGGATTACAACTCGGTGCTGCTGCCGTTGGCGTTCGCCATCGGCGTCCTGCCGGAAACCGCGATGACCGTGTTGCGCGACAACTTGCGGCACATCGGTTTGCGTGGTGAGACACGGCAACTGGAAGAGCAGCTACCACTCACTCGCTTGGAGGGTCTCGATCTTTACGATCGGTCGCGCCTGATCGACGAGGGCGTTCCCAATATCGAGGCGCTGGCCCACCACGATCTGGTGGACCTCCTTCTGGAAACCCGGATTCCGGTGGGCAGGCTCGTCGACTGGGTCGATCAGTCGGTCCTGTATTTGCACCTGATCGACTCGTCATTAGACGAGGACTCCGAGGGCAAGCGGCTGCGCACCGAGTTGCGCAGGCTTGGTATCCGAACCGCGACCGAACTCGTCGCGGCTGCTGGTGATCGGCCACACCGTCGGGTTCTCATCAACGTGTTCGGCCGTACCGGCGATTCGCCACGGGCCGCTGCGAGCAGGCTGGAACTGTTCGTCGGCGCCGTCCGCGACGACGAGTGGATGGTCTACGTGCAGACGTGGCGCGACCGAACGGTGGTTTCGGACCGCAGCATCGTGCTGGACGAGAACGGGAGGGTGCTGTCCGACGCCACCTACCCGGGAACGCCCACGCAGTAACAACCGAACCGACAGCGGTGCGCGGGACTACCGCGCACCGCTGCCATGTCCGCTACTTCCAGCGGGCGAGCAGCCGCTGCGCCTCGCTCGAGAGCGCCATCTGCAAAAACGGCCCGAAGCTGATCCGGCCGACGCCGGCGGCAGCAAGCGTCGCGAGGTCGTCCTCGCCCGGCAGTCCGATCGCATTCACGGGCAGCGGGAGCTCGGCGGTCAGCCGGCGCTGGGTGGCGTCGTCGTGGCGCCCAACCGGGTACAGGACGTCGGCGCCGGCGTCGGCGGCGAGCCGCAAGCGCTCGATTGCGCGGTCGACCCGGTCCGCCTCATCGCCGTCACCGCGCAGGAACAGGTCGGTACGCGCGTTCACAACCAGATGCACACCGGCCGCGTCCGCGGCCTCCCGCAGCGCCCGCACGAGGTCCGCGTGTTCCTGCGGGGACCGCAGCCGGCCGCCCTCGCTATGCACGGTGTCCTCGATATTGAGCCCGATCACGCCTGCGTCGAGCAGGCCCTCGATCAGTCGGGCCGGTTCCTGGCCGTAGCCGGACTCGATATCGAGGGACACCGGCACGTCGACCGCGGCGGTGATCTCGCGGACCCGGCCGAGCGCCTCGTCGAAGGTCATCCCTTCCTTGTCGGCGCGACCGAGCGAATCGGCAAGCGGGTGGCTGCCCACCGTCAGTGCCGAGAAGCCAGCACTGACAGCGAGATTCGCCGACCACGCGTCCCACACGGTGGGCAGCACGGCGGGGTCGCCCGCGCGATGCAGGGAGAGGAACTCTTCGGCCTTGGCACTCAACGAGGTCATCGCACGATCATTGCGCGCTCACCCAGGTAAGCGCCACCTCCCCTAGCGGCAGAAGCCTGAGGAGTATCCGTACGCCTGACCGCTGATCGCCACCGACGACGGCCAGACGTAGTTGCCGCTCCGGCGATCCGGCGGAACCTCGGTGAAGATCACCTGCACGCAATCCACGCCCGGAGTGTCGGCCACTGCGACCAATGCGCCCGGACGGAATCCGATCGGACCGAGCGAGATCGGCGGCGCGTTCTGCAGACCGCGCAGCGCGCCCGCCGCCAGCTCGGTCTCGGCAGTGCTGAGGCTGACCGCGATGTCGTTGCGCGTCTGGTTGTACTGCAGCAGGTTGCCTGCGTCATCGGTGATGTAGATGTCGCCGAGCATGGGCGCGATGATCGGCTTGTTGGCCGGGAGGTCGCCCATCGGCGCATACATCATGTCGGCGGCGGCAGTGCCGGCACCGGTTGTCGCGAGCGCGGACGCCGCGAGGCCGATGAATGCAATGCGTCTGTACTTCATCCGTTCCCCTTGATTCGACTGACCCTGCGGCTTGCCCAGGGACTACATCAGACGGTCGCCGGAATTGGTTACCGCCGCTACGAGGACCGATCTTCGTCGTTGTCGCCGGATTACGGGTCGGCATCGAGAAATGCGCTTCCCCGCGGGCTGATTCGGTAGCCGACTTCGAGACTTTCCGTGAGTCCGAGGTTCTTGAGCCGCCGCACGCGCAGCTTGAAGGCCGGACGGTCGATGCCCGCCGCGGCGGCGAGTTCAGTGGACACCACCTCCGGATGCGCGGCGATCAGCCGGAGGTAGGTGCGCGTCCACGGCTCGTCGGCAGCGGCGTCCATCCGGTCCAGACGCTTGCGCAGCGAGTCGAGTTCGTCGGCCGCGAGATCCGCCGACGCCCGCAGTGCGCGGCGCGGATCCTCACCGCCGAAGCGCACCCCAACCCGGAACAGTCGGGTCGTTCCGTCGGCTCCGGTGCGACCCCGCTTCTTGTCGACCAGCGCGCGCAGCTTCTCTGCATCGTCGAACCCTGCAGCGCGCGCATCGGCGGCGCTGATTGAGTCGACCTCCTCGACCGAGACGATTTCCACCACGCCGCGCGCGTTGCGGATCATCGAGCCCGGCTTCACCCGCGGCCGCTCCCAGCGCCGGAACGCCAGCGTCACCCGCCCCTCGGCGATCGCATCGATGGTGGCGGGCGGGAAGAGCACGGGGCGTGTCTCCTAATTTCCCTCGGATGCACCTGTCAGGACAATCGTCGTCCTGCAAGGCGGAGGAGAAGTCGATACCGGGGTTGTATCGACGCCGACGACAACGCAGCAGGGCGGCGATTGGGCGCCAGGGGCGCCGAAAGGGAGATTGGGAGACATGCCCTAGTCCACCAACCCCAGTTCGGCGAGTCTGCGGAAGACCAGCATCGAGCCGGGCGCGACGTGCGGCATCGCCGCGTATTCGGCAACCGTGAAATAGCGGAGCTCCGCGATCTCGCTCGTCGGGCTCGGATCATCGGTCAGCTCGGCGACGAAGCACGTCATGTGCAAGTGCGTGCCGGGTGGATGGCCGTACGCGGGCGCCTCGAACACACCCAGCTCGGACAGGCTGTCGGCGACGATCCCGGCGTCGAGTTCCTCGCGGATTTCCCGGTGCAACGCATCAAGCGCGGACTCACCCGGATCGATTTTTCCGCCCGCCATGTAGAACGCGGGGTTGCCGACCGAGCGGGTCTGCAGCAGCCGCCGATCGCGCACGTGTGCGAGAGCTGCGGTGCGGATCTCGCTGGCCACAGCGCCGAGACTACGGCCACATCGGTCCACCACGAAGGAGGCACGGCGAAAACGGACACGTAGGATGGGTAAGCAACACCCCGCCGCGTCCACCACCAACGACGGAGTGCTTCTTCTTGCTCTTGATCCTGACCGCGCACGCGATCGCCGCTCTTCTAGCACCAGTGTGCGTTCGGGTTCTCGGTCGCAACGCGTTCCTGCCGCTGGCCCTCGTTCCACTCGCCTCGCTCGGCTGGGTGATCGCCAACTGGGGTGACGAGCAATCGGTCTACGTCGAGTGGGTCCCCGGCCTGTCGATGAACTTCGACGTCCGGTTCGATTCGCTGGCGGCCATCATGTCGCTGCTCGTGCTCGGCGTTGGCGCGTTGGTGCTGGTCTACTGCGCCCGTTACTTCTCCGATGACGAACCGCGGCTCGGCGTTTTCGCCGCCGAGATGGTGGCTTTCGCCGGCGCCATGTTCGGGCTGGTCACCGCCGACAACATGGTGTTGCTCTATATCTTCTGGGAACTGACCACCGTCCTGTCGTTCCTGCTCGTCGGGCATGCCTCGGAGCGTGCGACGGCCCGGCGCGCGGCCGTGCAGGCGCTGCTCGTGACCACCGCGGGCGGGCTGGCCATGCTTGTCGGCATCATCATGCTCGGCGAGGTCTCGGGCAGTTACCTGCTGTCGGACGTGATCGCCGAGGCGCCACGGGGCTGGCTCGTGAACGTCGCGATCGTCCTCATCCTGATCGGTGCCCTGAGCAAGTCGGCCATCGTCCCGACCCACTTCTGGTTGCCAGGCGCCATGGCCGCCCCGACACCGGTGAGCGCGTATCTGCACGCCGCCGCGATGGTGAAGGCCGGTGTCTATCTCGTCGCGCGGCTCGCACCCGGTTTCGCCGACATTCCGCCGTGGCGACCGATGGTGCTGATCCTCGGGCTCGCGTCGGTACTACTGGCGGGCTGGCGGGCGTTGCAGGCGAACGACCTCAAGCTCCTGCTCGCGTTCGGCACGGTCAGCCAGCTCGGGCTGATGATTCTTCTCGTTGGTCTCGGCA
>NZ_LRRB01000241.1 GCF_001646865.1 Aldersonia kunmingensis | reverse complement strand
CTGACGGAGACTTCCGTCGACGGTGCCGGGCTGGCCGGATCACTGGTCTATGCGACCGACCTGTTCGATCCGGCGACGATGACCGAGTTGGCACAGCGCTTCACACGCCTGCTCGCAGCCGTGGCGACCGACCCAACCGTGCCCGTCGGCGACCTCACGCTCCTCGACGCGACCGAACACGCCGCGCTGACCGCGCTGCCCGGACAGTTCACGCCGACGACGGCCGCGTTGCTGCCCGACATCCTCGCGGCCGCAGTGGCCGCGGACCCGCAGGCAACGGCAGTGCGATTCGAGGGCCGGTCCTACTCGTATCGCGAGCTGGATTCCGCTTCCAACCGGTTGGCGCGGTTGCTGATCGAGCAGGGTGTCGGGACCGAAACACGTGTCGCGCTGGCCTTCCCGCGCTCCTACTCGATGGTGCTCGCGGTATGGGCGGTCGCGAAAGCGGGTGCGGCCCATGTGCCGGTGGATCCGACCTACCCGTCGGATCGGGTGGAGTTCATGCTCGCCGACTCCGACGCCGTGCTGGGTGTGACGCAGGCGCCTTACGCCCCGGGACTGCCCAGTGGGCGTGTCGAATGGCTGGTCCTCGACGACACGGACACAGCGGCGCGCCTGGCGCAGTTCTCTGCGGCGTCGATCACCGATGCCGACCGGCTCGCGCCCCTACGACCGGCGAATACCGCGTACATGATCTACACCTCCGGTTCGACGGGCCGGCCGAAGGGTGTGGCAGTCACCCACACCGGGCTGGCCGGTGTGCTTGGCGCGGCACTGCAGCGTTACGAGCTCACCGCGGATTCCCGCTTCCTGCACGTATGTTCCCCGAGCTTCGACCCGTCCGTGCTGGAGTGGATGGCCGCGTTCTCGACCGGCGCGACATTGGTGATCACGCCGCCCGACGTGCTCGGTGGCGTGGAGATGACGGAGCTGCTCGCCGCCGAAGCGGTCACCAACCTGATCATCACCCCCGCGGTCCTCGGCACACTCGACTCCGCCGCGCTGACCGACCTTCGAGTCGTCTCGGTCGGCGGCGACGCGTCGACACCCGAACTCGTCGCGCAGTGGGCGCCGGGCAGGCGGTACTTCAACGGCTACGGCCCCACCGAAACGACGATCATCTCGAACTACGCGGAATTGGTTGCCGACGAGGCGATCACGATCGGCACCGCGGTGCCCGGCGTCGGCGCCTACGTTCTCGACCGCAGGCTGCGCCCCGTGCCCGTGGGCGTTCCCGGAGAGCTGTACCTCTCCGGCGCCGCACTGGCACGCGGCTACCACGACCGCAGCGCAATGACTGCGGAGCGATTTGTGGCCCATCCGTTCGGCACGGAAGGTGAGCGCATCTACCGCACCGGCGATCTCGTACGCTGGCGCGGCGACGAGTCGCTGGAGTTCGTCGGCCGCAGCGACTTCCAGGTGAAGATCCGCGGCTACCGCGTGGAACTCGGTGAGATCGACGCCGCTCTCGTGGCCCACGAATCGGTACGCTTCGCCGTAACCCTCGGCCGCACACTCGATTCCGGCGCGACGGTGCTGGTGTCCTATGTGCAGCCGGCGCCGGGAACCACGGTCGATTCCACCGCCTTGGCCGAGTTCACCGCGGAGCGGCTGCCGAACTACATGGTGCCGTCCGCGTTCGTGGTGATCGATTCGGTGCCTCTCACGCCGATCGGAAAGCTGGATCGTAAGGCGCTGCCCGAACCGGTCTTCGAGACTGCGGAATTCCGTGCTCCTGCAACGGAAATGGAGCGCCTCGTCGCCGAGTGCATGGCCGAGGTGCTCGGACTGTCGTCGGTGAGCGTGGATGATTCGTTCTTCGCACTCGGTGGTGACAGCATCGTCTCGATCCAGCTGGTCGCCCGCGCCCGCGCCCGTGGGGTGCGGTTCACTGCGCGCGACGTATTCGAGCGCCGCACCATTGCGGCGCTCGCGCAGGCCGCGGTGTTCATCGACGAGGCCGACGAAGCAGCCACGCTGCCCGAGCTCCCCGGCGGTGGCGTCGGCGAAATGCCGCCCACACCGTTGCTCGCCGACCTGCTCGCGGCGGGCGGCGATCTACACGCGTTCACCCAGGCGGTGGCGGTGCAGCTGCCGGAGGGGATCGACGCCGACCTGCTGCGGGCCACGCTCGCCGCGGTCCTCGACCACCACGACATGCTCCGCGCCCAGCTGCGGTACGCCGCGGACGGAAGCCCGATGCTCGAAGCGCGTCCTGTCGGTTCGGTCGATATCGACTCACTCATTCGCCGTGTCGCGGTGCCGGCCGATATCGACGACGACGAGCTCACCCGGGTCGCGACGCGGGAATGTGCCGATGCCGTAGCCGAACTCGATCCCGAGAGCGGTGCGGTGCTTCGCTTCGTCTGGTTCGAGTTCGCCGAGCCCGCGACCGGCGGCCCCCGCCGGCGCGGAGTGCTGCGGATCATCGCGCACCACTATGTGGTCGATGGCGTCTCGTGGCGTGTCCTCATCCCCGATTTCGGTATCGCCTGGTCGCAACTCGCTGCCGGACAGCAAGTTTCGCTCGATCCGGTCGGGACCTCGATGCGGCGGTGGACCCACGCTCTCGCCGAGGAGGCGGCGCGCCCCGAGCGGGTCGCCGAAACCGCACTGTGGCAGGAGATCCTGCAAGGCGCCGATCCGGTGATCGGCTCGCGGCCCCTCGATCCCGCCGTCGACACCGCAGCCACGCTCGATCGCGTTGCGATGCGGCTGCCCGCCGACGTGACCGAGGCCGTGCTGCAGACGGTTCCGGAACGCTATCGCGGCGGTGCGAACGACGCGTTGCTGACGGCGCTGGCGCTCGCGGTGACGCAATGGCGGCGCAACCGCGGCGTGGACTGCACCTCGACGCTGGTACGGATGGAAGGCCACGGCCGCGAGGAAGACGTGTTCGCAGGAGCGGACCTGTCGCGCACGATCGGCTGGTTCACCAGCGTCTACCCGGCCCGGGCAGAACTCGGCGACCTCGATCTCGCCGATGCGTTCGCCGGTGGCCCTGCGGCAGGGGCGGCGATCAAGGCCGTCAAGGAACAGCTGCTTGCCATCCCGGACAAGGGCATCGGCTACGGCCTGCTCCACAACCTGAACGCGGACACCGCCACAACACTCGCGGGTGCCGGTGCTCCGCAGATCGGCTTCAACTACCTCGGCCGCGTGGGTGGCGGTTCCGCCGTCGCGGAATTCGCCGCGATCGGCTGGGCGCCGACCGGCGAGTTGGGCGACGTCACCTCGGCGGACGAGCAGACCTATCCGGCCCACGTGGTGATCGACATCAACGCGGCGATCGACGCGGACGGTGGCCTCGATGCCGGCTTCAGCTTCCCGCCCGGTGTCATCGATCGCGTCGACGTCGCCGAGCTTGCCTCGTTGTTCGGCGATGCGCTGCGCGGATTGGCCATGCACGCAACCGATCCCCGTTCCGGCGGTCTGACACCGTCCGACCTCCCACTGGCATCGGTTACGCAGACCGACATCGACGCCTTCGAGACCGCCTACCCGGGCGTGGCGGATGTGTGGGCACTGTCGCCGTTGCAATCCGGGCTGCTGTTCCACACGCTGCTGATCGCGCCGGGCGCAGTCGACGTCTACACGATGCAGGCGGTCCTGAAACTCGGCGGGTCGCTCGACGTCAGCCGCCTGCACAACGCTGCGCAGGCACTGCTCGAGCGCTATCCCAACCTGCGCGCCGCATTCGTCGCCGACCACACCGGCACCGCCGTTCAGGTCATCACCACACGGGTTGATGTGCCCTGGCGCGAAGTCGATCTCACCGACCGTCCGGACGCGCGGGCGCACGCCCGGACGCTGTTCGCCGATGATCAGCGTCGCGGCTTCGATATGACTGCGCCACCGCTGCTGCGGTTCACCCTCGCGCGCACCGCGCACGACGAGTGGCAACTCGCTGTCACGCTCCACCACATCCTGCTCGACGGCTGGTCGATGCCGCTGGTGATGCGTGACCTGCTGGTGCTCTACGCCGTTGGTGGCAATCTTTCGGTGCTGCCGCGGGTTGGCGAGTACCGCGCGTTCCTCGGCTGGCTTGCCGAGCGCGACCGAGCCGCCTCGCAGGAACGGTGGGCCACGGCACTGGACGGTGTCGAAGGCCCCACGCTGCTCGAGTCCGCTGCGGCGCCCGCGGAATCGGGCATCGGCAAGCTGACGCTCGAACTGGCCGAGACCGAGACAGCACGGCTCGCCCTGGTGGCGGCCGACCTCGGTGTCACCGTCAACACCGTGGTCCAGTTGGCTTGGGCAATTCTGTTGGGCCGCATGACCGGTCGCTCGGATGTGGTGTTCGGCGCGACGGTCTCGGGCCGTCCCGCCGACGTACCCGGTGTCGAGTCGATGGTCGGTCTGTTCATCAACACCGTCCCGGTGCGCGTGCGAATCGACGCGACGATGCCGATCTCCGTTCTGCTGCGCGAACTGCAGGTGGAGCAGGCCGATCTCGTCGAGCACCACTTCGTTGGTCTCACGGATATTCAGCGCGCTGCCGGGGTCACCAGCCTTTTCAACACGCTAGTGGTGTTCGAGTCCTATCCCGTCGACAAGGACGGACTCGGTGCAGCCAACGACGCACTCGACGGCCTGCGCATAACCGGAGTCGAAGTCGACGACGGAACGCACTACCCGGTGACATTGCTTGCCTCGGTCGAGGCAACGCTGGGCCTGGTGCTGAAGTACGACCGGGGCATCTTCGGGACCGCCGAAATCGACACGCTCGGTAGCCGGCTCCTGCGGGTCATCGAGGCGATCGCGGTAGATCCCGCACTGCCGGTCGGCGAGGTCGACCTGCTGACCGCCGACGAGCGGACCCAGGTACTGCAGCGCTGGAACGACACCGCTGTCGACGGGGTGTCGGGGTTGCTGCTCGACAGGTTCGAGCAGCAGGTTGCGGCTACGCCGAACGCCTCCGCGGTGCTGTTCGTGGACGCGACCCTCACCTACGCAGAGTTTGCGGCGCGGGCCAATCGCCTTGCCCGCCACCTTGTGTCGATAGGGGTCGGTCCGGAATCTCGGGTGGCGGTCGCGATGCGGCGCAGCCCGGACCTGCTGATCGCAATCTATGCGGTGGTGGCCGCGGGTGGCGCCTACGTTCCGGTGGACCCCGATCATCCCGCCGACCGGATCGCCTATGTGCTCGATTCCGCCGAACCAGCCGTCGTGTTGTCCACCACCACCGATGAGTTCGCGACGGGTGACCGGACTGTCCTGCATATCGACGCGCTGGATCTGTCCGGGTATTCGGCCGCGGCAGTGACCGATTCGCACCGAGTGGCACCGCTGCGTCCGGAGAACACGGCGTACGTGATCTATACATCGGGATCGACGGGCCGCCCGAAGGGTGTCGCGGTGCCGCACGCCGCGATCGTGAACCGTCTGGCGTGGATGCAAGCCGAGTACGGCCTCGACAACGCCGACGTCGTGCTGTGGAAGACGCCCGTCACCTTCGACGTATCGGTGTGGGAGTTGTTCTGGGCGTTGGGGATCGGTGCGCGTCTCGTCGTCGCCGCACCGGATGGGCACCGCGACCCGAACTATCTCGCCGACCTGATCGAGCAGCAGTCGGTGACCACGATGCATTTCGTGCCGTCGATGCTGTCGGTGTTCGTGGCGACCGTCCCCGCCGGGCGGTGCAGCACACTGCGACGGGTCTTCGCCTCCGGTGAAGCCCTCAGCGGCGAAGTCGCACAGCGGATGCGCGCACTCGCACCCGGAGTGGGTGTGCACAACCTCTACGGCCCGACCGAAGCCGCCGTCGATGTCACCTACCACGAAGTGACCGACACCGACCGCGCCGGCGTGCCGATCGGCGCACCGGTGTGGAACACCCAGGTCTACGTTCTCGACGCACGCTTGCAACCCGTCCCCGAGGGCATCGCCGGTGAGCTTTACCTCGCAGGCGTGCAACTCGCACGCGGATACCTCGGTCGTCCCGATCTGTCCGCTGACCGATTCGTGGCCAACCCCTTCGGCGCAGGTGAAAGGCTTTACCGCACAGGCGATTTGGTTCGGTGGACCGCGGTGTCCGATGGCCGCTCCGCAGGCTCCGCTCCTGGACTTTCGGGTCGCTCCGCAGGCTCCGCTCCTGCCGGCGAGCTAGAGTACCTGGGGCGCACCGACTTCCAGGTGAAGATCCGTGGATTGCGCATCGAGTTGGGCGAGATCGAGACCGCACTGCGCGGCTCGGACGACGTCGCAGACGCGGTCGTAATCGCCCACAGCGATCCGCATGCGGGCGACCGGTTGATCGGCTATGCCGTCGCGTCGGCCGGTGCCACCCTCGACGAGGCCACACTGCGCGCCGCAGTAGCAGCCCGCGTGCCCACCTACATGGTGCCCGCCCAGATCCTGGTGCTCGACGCATTCCCGCTCAACGCCTCGGGCAAGCTCGACCGCAAAGCACTACCCGCTCCGGTGGTGCAGGCAGCAGTGTTCCGCGCGCCTGCCACACCTTCAGAACAGGCAGTCGCGTCCGTGTTCGAGGACGTTCTCGGGACACCGGTTGTCGGCGCAGACGACAACTTCTTCGATCTCGGCGGTGACTCGCTATCCGCTGCGCGGGTTGTCGCGAAACTGCGCGACGGTGCCGGCATCGAGATTCCGCTGCAGTGGCTGTTCTCCGATCCGACGCCGGCCTCGATCGCGCGGCGTCACGAGGAGTCCGGATCGGATGACGCGGGACTCGATGTGCTGCTGCCGATCCGGGCCGCCGGAAGTGAGGCGCCGCTGTTCTGCGTGCATCCGGTTGTTGGCTTGGCCTGGTGCTACGGCGGTCTCACCGGTGTGATCGACAGGGATCGCCCGATTTATGGCCTGCAGACGCCGGGCATCATCGACGATTCGGCACCGGCCGAATCCATCGATGTGCTCGCTTCGCGGTATCTCGACGAGATCCGTCGGGTTCAGCCGGAGGGGCCGTATCACCTGCTCGGCTGGTCACTCGGTGGAGTTCTCGCCCATGCCATGGCCGTACAACTCGAAGCGGCCGGGCAGACCGTCGATTCCCTCGTGCTACTCGACAGCTTCGCGCGTCCCGTTCCGTCCGCGACTGCGACAGAGGACTTCCGCGTCGCCGATCTGCTCGCCGGACTCGGCCTGCACAGCGCTCCGCAGATCACCGACCGGGCAGTCGGGCCGGAGACGGTGGACGTCGTCCTCGCGCAAGTGGAAAGTAGGTTCCCATCGATTCGGCCGGAGCACTTGCACCGACTGCTCGACGCTGCGACGCACAACGTGGGTCTCCAACGTGCCCATCGTCCTGGCGAGTTCGGCGGCGACGTACTGTACTTCACTGCAGAACGTGACCATCCCGCATCCACCAGGGGAGTCGATACCTGGCGGTCGTTCGTGGGAGGCGTAATCCGCGAGTTCCAGGTGGACACCACGCACTGGCAAATCTGCACACCCGGTGCGCTTGCCGAGATCGGCCCGATCGTGGGCGCGTACCTCGACCGGGACGACCGGCGTTATGAAGAAATGGAGCTACACCGATGAGGCTGCGTTCTACCGTGCCACCGATCATCGCCATTGCCGCTGTGCTGGGACTCGCCGGCGCGCCGGGCGCGGCGGCGGCGCCGGCGGCGCCGAATTCGGTACCTGCCTCATCGAGCGCGAGCGCCACGGCGCACGTGGATCGCATCGAGCGTGTGTCGGATCGGCGATGGGACGTGTTCGTCTATTCGCCATCGATGGACACCGTGGTCCAGTTGCAGGTACTGCGCCCTGCCGACGACAGTTCGCCTCAGCCGACGCTCTACCTGCTCAACGGCGCCGATGCCGGAGTGCACAACGCCAATTGGCTCGAACAGACGGACGTCGTCAGCTTCTTCTCCGACAAGGACGTCAACGTCGTCATCCCGATCGGCGGCTACGCCGCGTACTACACCGACTGGCGCAACGATGATCCCAAGCTCGGCCGCAACAAATGGCAGACGTTCCTGACCGAGGAACTGCCGCCGGTGGTCGATACCGCACTCGGCACCAATGGTGTCAATGCCATTGGTGGTCTGTCGATGTCCGCTTCGTCGGTGCTGGATCTTGCGATCCAATCGCCCGGTTTGTACCGCGGTGTCGCGTCCTACAGCGGCTGTGCGACGACAAGTGACCCCGTGGGCCAGAGCCTCGTTCGCTCCATCGTGGAGCTGCGAGGCCAGGGCGATGCGGACAACATGTGGGGCGCGCCGAACGATCCCGAGTGGGCGGCCCACGACCCGTATATCAACGCGGAAGGGCTGCGCGGACTCGACCTCTACATTTCGACCTCGACCGGGCTTCCCGGCCCGCACGACACGCCGACTGCCGCCCGGGGACCGGACGCGCCGGCACTGGAGAATCAGATCCTCGTCGGCGGCGCGATCGAGGCAATCACGAACTTCTGCACCCGACGCCTAGCGGACCGGCTGAACGCCCTCGGCATTCCCGCGACGTACGACTTCCGCCCGACCGGGACTCACTCCTGGCTGTATTGGCAGGACGCGCTGCACGAGTCGTGGCCGACACTTGCGAAGGCGCTCGACAAGGCGCAGTAGTCGGAGAGCGCGGGTTACCGCTCGTTGGTGAGGTACCCGCCGCCTTGCGGGAAGAAGTCGTTCGCGTCGTGCTCGACACCGTCGTCGGTGCGCAGGCGCTCGATCACGAGGCCGCGGTTGCCGCCGCGATAAGCGTCCGGGCCCGCGACGATGACCATGCCCTTGCCCTCGCGGATGAACACGCGGCCGGGCGTCCCGCCGTAGCGGCACTGCGACACCGAGGCCTGCACGATGCGCAGGCGCTGGCCGCGGAAGTAGGTGTACGCGTTCGGGTACGGGTCGACGAGCGCACGGACGAAGCGGTCGATGTACTCGGCCGGCCAGGTCCAGTCGATCCGGTCGTCGATCTCGGCGCGCTTGTGGAAGAAGGTGCGGTCCTCCAGGTTCTGCGGGGTCCAGATGGCGTTGCCGCTCTCGATCAGTTCGAGCGCCTCGCTGAGCACCTCGGGGATGATGTCGATGGTGGCCTGCACCAACTGGGTCGAGGTGTCGCGTGGGCCGATCGGGACGGCGCGCTGCACGACGACGTCGCCGGTGTCGAGCCCGTCATCCATCCGATGCGCGGTTAGTCCCACCTCGCTCTCACCGCTGATCAGTGCCCAGATGACGGGCGAGAAGCCGGTGAACTTCGGCAGCATCGAGTCGTGCAGGTTGAGCGTGCCGTGGGGCGGGAGGTCGAACAGTTCCTTCGGCAGCCAGGTGCGCCAGTTGTTGGCCACGATGATGTCCGGCTCGGCGCGCTTCACGCGGTCGATCAGTTCGGCGTCCGGCCGCTTCGCCAGGTGCAGTGGCACGTTGTTCGCGCGCGCCAGGTCCTCCACCGAGTCCGCCCAGATCGACTCGTAGGCATGGTCGCTCGGCGGGTGTGTGACCGCCAGTACAACCTCGTGCGGTGAGTCCAGTAGCGCCTGCAGAGTCTTGTGTCCCCAGGTCTGATAGCCGAACGTGACTACGCGCATCTACTGGCCTTACATCTCGGAATGGCTCGTGGCCGCCCCCCAATCGGGCGGCACTCGGGAAAGTGCCCAGTCAGCTTGACTGCCTTAGGAAGGTTATGCAAACCTTCCTTCGATTGCTAAAGCGGGGGAGCTAGAGCAAACCAGAGGTCGGCCTCGTTCATCCTCGACGTGCGCAAGACCGCAACCCCGACCCCTGACGAGGCAACATGACCGAACCGACCCGGACGCCGGCCGATACCGGCGACTCCGCGCCGCGTGCCAGGTCGTTGCAGCCTTTCCCGCTCACCGCCGCGCAGCGGGGCCTCTGGTTCGCGCAGCACCTCGCACCATCGACCCCGATCGTCATCGCGAACTACGTCGAGATCCATGGCGTCCTCGATATCGATGTGCTCGAACAGGTGTGCCGTGACGCAGCTCACGAATTCGGTAGCTCGATGCTGCGCCTGGTCGAGGTCGATGGCGAGCCGCACCAGGTGGTCGACCCCACACTCGATGACGTCATCAAGCGCATCGATTTCCGCGACGCTCCCGATCCGGTCGCGGCCGCGCGGGACTGGATGCTGGCCGACTACACGGCGCCGCGCGACCTGCTGACCGACCGGCTGATCAACGCCGCGGTGCTGCGCCTCGGTGACGAGCACTACTACTGGTACTCCTGCATCCATCACATCGCGCTCGACGGCTACGGCGCGATCCTGCTGCTGAGCCGCACCGCGGAGCGCTACACGGCGATGCTCTGCAACCAGGAGCCCGCGCAGGCCCGTATCGCGGATCTGACCGCGATCAACGACACGGAAAACGAGTACCGCGGCTCGACCCGGTCCGAGAAGGACCGCGCTTACTGGCTGGAGAAGGCGGCGGATCTCCCCACGCCCGTCACCCTTGCGGTGCGGGCCGGCGACATGGACAGCCGGTCCCTGGTCACCGGCGGGCTACTGCCCGCCGGCGTCACGCATGCGCTGCGTGACGCGGCGGCAACCCTCGATACCGCCGACACGGCTATCACCATCGCCGCACTCGCCGCGTTCGTCGCCCGGCTCACCGATACCGCCGATCTGGTCCTCAGCCTGCCGGTATCGGCCCGGACGAACGCCGTGCTGCGCCGATCCGGCGGCATGATGTCCAACGTTGTGCCACTACGCTTTTCGGTTACGCCGGCAACATCGTTGCGGGATCTCGTCAACGCCGCACAACTCGAGCTGACCGGAGCGCTGCGCCATCAGCGTTACCGCGCCGAGGATCTGCGCCGCGATATCGGCTGCGGGTCCGCGCGCGGGTTCTACGGGCCCGCGATCAACATCATGAACTTCCCGTCCGACGTCGCGCTTGGCGATTACGCCGGCCGGTTCAACGTGCTGTCCACCGGCCCGGTCGAGGACCTGTCGGTCAACATCTACCCGAGCGAGGACGGCGGCTCGCGGGTAGACTTCGAGGCGAATCCCAACCGGTACAACGAATCCGAGCTTCGCGCGCACTACGATCGCTTCCTCGCCGTCATCAGCGCGCTGCTCGCCGCCGACCCGGACGCGCCCGTCGATGCCGTGGAGGTGCTTGCCCCGGCGGAAAGATCGGCGCTCGTACCCGCCTCCGGTGGCGACGCGGCACCGGTGGCGACACTGGCGCAGATTCTGGCTGCCGGAGTGGCGGAGAACCCGGACGGGACCGCCCTGGTCTGCAGTTCGCGGACACTCACGTACCGAGAGCTGGACTGCTTGTCGAACCGACTCGCACGGCTGCTCCTCGAGCGCGGCGCGGGGCCGGAAGTATTTGTCGCGTTGGCATTCCCGCGTTCCGTGGAGGCAATCGTCGCGGTGTGGGCGATCGCGAAGGCGGGCGCCGCGTTCGTTCCCGTAGATCCCGGTCACCCGAACGAGCGAATCACCCATATCCTCACCGACTCCGGCGCTGCGCTCGGTCTGACAACCGGCACGACCGCCGTCGACCTGCCTGACGTGACGCGGTGGCTAGCCGTGGACACCCTCGACTTGTCGGGGTACGCGGACACCCCACTCTGCGAAACCGACCGTCCGGTGGCGTTGCGTGCGGAACACCCGGCGTACCTCATCTACACCTCCGGCTCGACCGGCGTGCCCAAGGGCGTGGTCGTCACCCATACCGGGCTGGCCACGTTCACCGCCACCGCCCGCCCAGAGTTGCGCACCACCACCGCCTCTCGGGTGCTGAGGTTCTCCTCCGCGTCCTTCGACGCCTCGGTTTTCGAGATGATCCACACCTTCTCCGCCGGCGCCACGCTGGTCATCGCCGAGCCGGATATCTATGGCGGCGCCGACCTGACAGACCTGCTACGCGAGCAGCGGGTCAGCCACATCATCACCGCGCCCGCGATCCTTGGCACCGTCGAAACCACCGACCTGCCTGCCCTCGACACGGTCGTCGTCGGTGGCGACGTGTGCCCGCCAGATCTGGTCTCTCGCTTCGGCGCCATCGCGCGCCTGCACAACAGCTACGGTCCGACCGAGACCACCATCGTCACCACCCTGACCGACTCGCTCACCGACCCCGGCGCAATCACGTTGGGCGGCCTGCTCCCGGGTGTCCGCGCACTCGTGCTCGACTCCCGGCTACGGCCCGTCGCGCCCGGCGTAATCGGTGAACTCTATTTGGCCGGAACACAACTCGCGCGCGGCTACCACTGCCGCCCGGATCTGACCGCGGCCCGGTTCATCCCGGACCCGAGTTCGCCGGGCGAGCGGCTGTACCGCACCGGAGACCTCGTACGCTGGGACATCGCCGCAGACCAACGCGGCGTGCTGCACTATGTGGGCCGCTCCGACGACCAGGTGCAACTGAACGGCATCCGCGTCGAACTGGGCGAGGTCGACGCCACCCTGACCACGCATGCCAGTGTCGACTTCGCCGTCACGCTGGTGCACCGCAACAGCCTGGTGGCCTACGTCCACACCGCGCCCGGGCAGCAACACGATCCCGCCGCCCTACTGGGCTACGTCCGCGACCGGTTGCCCGCCCACCTCGTTCCCAGCCACCTCCTCGACCTGCCCGCGGTCCCGCTGACCGCCAACGGCAAGGTCGACCGCAAGGCCCTTCCGTTGCCGGACACCAGCCGGCCGGACACCGCCTATCGTGCGCCCACGAATCCGGCCGAGCAGTTCTTGGCCGATACGGTTGCCGCGGCGCTCGGGCTCGACCTGGTCGGTGTCGACGATTCGTTCTTCGCACTCGGCGGCGACAGCATCATGGCGATCCAGTTGGTATCCGCCGCGCGGGCGGCCGGCATCGTCTTCACTCCGCGGGATGTGTTCGAAGCCAAAACCATTGCCGCCCTTGTCGCAATCGCGGAGCGCAACGGCAGCGACGTGCCGCGCCTCGACGAACTCCCCGGCGGTGGCGTTGGCGAGCTTCCGCTGCTGCCGATCATGCACGAGGTGCTCCACCGCGCGCCGTCCGATTCGGCACTGAACCGCTTCTATCAGGCGGTCGTGGTCCAGGCCCCCGACGACCTCGATCTCGACGGCCTCCGGCGCGTGGTCGGAGCCGTGGTGAACCACCACGATGCGCTGCGATCGACGCTGCGGACCAACGATCGCGGCCCGATCCTGGAGGTCGCTCCCGTACAGGCCGTCGATGTCCGCGACATTGTCTCGCGGACCGAGATTGCATCGGGCGCGGATGAGAGTGCGGCGCTCGACGCCGCGTTGTCCCGTGCGGTGGACCGGCTCGATCCGCGCGCCGGCGCAATGCTATCGGTCGTCTGGTTGGTCCCGGTCGACGGCCAGCGTGGACAGATCCTGCTCGTCGCACATCACCTCGTCGTGGATGGTGTGTCCTGGCGCATTCTCATCGCGGATCTCGCAACCGCATGGGCGCAACGGCATTCGGAGATCTCGCTCGCTGCAGTGGCGACCTCGGCTCGGCGCTGGGCGCACGCGGTCACGGACGCCACCGGCACGGTTCGGGAGGAGGCCGACACCTGGCGAGCGATGCTTGCCAACCCGCCCGAGCCGCTCGCCCTTCGCCCGCTCACCGCAACCGACACCGGCGCGACGGTCGAGCATGTGACGATCGAAGTCACCCGAGAGATCACGGACACGGTTCTCAACCGGCTTCCCGGGCTGTACCGCGCGGGTGTCGACGATGTGCTGCTCACCGCGCTGAGCCTCGCGGTCGCGGCGTGGCGCGGCCGCACCGATCTGCTCGTGACAGTCGAATCTCATGGTCGTTCGGAGGATCTCGCGCCGGGTGCCGACCTCAGTCGCACCGTCGGCTGGTTCACCTCCGCCTACCCGGTGCGAATCCCTGCCACGGACCTCGAGACAGGTGCGGCGCTGAAGTCGGTCAAGGAGGCGTTGCGCGCGATCCCCCGCGGCGGAATCGGCTACGGCATCCTCCGACATCTCTCCGATGTCGACGGACTCGCGGAGACTCCCGAGATCTCATTCAACTACCTCGGCCGGGTCACGGCGGGAGCGGGTCCGTGGATGCCGCGCACGGACATCGATCTCAATGACGGCAGCGGAGTCGACTTCACCGCCGCGCATGCCCTCGACATCAACGCGATGGTCGGCACCAACGGTAGGCTTTCTACCAAGTTCGTTTCTCCCACAGGGGTATTCGCCGACCGCGCCCTCGACGAGCTGGCCCGGCTTTGGCAGCGCGCGCTCGATTCGCTCGCCGAGCATGCTCGCACGGCCACGCCGAGTCTTACTCCGTCGGATGTGGTGTTCGGGCCGATCAACCAGGACCAGATCGACACCTGGACAACCACTTACCATGAGCTGGAAGATATTTGGCCGCTCGCTCCGCTTCAGGCCGGCCTCCTGTTCCATGCCGAACTCGCCGGTGACGCGCTCGACGTCTACACCGGGCAGATCGTGCTGCGGCTCGGCGGGCGAGTCGATTCCGACCGCATGCGCCGCGCGGCTCAACGCCTGCTCGCTCGGCATGCGGGGCTGCGCGCGGCTTTCGTCCGTGGCACCGACGGCGTCGCGGCACAGGTGGTCGCGTCCGAAGTGTCGGCGCCGTGGCAGGAAAATGACTCGGGAACAAGCGAATTCGACATCGCACTGCGCGCGCTGCGAGAGGGCGAACGAGCCCGGCCGTTCGACTTGAGCCGGCCCGAGCAGGTGCGATTCGCGCTACTTCACGGCCCCGACGAGGCCGCGCCACGCGTGGAGCCTGCGGAGCGCGCATCAGCACTAGTGATTACCAACCACCACATCGTGTTCGACGGTTGGTCGATGCCGCTGTTCATCAAGGACCTGCTGCTGCTCTACACCGCGGATACGGAGATCCCCGTCCCGGCACCGAGTTACCGCGACTACCTCACCTGGCTCGGTAAGCAGGATCGCGATGCCGCGCTGAACACCTGGGCCGACGCGCTCGCCGGCGTCGAGGGCGCCACCCAGCTCGTACCCGATCGAGCCGACACCTCACGGATCGCGCTGCCCGCGGAGCATCGCGTCGCGCTGTCCGAGTCGACTCTCGCCGCCCTTACCGAACTCACCCGCGATACCGCTGTCACCGCGAACACCGTGGTACAAGCGGCGTGGGGAATCCTGCTGTCCCGACTACTTTCGCGCCGCGAGGTCGTCTTCGGCGCAACCGTCTCAGGCCGTCCAGCCGAACTGCCGACGGCGGCAGAGACGGTCGGACTGTTCATCAACACCGTTCCGGTGCGCCTTCACTATGCGCCGAGCGACTCGGTGCGCGACCTACTGGTGCGGCTCCAGGACCAGCAGGCGTTGCTGCTCGACGCTCATCACGTCGGGCTGTCGGAGATCGTCGCGCGGGTCGGCTCAGCCGCGGTGTTCGACACCCTCACGGTGTTCGAGTCCTACCCCGTGGATCGGGCGGGTCTGGATGAGCAGACGGACTTCGGTGGCATGCGTGTGCGCGACGTCGAGGTGGCGGACGCGACGCACTACCCGCTCACCCTGATCTCGACCCTCGAACCAGAACTGCGGCTCACCCTCGAGTACGCGCCGGACTGCTTCGATGCCGACGATGTCGCGCGGCTGGCGGACCGGCTCGACGCGATCATCACCGCGATGACCGCCGATGCCGACGTGCCGGTAGCGGGCATCGACATTCTCGATGATGCGGAGCGCACGCGACTCCTGGAGCAGCACAACAACACCCGCCGCGATCTGCCGGGCGGAACCCTTGTGGATCTCCTCGACGAATCGGGTGCTGCCGATCTTCTGGCCGCCGTGTCGGCAGGGGAAACCACGCTGACGCGCGGCGACTTCGCCACGCGCGTCAACGCACTCGCCCGGTATCTGATCGCAGAGGGGATCGGCCCGGAGTCCGTCGTCGGTATCGCGGTGCCGCGCGGTCTCGACTACCTGATCGCGATCCACGCCGTGGTCCGAGCCGGCGGCGCCTACCTGCCGATCGACCCGACGCACCCGGCGGAGCGGACCGCACACGTACTCGACAGTGCAGCACCGGCTCTCGTGCTCGTCTCGTCTGCGCACGTAGAGCAGATGACCGGCTCCGTCCGCATGGTTGCGATGGAGACATTGGCGCTCGACGATTCCGCCGGCGCCCCGATCACCGACGCCGACCGGCTAGTGCCGCTGCGCCCCGAACACACTGCCTACGTCCTCTACACCTCGGGCTCGACCGGCCGGCCGAAGGGTGTCACCGTCTCGCACGCCGCGATCGTCAACCGGCTGCGCTGGATGCAGGGCGCTTACCCGCTCGACGACTCCGATGTGGTGCTGCACAAGACTCCGGCAACCTTCGATGTGTCGGTATGGGAGCTGTTCTGGCCATTGGCCGTCGGCGCGCGAGTGGTCATCGCGGAGCCGGACGGTCATCGCGACCCGCGCTATCTCGCACGGCTCATCGAGCACGAATCGATCAGCGCGGTGCATTTCGTGCCCTCGATGCTCGAGGTGTTTCTCGACGGCATCGGCGGGAACGAACTGCCGTCGCTGCAGCGGGTGTTCACCAGCGGCGAGGCCTTGGCACGCAGCACCGCAGAGCGGGCGCTCCGCACGCTCGGCGCCGAACTGCACAACCTGTATGGGCCGACGGAGGCCGCGGTTGACGTCACCTTCCATCAGGTGCGCACCGGCGACAGCGGCTCGGTTCCGATCGGTGCGCCGGTGTGGAACACGACGGTGTACGTGCTCGATTCCGCACTGCAACCCGTTCCGGCCGGCGTCCCGGGCGAGTTGTATCTCGGCGGTGTGCAACTGGCGCGCGGCTATCGCAACCGGCCCGATCTGACCGCAGACCGGTTCGTCGCGAATCGGTTCGCAACGGGGGAACGTCTCTACCGGACCGGCGACCTCGTCACCTGGTCGACCGATCCCGCGCGGTCCGGTGAACTGGAATACCTGGGCCGCACCGACTTCCAGGTGAAGCTGCGCGGCCAGCGTATTGAGCTCGGTGAGATCGAGAACGCGCTCGGCAGGCAGACCGCCGTCGGTTCCGTTGCGGTGCTGTTGAGTTCGCAGGATCGTCTTGTCGCGTATCTCACGGCAGCCGCCGGTGTGACGCTCGATGTCGAGGTCATCACCGCCGCGGTGGCACGTGAACTGCCCGCCTACATGGTGCCCTCGGACTTCGTGGTACTCGACGCCATGCCGCTCGGACTGAACGGCAAGTTGGACCGCCGAGCCCTGCCGGAACCGCAGGCTCGCGCGGTTGAGCTCGTCGAACCCGCGACCGACGCCGAGCGCGCCGTCGCCGCGATATTCGCCGAATTGCTCGGTATCGATCGGGTCGGCGCGACCGACAACTACTTCGACCTCGGCGGCAACTCGTTGACCGCGACCAGGGCCGTCGCGCGCGTCAACAGCGCATTCGGCACCGACCTCGGGGTGCGTGCACTATTCGATGCGCCGACCGTTCGCGCGCTTGCCGAACTAGCGCAGGCACACGAGGGTTCGGCTGCTTCCCAGCCGCTCCTCACCCGGGCCGAGCGCCCGGCGATCCTGCCGCTGTCGCCGGCACAGCAGCGGATGTGGCTGCTCAATCGATTCGACCCCGAGTCGGGTGGGTACAACATCGCCGCCGCGCTGCGACTCTCAGGCAACCTCGACGTAGCGGTGCTCGGCGCGTCAATCACCGACGTGATCGACCGGCATGAGGTGCTGCGGACCAGCTACCCGGAGACAGCCACGGGGCCTGAGCAGCGCGTGCACCCCGCGGCCCCGATCGGCCTCACCGCGACGGACGTCGCGGGTGACGAACTCGAATCCCGCATCGCCACGGCGGTCGCCCGCGGTTTCGACGTTACCGCCGAGGTGCCGCTGCGAGTAGAACTGCTGCGGGTCGCGCCGCACGAGCATGTGCTGCTATTCGTCGTACACCACATCTCCGCGGATGGGTTCTCGCTGCAGCCGTTGACCCGGGACATGCTGTCCGCCTACCTCGCCCGCACCGGCGGTAGTGCACCGGCCTTCGAACCGCTACCGGTGCAGTACGCCGATTACGCGCTGTGGAAGCTCACCCAACTCGGCGCGGACAACAGTGGCGAGTCGCAGCTGAGCCGCCAGCTTGCCCACTGGCGGGAAACCCTCGACGGGATCGCGGCCACGCTGGACCTGCCGACCGACCGGCCACGTCCGCCGGTGGGCTCGATGCACGGCGAGACGGTTGACATCGACATAGACCTGCAGACCTACGCCGAGGTCCGCAACCTGGCCCGCGATGCGGACTCGACACCGTTCATGGTGCTGCATACCGCCCTCGCGATTCTGCTGTCCCGAATCGCCGGCACCGAGGACGTCGCTATCGGCACCGCAGTTGCCGGGCGCGGCGAGCAGGGCCTCGACGATCTCGTCGGCATGTTCGTCAACACACTGGTGCTGCGCACCCCACTCGATGCGGATGCATCCTTCGGGCAACAGCTTTCCCGTGTTCGCGACGTCGACCTATCCGCCTTTGCGAATCCCGATGTGCCGTTCGAGCGGCTGGTGGAGGAGCTGGCGCCGGTGCGATCCACCGCGCACCACCCGCTGTTCCAGGTGTCGCTCGCGCTCGAAAACTATCTGCCGGCACCGCTCGAGCTGCCCGGCCTGCGCGTCGAGCAGATCCCACTCGACGAGAAGATCGCCAAGTTCGATCTCGCCCTGACGGTCACCGAGCCGACCGATGACCAGCCGGGCCGGCTGCGCTGGACCTTCGCGACCGACCTGTTCGACCGCAGCACCGTGGCATCGCTCGCGGAACGATTCACCCGGATCCTGCGCACCTCGATCGATGAACCCGGCATGTCGCTGAGCAACTTCGACATTCTCTCTCCGGCCGAGCGGGTGGCGCTGGTTCCGGCATCAGGTGGTGCGGACGCCGAACCGGCGCTGCTCGCCGAGATCCTCGCGGCGGGTGTGGCGGCGAATCCGGATGGTGTGGCTTTGGTGGCTTCGGGCCGCACGCTCACCTACCGCGAGCTGGATACCCGGTCGAACCGGTTGGCCCGGGCGCTCATCGCGCGTGGCGCGGGTCCGGAAGTGTTTGTCGCGGTGGCATTCCCGCGCTCGATCGAGGCGATCGTCGCGGTGTGGGCGATCGCGAAGTCCGGTGCCGCGTTCGTGCCGGTAGACCCGAACCATCCGGCCGAGCGCATCGCGCACATGCTCACCGACTCGGGTGCGGAACTCGGGCTCACCATCACCGGCGCGGTCCAGGCTGCGGACACAGCCTGGTTGTGCCTCGATTCGCTCGACCTGACTGGTTACTCGTCCGCTCCGGTCACCGACGCGGATCGCCGCCTCCCGCTGCGCGCACACCATCCCGCATACGTCATCTACACGTCCGGATCGACCGGACTGCCCAAGGGCGTCGTCGTCACCCACACCGGGCTGGGCACATTCACCGCCGACGCGCGTCCCGAACTCGGCACCACCAGCGCATCGCGGATGCTGCGCTTCTCCTCGGCATCGTTCGACGCCTCGGTGTTCGAAATGATCCAGGCCTTCTCCGCGGGCGCGACTCTCGTGATCACACCGCCCGACATCTACGGCGGGGCCGAGCTGACCGACCTGCTGCGTGAGCAGCGGGTCACCCATATCATCAGCGCCCCAGCCGTACTCGGCACCGTGGACGCGAATCTGCCCGACCTGACGTCGGTGGTCGTCGGTGGCGACATCTGTCCGCCCGATCTGGTGTCCCGCTTCGGTGCCCGCACTCGATTCCGAAACAGTTACGGGCCCACCGAGACCACCATCATCACCACGCTCACCGCCCCACTGACCGACCCGAACGCGATGAGCCTCGGTGGGCTGCTGCCCGGCGTGCGTGCAGTCGTCCTGGATGCCCGCCTGCAACCGGTCGCGCCCGGCGTCGTCGGCGAGCTGTACCTCGCCGGTGCCCAACTCGCGCGTGGTTACCATCGCAAGCCCGGCCTCACGGCGAGCCGGTTCGTGCCCGACCCCACCACAGCGGGGCAACGGCTCTACCGGACCGGCGACCTGGTGCGGTGGCGGCTCGGCGCAGCGGATCTCGCGCTCGACTATGTGGGCCGTTCCGACGATCAGGTGCAGCTCAACGGTGTTCGTGTGGAGCCGGGCGAGGTGGACGCGACACTCACCGGGCACCCGAGTGTGGATTTCGCGGTCACGATCGTGCACCACGACGCCCTGGTCGGATATGTGCACGCCGCCGCCGGACACACCATCGACACCACCGGACTGCTCGACCATGTGCGCGGCCTCTTGCCCGCACATCTGGTACCGAAGGCGCTCATCGCGCTCGACGAGGTGCCGCTGACGCCCAACGGGAAGGTCGACCGCACCGCACTGCCCGAACCGGTTTGGACCACAAACGCATACATCGCTCCCGCCACGAATCTCGAAGAGCTGGTCGCAGACCTGTTCGCCGAAGCCACCGGCGCCGAACGGGTCGGGCGCAACGACGACTTCTTCGCCCTCGGCGGCAACAGCCTGATCGCCACCCAGGTCGCCGCACGACTCGGCGCGGCATTGGATGCGACCGTTCCGGTGCGAACGCTGTTCGAGGCGCCGACGGTACAACGACTCGCGCTGGCGGTGCAGTCGCACGCCGGAGCCGGCCGTGTCGCGTTGGCGGCAGGGCCGCGTCCAGAGCGGATTCCGTTGTCGTTTGCCCAGACCCGAATGTGGTTCCTCAACCGCTTCAACCCGGAGTCCGCGGCGGACAACATACCGGTGGCGGTGCGGTTGTCAGGTGAATTGGACGTGTCCGCCCTGCGTGCTGCGGTGAGTGACGTGTTCGATCGGCACGAGTCGCTGCGCACGGTGTATCCCGAGGATGCAGACGGCCCGTTCCAGCAGGTTCTCCCACTGGGTGCGGTCCCGGTGGATCTTGTTCCGGTCGACGTTTCCGAAGCTCAGGTGTTGGACGCAGTCCTGCAGACGGTCCTGGTCGGGTTCGATGTCACAGCCGCGGTCCCGGTGCGCGTTCGACTGCTGCGGGTGAGCGATGCCCCTTTGGGTTCGGAGCATGTGCTGGTCTTCGTGGTTCACCACATCGCCGGTGACGGCGTGTCGATGGGCCCGTTGGCGCGCGATGTGATGATCGCGTACGAGGCGCGCACCCGCGGTGAGGCGCCGGCCTGGTCGCCGTTGCCGGTGCAGTACGCGGATTACGCAACGTGGCAGCGCGAGGTCCTCGGCTCGGAGGACAACCGGAGTTCGCTGATTTCACAGCAGATCGATTACTGGACAACCGAATTGGCCGGTATTCCGGATCAGCTGGATCTGCCTGCGGATCGGCCGCGCCCGGCAGTGCAGTCGTTCGCCGGCGCAAAGCTCACCTATTCGCTCCCCGAAGAGCTGCACGCTGCTCTGCTCGAGCTTGCCCGGGCGAACGATACGACGGTGTTCATGGTCGTGCATGCGGCATTGGCGGTGTTGTTGGCGCGGTTGTCGGGAGCCGACGATGTTGCGATCGGTTCGCCTATCGCGGGTCGCGGCGAGCGTGAGCTCGACGACCTGGTCGGGATGTTCGTCAACACACTGGTGCTGCGAACCGGTGTGAACGCGGGTGAGTCGTTCGTCGATCTGCTGGCGCGCGTCCGTGAGACGGATCTCGGCGCGTACGGCAATGCGGATGTGCCGTTCGAGCGATTGGTGGAAGTGCTCAACCCGGGCCGGTCGACGGCGCGAAATCCGTTGTTCCAGATCGGCTTGTTCTTCCAGAACTACACCACCGCGCACTTGGAACTGCCCGGGTTGCGGGTCACCCCGGTGGAGTTCGATTCGGCGATGGCGAAGACGGACCTGCAGTTCGGGATACTCGCGACACCCGGTCCCGGTGGGTCGCCAGGTTCCTTGGCGGTCGAGTTGAGCTATGCCACAGATCTTTTCGATGCAGCTACGGTGCAGCATTTCGCTGACCGGTACACGCGGGTGTTGGAAGCGGTGGTCGCGGATGCGTCAGCCGTGGTTGGGGATATCGATCTGCTCGACGCTCGCGAGCGGGAGCTGGTGCTCATCGAGCGCAATGCGACCGGTGTGGGCGCGTTCGACGGGCTACTGCTCGACCGGTTCGAGCGGGTGTCCGCTGCCTTGCCCGACACGGTCGCGGTGGTGTTCGAGGGTGGATCGCTGACCTACGGTGAGTTCGCTGCGCGGGTGAATCAGCTTGCCCGGCATTTGATCTCGATCGGTGTCGGCCCGGAGTCGCGGGTTGTGCTTGCGATGCGGCGCAGCACGGACCTAGTCGTAGCGATGTACGCAGTGCTCGCTGCCGGTGGTGCGTACGTGCCGGTGGACCCGGATCATCCGGCCGAGCGGATCGGGTGGGTGCTCGGCTCGTCGGATCCGGTGGTGGTGCTCTCGACCACGCGCGACGGTTTCGATGCGGGGGAGACGCCCGTCCTATTGATTGATGTTCTCGACCTCTCCGGACGCTCCGACGCGGTGGTCTCCGACGCCGAGCGCGTCGCTCCGGTGCACGCGGACAACGCCGCCTACGTCATCTACACGTCGGGTTCGACGGGTCGCCCCAAGGGTGTTGCGGTGACTCACCGCGCGATCGTCAACCAGGTTGCGTGGATGCTCGACGAGTACGACATCGGACCCGCTGATGTCTATCTGCAGAAGACCGCGACCACGTTCGATGTGTCGTTGTGGGGGTATTTCCTGCCGCTGGCGGTCGGGGCGCGACTGATCGTGGCAAACCCGGATGGGCATCGCGATCCGGGATATCAGTGCCGCGTCATCACCGAGCACGCGGTGACATTGACCGACTACGTGCCCTCGATGCTGTCGGTGTTCGCACGCCAGACAACCCCGGACCAGTTGGTCTCGCTGCGGGATGTGTTCGTGATCGGCGAGGCGTTGCCGGTCGAGACGGTGCGCGCGTTCGCGGCGGTCTCGAGCGCGAGGCTGCACAACCTCTACGGCCCGACCGAGGCCGCGGTGTCAATCACCGCGGTCGAGGCGACCACGGACGCGACCAGCGTGTCGATCGGTGTGCCGGAAGCCAATTCGCAGGTGTACGTGCTGGATTCGCGGCTGCGCCCTGTCCCGGACGGAGTGGCCGGCGAGCTCTACCTCGGAGGCGTGCAGCTCGCGCGCGGCTATCACGGGCGCCCAGACCTGTCCGCGGACCGGTTCGTGGCCAACCCCTTCGCCGCGAGCGGTGGCCGGATGTACCGCACCGGCGACCTGGTGCGCTGGACCCGGGACAACCAGCTCGAGTACCTGGGGCGCATCGATTTCCAGGTGAAGTTCCGCGGCCAGCGGATCGAGCTCGGCGAAATCGAGACCGCGCTCCTTGCGCAGGCCGGGGTGGAGCAAGCGGTCGCGATCGTGCGCACCGACGAGCACGGCGACCGGCTCGTCGCCTACGTCGTCGGCGATACCGACGCCGTCCAGGTGCGGTCCGGAACCGCGGACGTGCTGCCGCGCTACATGATCCCCGAAACGGTGATCGTCCTTGATGCGTTCCCGCTCAACGTGTCCGGCAAGCTCGACCGCAGGGCGCTCCCGGCCCCGGTGTTCGAAGCAGCGGTGTTCCGCGCCCCGACCACCCCCCTACAGCAGGGGATCGCCGACATCTTCGCCGACGTCACCGGCACGGGGCGAGTGGGCCTCGACGACGACTTCTTCGCCCTCGGGGGCAACTCACTCTCGGCGACGCGGGTAATGGGTGCGATTCGCCGCGACCACGGTGTGACGATCGGGGTGCGTGCCCTGTTCGAGGCACCCACCGTCGAGGCGCTCGCACTGGCGGTGGCCTCCGCCGAACACGCCACAGGCCCAGTCCTCGAGGCGCGGAAGCGGCCCGCCCGGATCCCGCTTTCGCCTGCGCAGTCGCGGATGTGGTTCCTCAACCGCTTCGATCCCGACGCGGCGACCTACAACATCCCCGTCGTCGTGCGCCTGTCCGGTGATCTGGATATCGCCGCGCTGCGGACCGCCATCGGCGACGTGATCGCGCGCCACGAATCGCTGCGCACCGTCTACCCCGATGACGGCACCGGCCCCACCCAGGTCGTCCTGACACCCGACCAGACCGGTGTCGACCTCCCCGTCCTCGACGTCACGCCAGACGAGGTTCTCGCCCGGTTGACCGAACTATTGGGGGCCGGGTTCGACGTCACGACCACTGTCCCCATTCGGGCTGCCCTCCTACACGTGGACTCCGAGTGGCTACTCGCGGTCGTCGTGCACCACATCAGTGCCGACCGCGTGTCCACCGGACCCCTTGCCCGCGACGTGTTCACCGCCTATACGGCTCGCCGTGTCGGACAGCCCCCACAGTGGGCACCGCTCCCGGTGCAGTACGCCGACTACGGGCTGTGGCAACACGACGTCCTCGGCGATCCTGCCGACTCCACCTCGGTCACCGCTCGCCAGATCGAGTACTGGCGCAATCGCCTCACCGGGGCGCCCGAGGTCATCGAACTTCCCACCGATCGTGCCCGCCCGGCGGTCGCCTCCTACCGCGGCAACGTCGTCACGACCCCGATCAACCCCGAGATCATGGACCGCGTCCGCACGCTGGCCGCCCAGCACGGCGTATCGGTGTTCATGCTGACCCACGCCGTTTTCGCGGTCCTGCTCTCGCGTCTCGGCGCCGGCGACGATATCGTCATCGGCACCCCGATCGCCGGTCGCGGCAATCCTGACCTCGACGACCTCGTCGGCATGTTCGTCAACACCATCGTCCTGCGCACCCGCATCAACGCCGGCGACTCGTTTACCCAGACGCTCGCCGCCGTGCGCGACACCGACCTCGACGCCCTCGCTCACTCGGAAACCCCGTTCGAGCGACTCGTCGAAGCCCTCGACCCCGCCCGTTCCCAAGCCCACAGCCCGCTTTTCCAAGTCGTCTTCGCCTACGACCACGCCCATCCCGAAGCCCTGCAGTTGCCCGATCTCACCGTCCGCGCAGAGTCATTCGAGCCGGAGACGGCGCAGTTCGACCTTGCCCTCACGCTCACCGAAACAGACGCGACCGCCGTCAGCGCGACACTGCGCTACACAAGCGATCTGTACGACAGGTCAACAGCCGAACGACTCGTCGATCGCTACCTCCGCCTCCTCGATTCACTCACTGCCGCACCGGATATCACGGTCGGAACGGTCGAACTGCTCGATGGGGAAGAGCGTGCGCTGCTGGTGCCGGCCCGTGGCCCGGACGCTGCGCCGTCGGCCACCTGGCCCGAGCTGATCGAGGCTGCTGTCACCGCGGCCCCGGACCGCACCGCAGTGGTGTGGGACGACACCGAATTCAGCTACCGCGAACTTGACAGCCGCACCAACCGGCTCGCTCGGGTACTGATCAGCCACGGCGTCGGACCGGAAACCCGTGTCGCCATTGCGATTTCACGCAGCCTTGAATCCGTGCTGGCGCTGTGGGCGGTCACCAAGACCGGTGCAGCGTTCGTGCCGATCGATCCGGACTACCCGGCCGAGCGCATCACGCACATGCTCACCGACTCCAGCCCAGTACTGGGTCTGACCACCGCTACAGCTCGTACCGCACTACCCGACACCGACACCCGCTGGCTCGACCTCGAGGCGCTCGACACGAGGGGGTACTCCGACAGCGCGGTCACCGACACCGACCGCATCGGCGTGCTTCGGCCCGCCCAGCCGGCGTTCCTCATCTACACCTCCGGTTCGACTGGTCGACCCAAGGGCGTCGCGGTCACCCATACCGGCCTGGCCAACCTCGCTGCCGAACGACGCACGCGCTACCTCATCACCGGCGACACCCGGTTCCTGCACAACACCTCACCGAGCTTCGATATGGCCGTCGGTGAACAGATCTCGGCACTGTCGGGCGCCGGCACGCTTGTCATCGCACCGAGCGGACTCGCCGGCGCCGACCTGACCGGATTCCTGCGCCGCCACCGGGTCAGCCACGCGTTGATCACCCCCGCCATCCTCGCCACCCTCGACCCGACCGACCTGCCGGACCTGCGCCTGCTCGGCGTCGGCGGCGAAGCCGTGTCCACGGACCTGGTCGACCGCTGGGCACCCGGACGCGATATGCGCAACGGCTACGGACCCACCGAGGCCACCGACATCTCCACCGTCGCCGACCTCGTCGCCGGACAACCCGTCACGATCGGCACCCCCGTCCACGGATTCAGCGTCCTCGTACTCGACCAGCGCCTACGCCCTGTCCCGATCGGCGTCACCGGCGAGCTCTACGTCGCCGGACCGGCCCTGGCCCGCGGCTACCACGCTCAGCCCGGCCTGTCCGCGTCACGTTTCGTTGCCAACCCCTACGGCGGAGCGGGTGAACTCCTGTACCGCACCGGCGACGTCGTCGCCTGGCGTCCCGGTGCATCCGGCGCACTCGAACTCAACTACCTCGGTCGCAGCGATCACCAGCTCAAGATCCGCGGCAACCGCATCGAGCCCGGCGAAATCGAAGCGGCAGCACGCCAACTCGATGCCGTGACCGATGCGGTCGTCCTCGCGCACGACACCGAACACGGCAAGCGCCTCGCCGCCTACCTGGTTCCGAACGCCGGACACAGCATCGATCTCGAGGCCGTGCGCGCGCACCTCACCGCGAACCTGTCGAGCGCGATGGTGCCGGATGCCTACGTGGTTCTCGATCGGCTGCCGATCGCGCCGACCGGCAAGCTGGACCGCAAGGCGCTGCCCGCGCCCGAGTTCGCCTCGGCCGCAGCGACATACCGCGCGCCGCAGACCGACGCCGAGCGCACCCTGGCCGGCCTGTTCGCCGAACTACTCGGAACCGATCGAGTCGGCACTGACGATTCCTTCTTCGCACTCGGCGGGGACAGCATCGGCGCAATCCAGCTGGTGTCTCGTGCCAAGGCCCACGGCCTGTTGTTCTCCCCGCGCGAAGTCTTCGAGCACCGCACCGTCGCCGCGCTGACGAAGCTCGCCCAACGCGCCGAGGGCCCCGTCACGCTGGCCGAGCTACCCGGCGGCGGCACCGGCAGGTTCCCGCTGACCCCCGTGATGCACCTCGTCACCGACCGCCCGGGCGGGTTCGATCGGTACGCGCAGTCGGTGGCCTTGCGCTTGCCGAGCGGGATCGATCGGGCCGGGCTCGTTGCGACGCTCGCCGCAGTGATCGATCGGCACGACATGCTGCGGGCACTATTCGATGCGAACAATCGCGAGATCGAGGTTCGCGAACCCGGCGGCCTCGACGTCGACTCGCTCGTACACCACGTCGCGGTGCCGCCGGTTACCGGCGACAACCACCTGCGTGTGCTGGCCGAACGCGAACTCGACGCGGCACTCGGCCGTCTCGACCCGGCCGCGGGCATCATGGTCCAGTTCGTCTGGCTCGATGGCGGCACGTATCACCGGCTGCTCGTGGCCGCCCACCACCTCGTGGTCGACGGCGTGTCGTGGCGAATCCTGTTGCCCGACTTCATCACCGCGTGGTCCCAGATTTCCGCCGGGCAGCCCGCACAACTGCAGGAGGTGGGCACGTCGGTACGCCGGTGGGCGCACGCGCTCACCGATGCGGCCCATGACGAGGTCCGCGGAGCCGAGCTCACGCACTGGTACGAGACGCTCGACGGCCCCGATCCGCTCCTCGGCGAACGGCCTCTCGATCCGACCGTCGATACCGCGTCGACCGTCGACCACGTTCAGCTGCAACTGGATTCGGACTCCACCCAGATTCTGCTGACCCGCCTGCCCGAGGTGTTCCGCACCGGAACAGCGGACGGTCTCCTGACCGCGCTCGCCGTCGCGGTCCGGCAGTGGCGAAGCGCGCGTGGTGTCGAGGAAGCTTCGGTGCTGCTCCAACTCGAGGGCCACGGCCGCGAGGAGACGCTCGCGCCGGGCGCCGATCTGTCGCGCACGGTCGGCTGGTTCACCAGCGTGTACCCGGTCCGACTCGACCTCTCGCGCTTCGACACCGCGAGCGAGGCGACGACTCTCGGCGCCGCGCTGAAGTCTGTGAAGGAACAGCTTCGCGCGGTTCCCGAGCGCGGCACCGGCTTCGGTCTGTTGCGCTTCCTGAATCCGGACACCGCCGGCGAGCTCGCCGGATTCAGCGGACCACAGATCAGTTTCAACTACCACGGCCGGGTCGACGCATTCACGGTTTCGGACGACATCGCCCAGCGCGGCTGGCTGCCGGACGCGGATCTGGCCGACCTGTCGGTCACGCCCGACGCCGATGCAGCCGCTGCCGCCGTGATCGACATCAACTCAGCGGTCGCCGACGTCGATGGCGCCCCACGCTTCTCGGCGACCCTGTCCTACCCGCGCGGCCTCCTCACCACCGCGGACGTCACCGAGCTCGCGAACCGGTGGCGCGATCTGCTGGTCACGCTTGCCGAGCACAGCACCCAACCCGACGCGGGCGGACCGACACCGTCCGATGTGCCGCTGGTGCGCGTCGGCCAATCGGAGCTCGATGGTTGGGCGCTGCGCTATCCGGCTCTGTCCGACGTCTGGTCGCTGTCCCCACTGCAGCAGGGCCTGGCCTTCCACGCCCAGTTCGCCGGCGACTACGCGGACGTCTACACCACCCAGACCGTGCTCGATCTCGAGGGCACCGTCGATCCCGACCGGTTGCGTTCCACCGTTGCGGCATTGGTGGCACGCCACTCGGCGCTGCGGACCGCATTCGTCGACAACGCGTCCGGGGAAACGGTGGCACTCGTCCTCGAATCGGTGCCGACGCCATGGCAGCACTCCGATCTCACCGAACGCAACGACCCGGCGGGCGAGTACGAGCGGCTCCGGCGGAACGATCAGCGGCAGCGTTTCGACCTCGACACCGCGCCCCTGGTCCGCTTCCGCTTGGTGACGGTCGGCCCGCAGCAACACAAGCTGGTCGTCACGCTGCACCACATCATCGTCGACGGCTGGTCCATGCCGCTGCTGCTGCAGGACCTGCTGGTGCTGTACGCAACCCGTGGCGACGCGAGCGCACTTCCCGCCGCACCGTCGTATCGCGGCTTCCTCGAATGGCTTTCGCAACGCGACCGTGCAGCCGCCAGCGCGGCATGGCACGACGCGCTCGCGGGAATCGAATCTCCGACGGTGCTCGCGCAGGACGCGGAGCCCACCACGACTACGAAGAGCAGGGTTGATGCCTCCACGTCGTCAGAACTGACCGAGCGGCTCGCCGCCCTCGGCGCACGGCTCGGGGTCACGACGAACACCATGGTGCAGGCGGCCTGGGGCCTGCTGCTCGCACGCGTCACCGGTGGTGACGACGTCGTGTTCGGCGCGACGGTGTCCGGCCGTCCCGCTGACCTCGATGCGGTCGAGGCGATGGTCGGTCTGTTCATCAATACCGTCCCGGTGCGGGTGCGGGTCGATCACGCCGAAACGATGGCCTCCTTGCTGACCCGGCTCCAGCGCGAACAGTCGGCGCTCCTCGACCATCACCATCTCGGACTGACCGAAATCCACTCCGCTGCAGGCGTACCCGTGGAGTTCGACACTCTCGTCGTCTTCGAGTCCTACCCCGTCGACGCGACTGCGCTCGAACAGGCCAGCGCCATCGACGGCATGCAGATCACCGGCCTCTCCGGTACCGAAGCGACGCATTACCCACTGTCGCTCACCGTATCCGCCGATAGCGCAGTGCATTTCACGCTCAAATACGACGCGTCCGCGTTCGACGGCGGATTCGTGTCGGGGCTGGCCGATCGGCTGCTGCGCATTCTCGAACAGTTCGCGACCGGGCCCGACGGCACGGTGCGCACGATCGAGCTGCTGAGCGACGACGAGTACGTCCGGCTCGTACCAGTGCGTGGACGCGTCGGTGTCCCGACCGCGACCTGGCCAGATCTGATTGCGCGTGCCGTCGAAGCCGCGCCGGATCGGGCCGCAGTAGTGTGGCAAGGCCGCGAGATCTCCTACCGCGAGTTCGATGCCCGCTCGAATCGCCTTGCCCGGCTGCTGATCTCGCACGGCGTCGGCCCCGAAGTCCGGGTCGCGGTCGCGGTCCCCCGAAGCGCCGAGTCCGTGCTCGCGGTGTGGGCAGTGACCAAGGCCGGAGCCGCGTTCATCCCGATCGACCCAAACTATCCGGCCGATCGCATCGCGCACATGCTCGACGACTCCGGTGCCACGCTCGGCCTCACCACCAGCGCTGCTCGCGCCGACCTGCCAGGGGGCAACCTCACCTGGCTCGATGTGGCCACCCTCGATACCTCGGCACATTCGAGCGCCCCGGTCACCGATATCGACCGGACGATGCCGCTGCGACTCGAGCACGCGGCGTACGCGATCTACACGTCCGGCTCCACCGGTCGGCCCAAGGGTGTGGTGATCACTCACACCGGCCTCGCGAACCTCGCGGCCGAGCGACGGATCAGGTACCTCATCGAGGGTTCTTCGCGCTTCCTGCACAACACCTCACCAAGCTTCGACATGGCGATCGGCGAACAGATCTCCGCGCTGTCGAGCGCGGCCACGCTGGTCATCTCGCCACCAGGACTGGCCGGTGCCGAGCTCACCGATTTCATCACCGTTCACCGCGTCAGTCATGCGCTCATCACGCCCGCCGTGCTGGCGACCGTCGAACCCACGGCTCTGCCCGACCTGGCGGTGCTTGGCGTCGGCGGTGAGGCGGTATCACCGGCACTCGTGCAGCGCTGGGCACCAGGCCGACAGATGCGCAACGGTTACGGCCCCACCGAGGCCACCGATATCTCGAGCACCGCCGATCTGGTTGCCGGACAACCAATCACGATCGGATCGCCGATGCACGGTTTCGGCGCCTACGTCCTCGACACACAGCTACGCCCGGTCCCGGTTGGCGTCACCGGCGAGCTGTACGTCGCCGGGCCCGCGCTGGCGCGCGGCTACCACAACCAGCCCGGCCTGACCGCGGGCCGGTTCGTTGCCAACCCGTTCGGGGCGAGCGCAGCGACCGGCAAGGGTGCCGGCGCACCTGGCGAACGCCTGTACCGCACCGGCGACCTCGTGCGGTGGCAGCCCGCTGACACCGGCCTGGTTATCGAGTATCTCGGCCGCAGCGACCACCAGCTGAAGGTCCGCGGCAACCGGATCGAGCCCGGCGAGATCAACAACGCCTTCACGACCCATCCCGACGTCGATCGCGCACATACCCGCGCCATGGCCACGCCTCGGGGTGACCTCGCGCTCATCACTTACGTCGTTCCGCGGGCAGGCGCGGCCATCGTTGCGGACGCGGTCCGCGCCCATGCCGCGGAGTTCCTCCCGAGACACATGGTGCCGACCGCAGTTATGGCAGTCGACAAGTTCCCGCTGACGCCGAGCGGGAAGCTCGACGAACGGGCGCTCCCCACACCGGATTTCAGCGGCCACACAACGTTCCGCGCACCGAGCACCGACACCGAGCAACTCGTTGCCGAGCTATTCGCCGAGGTCATCGGAGCGGAAATGGTGGGAGCGGACGACAATTTCTTCGACCGTGGCGGCAACTCACTGTCCGCGACCCGGCTGCTGAGCCGACTCCGCTCGGAAACCGGCACGACGCTGTCACTGCAAGCATTGATGGTCGATCCGACACCGGCCTCGATCGCTGCGCGAATGGTGTCGGCCGACACCACCGCCGAGGACGATGCGCTCGACATCCTGCTCCCGATCCGCTCGCGCGGCTCGAATCCACCTCTTTTCACGATCCACCCGATCATCGGATTGTCCTGGTGCTACGGCGGTTTGGCGCAGTACGTCGATTCGGATCGCCCGCTGTACGGGCTGCAGACCCCCGGCATCGTCGACGACCACACCCCGGCGGCATCGCTCGACGAGCTTGCCGCGCGCTACCTCGAGCAGATCCGCCGGATTCAGCCGGAGGGTCCGTATCACCTCCTCGGCTGGTCGCTCGGCGGAGTGCTCGCGCATGCGATCGCGGTGCAGCTCGAGGCCGACGGCGAAACTGTCGACTCTCTCGTGCTGCTCGATAGCTTCGCCCGCCCACTCGAACCGGCCGCGGAGGCCGAGGAACTACGCGCTGCCGACCTGCTCGCGGGCCTGGGCATCGACGGCGGTTCGCATCTCGGCGAGCAGACCATCGATCCGGGCAACGTCGAGCTCGTCCTCGCCGAGGTGGAAAGCCTGTTCCCCGCGGTCCGCCCGGAGCACGTGCGCCGATTGCTCGCTGCGGCAACACATAACTCGGCACTCCTGCACGCGCATACTCCCGGTGAATTCGGCGGTGACGCGCTGTACTTCACCGCGGACCGTGATGCTCCCGGCTCGACCAGGGGCGTGGATTCCTGGGCACCGTTCGTCCGCGGCGAGGTCCGCGAACTCCGGGTCGACACCTCGCACTGGGAGATCTGCTCCCCGCGCGCACTAGCCGAAATCGGACCGGTCGTTGGTGCCTACCTCGACCGGAACGAACCAGCGGTACAAGGATTGGAGCTACCCCGATGAAACGTCCGGGCGCCGCACTACTGAGCATCGCCGCAGCCGTGGCGACTGGGCTGGTCGCAGCCGCGACGTTCGCGCTGGCCACCGCGCCGGGCGCAGCCGCGGCGCCGGTAGCGGGATCCACCTCACCGGCGTCCGAGAGTGCGGCAGTCGAACCGCATCTGGACCACATCGAACGGCTGTCGGACAAACGCTGGAACGTCCACGTCTACTCGGCGGCGATGGAGCGGGTGATCCAATTGCAGGTGTTGCGGCCTGCGGACGACAGTGCGCCTCGCCCTACGCTCTATCTGCTCAATGGCGCCGGAGCCGGTGTCGACGGCGCCAACTGGATCAAGCAGACCGACATCGTCGACTTCTTCGCCGACAAGTCCGTCAACGTCGTCTTCCCAATCGGCGGCTACGCCGCGTACTACACGGACTGGCGCAGTTCCGACCCCAAGCTGGGCCGGAACATGTGGCAGACGTTTCTCACCCAGGAACTGCCGCCGGTCCTCGACGCCGCGCTCGACGCGAACGGCGTCAACGCGATCGGTGGCCTGTCCATGTCGGCGACATCGGTGCTCGACCTCGCGATACAGGCCCCCGGGCTCTACCGAGGCGTCGCGTCCTACAGCGGTTGCGCGATGACCAGCGACCCAGTGGGGCAAAGCGTGATTCGTGCCGTCGTTGAGGCCGGCGGCAAGGGCAACACTCGAAACATGTGGGGCGCGCCGAACGATCCGGAGTGGGCCGCGCACGATCCGTATCTCAACGCCGCAAAGTTGCGTGGTTTGGAGCTGTACATCTCAACGGCGAGCGGTCTGCCCGGACCGTACGAGCAGCCGACTGTGGCCCGCGCACCGGGCGCACCACCGTTGCTCGACCAGATCGCGGTGGGCGGGGCGATCGAGGCGGTCACGAACTACTGCACGCACCAACTCGCAGATCGACTGAGGTCGCTCGACATTCCGGCGACCTTCGACTTCCGGCCCTCCGGCACCCATTCCTGGCTGTACTGGCAGGACGCGCTGCACGAGTCGTGGCCCGTGCTCGCGAAGGCGCTCGGGGTATCGGCGTAATGCTGCTCGGACTGCTGCCCCCGGTCGGTACGCTCGCAATGATCGATTTCGTGCCGACCGAATCGGATCCGCACTGACATGTTCGCCGCCACCACTCCCGCCTCCCGAATCCTGCTCGACGGCTTCCGGGACAACGGAGTCGCGCTTGCCGGCGCCTCCGTTCTGCTGAGCCTCCATCAGGCGTGCGAGGCCGCGATTCCCATTCTGATCGGCGTCATCGTCGACCGGGCGATCGAACAAGGCGATGTCGGCGCGCTCACCGTGTGGATCGCGGTGCTCGCCGGCGTATTCGCCCTACTGACTACCGCGTACCGCTTCGGCGCTCGGCTCGCGGCGAAGGTTGCGGCCACCCGCGCACACCGGCTGCGCGTCGCCACTGCCGAACGCATCCTGCATCCTCGCGGGATCGACACCTCGCTGCGCAGCGGAGAACAGCTCACGGTCGCAAGCACCGATGCGGACGAGACCGCGACTTTGCTCGAGTACACCCCGCACGCCGTCGGCGCACTGGTTGCGGTCGTCGTCAGTGCGGTCGCATTGCTCTCGATCGACGTTCCCCTCGGCGCGGCAATCATCATCGGTGTCCCGGTCCTGCTGCTCCTGCTGCATGTCGGCGCACCGGCACTCACCCGCCGCGTCCTCGCTCAGCAGGAGAGCATCGCGGAGACCGGCGGCGCGGCGACCGACCTCATCGCCGGGCTACGCCCGCTGCGCGGTATCGGTGCCGAGGAGTCCGCCGCAACCCGCTACCGCGCCGCGAGCCGCCTCGCGCTGGGTGCGATGCTGCGCGCTTCCAAAGCACAGGGGATATTCGCCGGCGTCGCTGGCGGCTTCAGCGCGCTGCTGGCCATTGGCGTCGCGGTGCTCGCGGGCTGGTTCGCCTTCGACGGCGGGATCACGATCGGCGAACTGATCACCGTTGTCGGACTCGCACAGTTCGTGCTCGAGCCGTTGACGATGCTGTCGCTGCTGCCGAGCCGGCTCGCCACCTCCCGAGCATCGGCCGAACGCTTGACGCTGATCGCCACCGCGGACCATGTACGGCCCGACCTTCCGCCGGTGCCGATCGGCCCGGGACCGCACGACATCGTCGTTCGCGATCTTCGCCTGCGGTCACTCGACGGGCTCAACCTCGCGGTCCGCGCCGGCGAATACGTCGGTGTCGTTGCAGCCGACCCGGCCGACGCCGAGGCACTCGCCGATGCGCTCGCGGGTGAGGTTGTGCCACCGAACGGGTCGGGCGAGGTGCTCATCTCCGGCGTGCCGGTACATCGGATTTCGCTCGCCGAGTCACCGCGCTCGCTCTTGGTCGAGCCGCACGTCACCGATCTCTTCACCGGCTCGGTCGGCGCGAACCTGACCGCGGGAGCACCCGACGTGACCGAGGACGGGCTGTATCGCGCACTGGAGGCCGCGTCCGCGGTCGATATCGTCGACGCGCATCCACACGGACTGGCCCACACGATGCTCGAGCGCGGCAAATCGCTGTCCGGCGGACAGCGACAACGACTCGCGTTGGCACGCGCGCTCGTCGCCGACCCGGCGGTGCTCGTGCTGCACGACCCGACGACCGCGGTGGACGCGGTCACGGAGCGCGCGATCGCCGACGGCCTCACCCACACGCGGCACACGGAACGGCGCTTCACCACAGTCCTGCTGACAAGCAGTCCGGCCCTGCTCGCCGCCGCCGATCGGGTGGTGCTGATCGAGCACGGCAAGGTCCGCGCGCAGGGCACGCACACGGAACTCACCACGACGGATCATCGCTATCGCGCGGCGGTGCTGCGATGACAATCGTTGATCCGAATCTGCCCGAGCAGGAGGGCCAAGCGCCGGTACTGCCGGTGGCCACCGCCCGGCAGACGTTCGTCTGGTTGCGCGCTGAACTCGCGACCCGCCGCGCGGCGATGCTGCGTATCGCGGTGATCGGCGTCATCGGCGCAACCGCCGCGACCGTGCCGTCGCTCGCGTTCGGTGTGTTGGTCGACCGCATCACCGACGGCGCATCGTCATCGGTGCTGTTGCCCATCGCCGTGATCGCCGGTGTGGCGGCGCTGATATCCGGGCTGGCGATCGGGTTCGGCGGTTACGCCATCGCCGCGCTCGGCGCCGGTGTCCTCGCGGATCTGCGCGAGTCCGTTGTCCACTCCGCGCTGTGGCTTCCGGTGCCGGAACTCGAGCGCGTGGGTACCGGTGACCTGCTTTCGCGGGTGGGCAACGACGTCTCCGCGGTGACAAAGGCGGTATCCACGCTGGTCCCCACGGTTGTGTCGTCGGTCTTGCTCACCGGCGTCAGCGTCATCGCCATGCTCGGGCTGGACTGGCGGCTCGGTCTGGCCGGTGCCGTTGCGCTGCCGATGTATGCCCTCACCCTGCGGTGGTTCCTGCCCCGATCCACGCCGCGCTATGCGGCAGAGCGGCGCGCTGTCGCCGACCGGTCGCAGGTCCTCGTAGAGAGCATTGTCGGTGCGCGCACGGTCCGCGCCTACGCACTCGACCGCCGCGAGGTCGAGACCATCGAAACGTCATCGGGCCATGCACGCGACCTCACCATCGGAGTGTTCACGCTCTTCACGCGCATGGTCGGCCGCGTCAATCGAGCGGAGTTCGTCGGACTCGCCGCGGTGTTGATCGTCGGCTACGTACTGGTGCAGAACGGCTCCGTCACCGTCGGCGCGACCACCGCGGCGGCGCTGCTGTTCCATCGGCTGTTCAATCCGATCGGCATGCTCCTGTACAGCTTCGACGATCTGCAGCTCGCGGGTGCGGGGCTGGCGCGGCTCGTCGGCGTGGCCGCGCTCCCGGTACCCGGATCGGACGCCGAGAGCGGCGAACAATTGCCGCCTGCGCCGGCCGACAACGCGCTCGAGTTACGCGACGTTGCGTTCACCTATGACGGGTTGCAGCAAGTGCTGCGCGGGATCGAGTTGACTGTCCCAGCCGGGAAACGAGTCGCACTCGTCGGAGTCACCGGCGCAGGCAAATCGACCGTCGCCGGTATCGCCGCAGGGACGCTTGCACCGACATCAGGATCCGTGCGGCTCGGCGGTGTACCGCTGGACGCGCTTGCGCCGGGACAACTGCGTCGACACGTCGTAATCCTCAGCCAGGAGGTGCACGTCTTCGCCGGCCCGCTCGTCGACGATCTGCGCCTCGCGGCGCCGGAAGCGAGCGTCGAGCAAATTCGCGATGCGCTTGGCCTGGTCGACGCGCTCGGCTGGGTGGACCGACTTCCCGACGGCCTGAACACCGTTGTCGGCGAGGGCGGGCACGCGATGACCGCCGCACAGGCACAACAACTCGCGCTCGCACGCCTGGTGCTGGTGGACCCGCCCGTGGCCGTGCTGGACGAGGCAACAGCCGAAGCGGGCAGCCTCGGCGCCCGCGAGCTCGAACGCGCTGCGGACGCAGCGACAGCCGGCCGGACAACCCTCGTCGTGGCGCACCGGCTGAGCCAGGCCGCGGCGGCCGATCTGGTGGTTGTCCTCGATCGCGGAAAGGTCGTGGAACAGGGCACTCCCGACGCACTCCGCGCGGCAGACGGCCGCTTTGCCGAATTGTGGTCCGCATGGGCCGAAACCACCGCGAAAGATTTGCGCACACAACCAGGTGTAGGTTAGCCTCACTTAACTTCGTACGTTCGGTAACGGCTATTCGTATCTCCAGCGTGGACAACGCCTTTCACATCCGCGGCGGCGTACCGCAGTTCGAAGACCGGCGGCGTGCGAGGCCAGACCGGGGGACCCGATATACGCGACCGGGGCGGGGGAGGGTTGCGACGATGAAGCAGGGAAAAAGGGCAGCATGACGAACACCGAGATCGTCGATATTGCGGGTATCGGCTTCGGCCCCTCCAACCTCGCGCTTGCGATCGCGCTCGAGGAGTTCAACGCCGAGCGTGACGCCCGCGACCAGATCACTGCTCAGTTCATCGAGAGCAAGGAAGAGTTCGGCTGGCACCCCGGCATGTTGCTGCCCGGCACAACGATGCAGGTCTCGTTCCTCAAGGACCTCGCGACGCAGCGCAACGTGCGCAGCCGCTACTCGTTCCTGAACTACCTCGCCGAGGCGCGGCGCCTGCCGGATTTCATCAACCACCAGACGTTCTTCCCATCGCGGATCGAATTCCACGACTACCTCGAGTGGTCCGCGCGCACTGTCGACGCCCAGGTCGCGTATGGAACCCGCGCCGAGTCGATCGAGAACGCCGGCGATCATTTCGAGATCCTGATGAGCGGCCACCAGTCCGGAGTGCTGCGCGCCCGCAACGTCGTTGTCGCGACCGGTCTGTTCCAGCGATTGCCCGCCGGCGTCACTGCGTCGAACCGGGTGTTCCACAACCATCAGCTGCTCAGCCACCTCGAGTGCATGCCCGAACCGACGCACCAAAACTTCGTCGTGCTCGGCGCCGGGCAGAGCGCGGCCGAGGTCGTCTCGTACCTGCACAGCACCTACCCGGACGCCTCGGTGCACGCGGTGTTCGCCAAGTACGGCTACAGCCCTGCCGATGACAGCCCGTACGCCAACCGCATCTTCGACGCCACCGCGGTCGACGACTACCACGCTTCGTCGCCCGAGTTCCGCGCCCGGCTGATGGGCTACCACCGCGGCACGAACTATTCCGCGGTGGACCTGCAGCTGATCGAGGAGCTGTACGCCCGCGAGTACACCGAGCGAGTGACCGGCCAGCGGCGGCTGTTCATGCACGGCGCGTCCAACGCGAGCGCCGTCGACGAGACCGCCGACGGCGTCACCGTCACCGTGGTCCACGAACCGACCGGACTAACCGAGGAATTGGTGTGCGACGCGGTCGTGTGCGCCACCGGGTTCCACCCAATGAACCTGCGTTCGGTGCTCGGCAATCTCGCCGACGTCGTGGTCATGGACCCGCAGGGGCCACGGGTCGCGCGTGACTACCGACTTGTCACCAAGTCACCGCTACCAGGTGGTGTCTTCCTACAGGGCGGCACGGAGCACACGCACGGCATCTCGTCGTCGCTGCTGTCGAACGTCGCGGTTCGCAGCGGTGAGATCGTCCGGTCAGTTGCTCGCGACCAGCAGCGCCAGCCGTCGACCGTCGACTCGACCGACCGGGTGCACAGCGGCTAACCAGCGCTAGCTGCTGCCGGCACTCCCCGAACTGCCAGCGGACAGGTTGTTCGAGAACAGTTCGATAGGGCCCATCGCACCGCTGTAGAAGTTCAGGTCGGTGTTGCCGTGGATCCCCGGGATAAAGCCGTTGTCGGTGTACTGCCAGAACGTCCACGTCGGCCAGCCGCCGATCACCTCCGGCTGCGGGTTGCCGCGGTAATCGGCGATCCACAGCGGATAGCGCGTGAACTGGTTCGTGTTGGCCATCGCCGTTTTCCAGAAGTTCGGATACGTATAGATGATCGGCCGCCGGTGAACCAGCGATTCCAGCGTGTTGAGGAAGCGGTGCGTCCAGTCGATCAGGGCGCCCGGCGGCAGTCCGCCGCTGTGCTCGAGATCGAGGACCGGCGGTAGATCACCGGGAGGGCCGTTGACGGCGGCGATCGTCGCGGCAAAGAACGCCGCCTGCGGCTCGGGTGGCAGATTCGGCCGCGCGTAGTGATAGTTGCCCCGAGCGACGCCGGCGACCCGCATGGCAAGGGTGTCCGGAACGAAGAACGGGTTGACGTAATCGAGTCCCTCGGTGGCCTTCACCATCGCGAACTCGTGACCAGATGCTCGAACGGCAAACCAGTCGATCAGGCGCCCCCCGTCGTGTTGCCACGACGACACATCGGGACCATTGATATTTGCGGCGGCGGTGCCCGCGCCTGTGAAGGCGAGCAGAGCCGCGAAGGCGAGCGGCGTACCAGACGTCATCGCCCGCCGCAATCGTGACCGGACCTTGCTGTGCGGGTGACTCATGTCGAGTCAATGTAGCCGCGTCGACACTTCACCGTGTGGATTAATCGCGTTTCGTAACCTGTGAATTCGCCGGTTGATCACTGTTCGGACACGGCCTCGACATAGCATCAATTGCTTCCCCGACAGAGCGAGAGGTGCGTATGAGCAACGGTGGCATCGGTAGCGAATCGAATCGGCGCCGGTTCCTGCAGCGCGCCGCGCTCGCGAGCGGTGCGGCCGTCTTCGCCTCGTGGGCCGCACCGATTATCGACCGTGCCCATGCCGCCGATCCGGGTGGACCCGGAAGCCTCGATGACATCGAGCATTTCGTGTTCCTCATGCAGGAGAACCGGTCGTACGACCACTACTTCGGCACCCTGCGCGGCGGGCGCGGCTTCGACGATCCGTCGCCGGCGTGGAAGCAGTACGGCTACTCGCCCGGGGTCGGCCCGACGCCGGATGGCTACCTGCTGCCGTTCCGGCTCGACACGACCATCGGCACGGCGCTTTCCGGCGAGTGCATCAACGACCCCGACCACAGCTGGGGCGCCATGCACGCCGTCTGGAACGGCGGCGCGAACGACCGCCACATGCCGGTGCACATTCAGCACGAGGGCCCGCTCAATGGGCCGGCGGCGATGGGCTATTTCACCCGCGCGGATATCCCCGTGCACTTCGCACTCGCCGACGCGTTCACCGTCTGCGACAACTACCACTGCTCGGTGCTCGGCCCGACCGATCCGAACCGGCTCTACTGGGTGAGCGCAACGATCGACCCGGACGGCAAGAACGGCGGCCCGCTCGTCGAGACGCCGACATTAATCCCGAAGAACGTGTACACCTGGCGTACCATGCCGGAGAACCTCCAGGCTGCCAGGGTGAGCTGGAAGGTGTACCAGAACAAGGATATTGGGCCGTTATCGAGCGTTGTCCTCGACGGCATGCTCGGCAGTTTCAAGCAGTTCAACACGCCCGGCACGCCGCTGTACGCCAATGGCATCGAGCCGGTGTTCCCGCACAATTTCGAGGCCGACGTACGCGCAGGCACCCTACCGCAGGTGTCCTGGGTGGTGCCGTCGATCTTCACCTGCGAACACCCCGCGCTCCCGCCGGTCGCGGGTGCAGTGGGCATCATGCAGGTGCTCGACATCCTCACCTCGAACCCTGCGGTGTGGGAAAAGACCGCGCTGATCATCAGTTACGACGAGAACGGCGGCTTCTTCGACCACGTCACGCCGCCCACCGCACCGCCGGGCACCCCGGGCGAATACCTCACGGTGCCGCTGTCCGGGGTGAGCTCCAGCGACGGCATCGCTGGCCCGATCGGGCTCGGCTATCGCGTGCCCGGCATCGTGATCTCCCCGTACAGCCGCGGCGGGCTGATCGCGTCGGAGACGTTCGACCACACCTCGCAGCTGCGCCTGCTCGAAACCCGTTTCGGCGTTGAGGTTCCGAACCTCACGCCGTGGCGGCGATCGGTCACCGGCGATATGACCTCGGCGTTCTCCTTCGGCGTTCCGCCCAATCCCACACGCCCGGCGATACCGTCAGCGTTCCCGGTGCCGCTACCCAAGATCCAACAGTGTGTGCCGAATGTTGTTCTCGGAACGCTGAATCGGGGAATCCCGTATCCGGTCCCGCCGAACATGATGCCCACGCAGGAGAAGTAGCCACAGACAGGTGCAAAACTTGTTCTCGGGGCCGAAGTTTCGCACCCACCAACACAATTTGCACCCACCAAACACGCTTAGCGGGTGCGAATTGTGTAAATAGGGGCAAAGTTTCGCACCCACCAACACAATTTGCACCCGCGAAGCGAGCCATGGCGGCTGTCAGCCGACCGGCGCGAAGCTCTTCCGGGACACGAGGTAGCCGACCAGCGCCAGCCCGGCGCACCAGGCGACAGCCAGGAGGCCATCGGTCGCGTCGAGTGGCGTGCCGTCGAGGAACGCGCGCAGCGTTTCGATTACCGGGGTGAACGGCTGGTACTCGGCGAACCAGCGGATCGCGGTGGGCATGGATTCGGTGGGCACGAATCCGCTACCCAGGAATGGCAAGAGCACCAACAGGATTGGCCAGTTGCTCGCCGTCTCCACACTCTTGCTGGTCACGCCGAACATCACGGCCAGCCACGTAGTCGCGAAGGCCAGCATGGCAAGTACACCGAACGCCGCCAGTAGTCCGGCAGGGCCGCCGTCGACGCGATACCCGAGCAGCACCGCCACGACACCCGTCACCACCACTACGAACAGCGTCTGGATCATCGCGCCGAGGACGTGCCCTGTCAGCAGGGAACCGCGTGCGATCGCCATGGTCTTGAACCTGGCGACGATCCCCTCGGTCATATCCATCGCCACCGAAATCGAGGTGCCACTCGCGACGCTGGCCACCGCCATCACCAGGATCGCCGGCGTGATGTACACGAGGTAGGCCTCCCGGCCACCCCCCGACGTCAGGCCGTCTCCCATCGTGCCGCCGAAGACGAACGTGAACAGCAGCAGAAGCAGGATCGGTTGCGCGACCAACATGATGGTCAGCGACGGGTAGCGCCGGATGTGAACAAGATTGCGGCGCAACATCGTTGCAGAATCGCGCGCGACATAGGTCATGGTGCTCATCGGGAAACCTCCTCAGTCTGTCGCTCGCCCGTGAGCGCGAGGAATACGTCATCGAGATCGGGGGTGTGCAGCTCGAGCGAATCCGCCGCCACATTGGCGGCGTCGAGGCGATCGAGCACGTTCCGCAGCGCGGCAGTGCTGCCATCGCTGGGCACGTTCAGTACGAGTTCGTCTGCACTGCTGGTTGATTCGCCGAACTGCGCCGCCGCGGTGTCGAGGCTTTCGGTATCGGCGAAGTGCAGGGTGACATGCCCACCCGGGATGAGTTGTTTCAGCTCACGCGGGCTGCCCTCGGCGATCAACCGGCCGTTGTCGAGCACCGCGATGCGATCGGCGAGTTGGTCCGCCTCGTCCAGCATCTGGGTGGTAAGGAAGATCGTGACTCCGTCCGCGACCAGGTCCCGGACGATCTGCCACACCGCGCGACGGCTGCGCGGGTCCAGCCCCGTGGTGGGCTCATCGAGGAAAATGATGCGCGGTTCGCCCACCATGCTCATCGCGAGATCCACCCGCCGCTTCATACCTCCGGAGTACGTCGACGCGGGCTTGTCCGCGAAGTCCGTGAGATCGAAGCGCTCGATCAGTTGTGCACTGCGGCGCCGGCCCGCCGCAGTATCGAGATGGTTCAGATCTGCCATGAGCTGCAGGTTTTCCCGGCCGGTGAGCAGGCCATCCACCGCGGCGAACTGTCCGGTCATGGCGATGGCGGCCCGGACGCCGTCGGGGTCGGTGTCGAGGTCGCACCCGGCGACCCGCACGGATCCTGCATCCGGCCGGATCAGCGTCGAGAGGATGTTGACGATCGTGGTCTTACCGGCGCCGTTCGGACCGAGCAGCGCAAAGACCTTTCCGGACGCCACGGTGAGATCAATTCCGTCGAGTACTACCTTGTCGCCGAAGGACTTTCGAAGCCCCGTGGCAACGATTGCCGGTGCATGTGTTCCGGTCATCATGAATTCTCCTCTGCCACAATGGTTCTACGTTCGGATGTTCAGGCGCGGCGGACTATGACGTCGCCCGCAGCGGTGCGAGCGCGCACCTCGACGCGTTCGTCGGTCGGTTCGGGTGCGGCCGCGGCGTCGAGTTCGTTGCGCAGTCGGCCGAACTTGGTGTCCACGTCGAGGCGGGCAGCTGTACCGGCACGCAGGCCGATCTCGATGTCCCCGAGTGCGGTTCCCAGCGATGCGGAGCCGCGGGTGAGCTGTCCGACCCGGATCGCGCCGTTGGCCGATTTGGCGGTGAGGTCGCTCTCGGCCCGCTCGACGGCGATCTTGCCGTTCGCCGCGCGGCACTTCACCACGCCGGTGGCCGCGCCGATGTAGACGTCGCCATTCGCGTTCTTCACCGAGACGTCGCCATCGACGCTGCCCAGATGTACCTCGCCGGAGCCGGTGGTGACCTGAGCGGATCCGTGCACCTCTTCGACGTTCACGGTGCCGAGCCCGGTCGCGACATCGAGTGCACCGGTGCTCGCCAGCCGCAGATCGCCGGCGCCGGTCTTGAACTTGCATGCGCCGAGCCGGCCCTGCGAGCGGAAGGTCCCGGCTCCCGCGTCGCCCCGTAACTGCGAGCCTTCGGGCAGTTCCACCGTCACGTCGATCGAGCCGCTTGTGCGCATCGGCAGGTAGTCCCGCCACGTGCGTGGCGCCTTGACGACGAGATTGCCGTTCGAGAAATCGATGCGCGTCTGCTCGGCCAGGCGCACATCGTCCGCGCTGTTCGCGTCGGTCGGCCGCACCTCGACTGCAGTGTCGCTACGGTCCGACGCCACGATGTTGACCTCGCCGAGCGGCAGGTCGATCACAGCCGAGATCGGTTCCGGGGTTTCGAAGGTAGGCATAGTTCCTCCAGTTGTGTGTTGTCTGGTGAGTGATCGGCGGGTCAGCGAACCCAGCCGGTGAAGCTGTCCCCGGCGCGTGGAGCCCGGTGTGCTGTCGTTGCGGTCGAGCCGCGCCCTTCCAGTCCCGCGGCGGCGGCGCGGACGAGCCACGAGTTGACCGAGAGGCCTTCGCGATTGGCCGCTTCCTCGATGCGAGTTTTCAAGCTGTCCGGCAGACGCAGGCTCACCCGCGCGGTCGATTCGTCCGCATCGGCGGGGATGACCGGCTCGGGCGCCGCCACGTGCGTGAACTCCTCGTCCGACGGCGGTGCCGTAACGACGAACTCGGGGTCGCGGCCGCGCAGCCGCACCTCCACCGAGCCCGGCGCGAGGTCCTGCGTGATTTCGGCCGCAGCCGCCGACAGCGCGTCGAGGAGGGTGACGCGGATGCCGGATTCCAGCGGTCCGGTGAGGCGCTGCGCGAGTGCGCGGGCTTCGTCGCCGCCGGCTTCGGCCGCGACCGCAAGCTCTTGCCTCAGGTTGTCGATGTAGCGCTGCAGTTGCATGACATCACTATGACACCATAGTGACGTCATTGCAACGCCATTCTGATTTGGATTGACGTCACCGTTAACCGTGTTGCGGCAGTGACTACTGGATACCCTCGATAAATGCCTCGGCAACGGACGACTCGCTCGGTACTCCTGCTGGCGCTGATAGCGATCCTCACCCTCGGTTTGGCCGGCTGTTCGAGCGACGACGAGTCGTCCGACCAAGCGTCCGGCGACCTCTGCTCACCACCCGGCGTCGGCGCGGCCGCTGCCGCACCGACCAATCTCGCGGCGGGCAGCGCCCAGGCCGGCGAGGACCGCTACACCACCGCGACGGCGAAGCCTGTCGATCAGATCGACATCAATTCGCTGGGCCTCATCACCCCCGGCACGATCAGCGTCGGCACGCTGTCCGACGCGCCGCCGAGCATCTGCGTGAACTCCAAAGGCGACTACACCGGCTACGACAACGAACTGCTGAAGGCGATTGCCGACAAGTTGGGCCTGAACATCCAGTTCGCCGGTACCGAGTTCGCCGGGCTGCTCTCGCAGGTGGCCACCCGGCGGTTCGATGTCGGCTCCTCGTCGATCACCACCACCGACGAGCGGCGCAAGACCGTCGGCTTCACCAACGGCTACGACTTCGGCTACTTCTCGCTGGTGGTGCCGAATGGCAGCCCGATCAAGGGCTTCGGCGATCTCAACGCGAGCACGCGGATCGGCGTCGTGCAGGGCACGGTGCAGGACGACTACGTGGTGAACACGCTGAAGCTCGATCCGGTGAAGTTCCCCGACTACAACACTGCCTACGCGAACCTGAAGACCGGCCAGATCGATGCGTGGGTGGCGCCGTCGCAGCAGGCCGAGGGTGCGATCAAGCCGGGCGACCCGACGGCGATCGTGGAGAACACGTTCAGCCTCAACAACTTCGTCGGCTGGGCGGTGAACAAGGACAACCAGCCGCTGATCGATGCGCTGAACTCCGGGCTCGACGCGGTGATCGCGGACGGCACGTGGGCGCGGCTCTACTCCGAGTGGGTGCCGCGCGAGCTGCCGCCGGGCTGGAAGCCGGGCAGTAAGGCGGCGCCGCTCCCCGAGCTACCGGACTTCGCCGCGATGGCGGCCGAGCAGGGCGAGGGGGAGGAGCCGACACAGAATGCGCCCCGCTCGACGCTTGGTCAGCTGTCCGACACCTTCTTCGACTGGCAGTTGTACCGCGACGCCATTCCGGATCTGGTGAAGACCGGCCTGCCCAACACGATCATCCTGGCACTGGTGTCCGGCGTGATCGGCACGATCCTCGGCATGCTGCTTGCTGTCGCCGGCATCTCCCGCACCCGATGGTTGCGCTGGCCTGCGCGGGTTTACACCGACATCTTCCGCGGCCTGCCCGCCGTCGTGATCATCCTGCTGGTCGGTCTCGGTGTCGGGCCGGTGGTACGGAATATCACCAACAACAACCCGTACTGGCTCGGCGCCGCCGCGCTGGCACTGCTCGCGGCGGCCTATATCGGCGAAATCTTCCGGTCCGGCATCCAGAGTGTCGAGGCCGGCCAGATGGAGGCCGCCCGCGCGATCGGGTTCAGCTACCGCTCGTCGATGACCCTCGTGGTCATCCCCCAGGGCGTACGAAGGGTGCTGCCCGCCTTGATGAATCAGTTCATTTCACTGATCAAAGATTCGTCGCTGATCTACTTCCTCGGCCTGCTCGCCACCCAGCGCGAGCTGTTCGCGGTCGGACGTGACCTGAACGCACAGACCGGCAACCTGTCCCCGCTCGTCGCGGCGGGCATGTTCTACCTGCTGCTGACGATCCCACTAACGCACCTGGTGAACTACATCGACAACCGGCTGCGCACCGGGCGCCCGGACCGGACCGGCACACTCGACCCGCTCGAACAGGCCATCGTCGTGGAGCGGGGGTAGGAGATGACGACCACCGAAATCAGCTCGGTCTCATTGACCGGCAAGGATATTCACCTCGCCTTCGGTACCAATAAGGTGCTGCGCGGTGTCGACATTCACGTCGACGCAGGCAAGACGACGTCGGTTATCGGACCGTCCGGCTCTGGCAAGTCGACGCTGCTGCGCGTGCTCAACCGGCTCCACGAACCGCAACAGGGCGACATCCTGATCGACGGCCGCTCGGTGCTGAAAGACAATCCGGACCAACTGCGGCAGCGGATCGGCATGGTGTTCCAGCACTTCAACCTGTTCCCGCACAAGACCGTTGCCGAGAACATCGCGCTCGGCCCCCGGAAGCTGCGCGGATTGTCCAAGGACGCCGCCCGCGAGGTCGCGTTGAAGCAACTCGACACCGTGGGCCTGCGCGAGAAGGCCGACACCCGGCCCGGCAACCTGTCCGGCGGTCAGCAGCAGCGCGTCGCAATCGCCCGGGCGCTCGCGATGGAGCCGGAGATCATGTTCTTCGACGAAGCCACTTCCGCACTCGACCCGGAATTGGTCAAGGGCGTCCTGGCATTGATGGCCGACCTCGCGGCCGGCGGTATGTCGATGATCGTCGTCACTCACGAGATGGGCTTCGCCCGTTCGGTTTCCGACAAAGTGCTGTTCATGGACCACGGTCAGGTGGTCGAAACCGGGCCGCCCTCAGCTCTTTTCGACGATCCGCATACGGAGCGGTTGCAGCAGTTCCTGTCGCAGGTGCTGTAGGGCCGGGCTAGCTGGCGAATGGGTCGCGCACGGTAATACCCGGATACTTCCTGAAGTCGCGATCCCGGCTCAAGATCGTTCCAACACCGTGCTCGTGCATCAAGGCGACGATCACGGCGTCGGGAACGTCGTTGCCGCGCGCACCGCCCAGTCCTCGATAGCACGCCCAGAATTGTTGCCCCTCACCAACAATCCGAATCGACGGTGCCGCGACTAACGCTTCAACGTTGGCTTCCGCCCGCGCCGCAGACAACGGCGTCGAAAGAATAGCGCGGCTTGTGACCAGGCGTAGATAACTCGTCAGCACCGGCCAGAAAATGGTGGTCAGTTCCGGACCACGGAGAAGTTCTGCCATCAGTTCGCTTGCTCGCCCAAACTCGGCTGCACGGGAATTCGATGCGTAGACCAACACGTTCGTGTCGACTGTCGTTGACATCTACTCGCCGCGATCCAAAGCCGCGTGGACCGCATCCTTGTCCTCGAGATCTACCAGCGGCTCACCCAAGTCCGCCGAGTACCACGCAATATCCGCGCGGTCAGCCTTTGGCGAGGAGAGGGCGACAGCCAGCAACTCCGAAACGAGTTGGCCCAGTGTTTTGCCTTCTTCTTGCTGCCGCTCCTTTAGCTGAGCCAGCACTATTGCGTCGATGTCGATCGTTGTCCGCATGCATCTGATGCTACAGCGTTAAGCATCAGATGCATTTGGTCTGACCAGCGTCGATTCGCGGAGTGCGCTCGGTCAGGGGAGTGCTGCGTGCAACCTGTGCCGCCGGATCGGTGGACCAGTGCGGCGAGGGCGTGCGCGACGCTCAGTCGTTATCGCTCGAGTGCCCCGGGAACACGTGCAGCGAGGGGTCGATCACCACGGAAGCATTGTTCACCGCGGTCGCGGCCTCGCCGAAGCCGACCGAGATGAGCTTGACCTTGCCGTCGTAGTCGACGATGTCGCCCGCGGCGAAGACGCGCGGAAGGTTGGTGCGCATCGCCTGGTCGACGAGGATGTGCCGCTTGCGCTGTTCGAGGCCCCAGTGCGTGAACGGACCGAGGTCGGCGATGAAACCGAGGGCACCGACGACGGCCTGAACATTCAGGGACTCGCTCGCCTCGGTGCCGGAGTTGTCGCGCACCACGACCGACTCGATGGTGTCTGTTCCATGAATCGTGTCGACTTCGTAGGGGACTAGCACCCGCACCGACGAGGCAAGCACCTTCTCGACCGTTCCGGCGTGAGCGCGGAACCCGCGGCGCCGGTGCACCAGCGTGACCGACCGCGCGATGTGCTCGAGGCTGACCGCCCAGTCGAAGGCGGAGTCGCCGCCGCCGACGATGAGGACATCACGCCCGGCCAGTTCGTCCAGGCGCGGCACGAAGTACATCAGGCCGCGGCCCTCCCACTGCTCGGCCCCCGGCAACGAGCGCGGGGCGAACGTCCCGATTCCGCCTGTGATCAACACGGTCTTCGCCTGCACGACCGTTCCGTCCGAGGTCGTGATCTCCACGTGGTCGTCGGCCTCGACAAGCTGCTCGGCGGTCTGCCCGAGTAGGTATCTGGGGTTCGCGGAGGCGGCCTGCTCGACCATCGCGTCCACGAGGTCTTGGCCCTTGATCGCGGGATAACCGGCGACGTCGTAGATCAGTTTTTCGGGATACAGCGCGGTGACTTGGCCGCCCAGTTCGGGCAATGAGTCCATGACCGCCACTGAGAAGCCCCGGAAACCGGCGTAGTAAGCGGCATAGAGTCCGGACGGGCCGGCTCCAATGATCAGCATGTCGACCGTGGGTTGTGCCACACCTCCACAGTAGGTCGTCGGTCACCACCACTGCGGCTACTTGCGTAGTTTCGGTACCGAAAGTTTTAGCCCAGCCAGTCCAATACCGATGCGGCGGTCCACGACTGCTGCATGCTCCCGAGTGGTTTGCCGGTAAATGGTTCGTAGTACTCGGCGAAACTGCCGTCGCTGGCCTGACGGAGGCCTTCGGCCCGCAGGGACTGCGCGCGCTCGGTCCAGCCGCGGCGCGAAAACGCCCACGAGAAGAGCCAACTCATCACCGGCCAGACCGGGCCGCGCCAATACTCCTTGGGGCGGAACGCACTCGACACCGGCGAGGTGGACGGCGGCAGCGCGTAGCGCAGGTCCGGGTGCCCGCAGAACCGCGGCCCCTCGAAGATCCGCACCAGATTGCGTTCGGTGTCGCGCGGCAGCCCTCCGCACAGCAGCGGCGCGAACATCGCCAGCGTTTCGGTCGGGATCCACCGCTGATTCCGGACGTCGTAATCTTTTGCCGCGCCGGATCTTTCGTTCGTGGTGGCGACCACACCCTGACGGAACCGGTCGGCCCAGCCGTGCAGCTCGCGCACATCCGCATTGGGCATCGAGTAGTCCTCACCGATGATCGCGAGCACCTCGCAGGCGAGCGCGAAGATCGCGCTGACGAAAACGTCCTGCACCGCGAAGCTCATCGACGACGCGAGCGCGTAATCGTCGTACCGGGCTCGGCGCATTTCTTCGAGCAGCCAGAGGTACCGGTCGTATTCGATATCGGTCGGCCGCTGCGACGCATCGGTCACGATGCTGGTGTCCTCGCGCTGATACGCAGGGAGATCGCCCGGCACCACCTGCGCATACGCGCGATCCCACCGCGGCGAGTTGTCCATCCCGGATTCCCAGCCGTGGTACAGCGTGATGCGGCCGTCCTCTTTGGGATCGCGGGCATGCGCGAGCCAGCGGTGCCAACGCACGAGATCGGGCCATCGGCGATCGAGGAACTCCTCGGCGACCGCGCGGGTGCTGCGTCCGTGGCGCCGGGAATGGTCGAGGATGCGCTGCAGTGCGATCGCATGCACCGGCGGTTGGGTGATGCCGGAGGTGTCCGGGCCGGCGGGTGCGTTCGCCGCCAGTTCACGGCACTGCCAGCGCGCCGGACCGGGGAAGTACCCGTCCACTCCGTTGGCGAAGACGATGTGCGGAATCATGCCGTTGCGCCACTGCGCCGAGAGCAACGTGTCCAGCTCGATCACGGCGCGCTCGACACTCAGCGGCGCCAGGCCGACCGCGACGAACGCCGCATCCCAGCTCCACATGTGCGGGTACAGCCGCGGGGCGGCGCTGGTCATCGTGCCCAGGTCGTTTCCACGCAGCAGGTAGGCGGCTCGCGCGGCGAGCTGCGTCGGGGTGAAGCCGGGGTCGTTCATCAAGAACAAGTTTGCGACTTCGCGCAAGTATCCGCGCGTCGGGGCGGCTTATGCCGTCATTCGGGCACCGCCGACCGTGTGCAAAGTCGAGTAGCCGGCTACTCGTGTGCGTGATCGATGAAGCGACGACCGTTGTCTCTACCGATCGGATACCGGTCAACAAACGAGGGCACGAACATGACCGCTCAGCAGCAGGCACTCGATGCGCTGTACGCGCTCGACAACGTGCTGACCGTCAAGATTCGAATCTCACCGACCGAGTGGGAGAAGGTTCGCAACGAGCAGCCGAAGGGCGGCCGATGCAACTTCGACTGGCGCGGAGCAGCCCGATACACGTGGCGCGAGGCGGAGTCGGTCGAGATATCCGGAACGCGCTTTCCCGCCCGCACTACTTTCCGCAAGGTAGGGATCAAGAAGAAGTCGTTCTGCGGCTCGATCAACAGCGAAAAGCCCTGTCTGCACATCGACTTCGGGAAGTTCCGGAAGGCGAACGTGCCCGACACCGAGGCGCTCATCGGCACGCAGTACCTCACGCTCAACAACTCGATCCAGGATCCGTCGTATGTCCGGCAGACGATCGGCTATCGGCTGTACGAACGCGCGGGCCTGCCCAATTCCCGCTGCAACTACGCCCGCGTGCTGGTGAACGGGATCCCGGTCGGTGAGGGGTTGATCGGGGTCAACAGCCCGGGCGTATTCGTGAACGCCGAGCCCATCATGCCGCGCTACATCGAGCGCAACTTTGCCGGGAACATGGGCGGCAACCTCTACGAGCTAGAGCACACCGACGACTTCACCAGCAAGCGGTTCGACTACATCGGCGTGGAATCGATGTCCGCATTCGACGACAAGGCCGATCTGAAGTTCGCCATCGACCACATCGCGGCGCGCGGTCTCGCCGGCGCGGCAGACCTGTTCGATCTGGACCAATTCATCGGGATCTACGCGATGGACTTCCTGCTCAAACACTGGGACGGCTACTCGCGAAATACCAACAACACCTATATCTACAACGACGTCGCAGCGGTCGCGACGCCCGGCGTGGACGACATCAACTTCAAGACGATTCCCTGGGGCATCGACCAGACACTGCAGCCACAGCGCCACTTCTATCTCGGCGCGGAGGGCCTGATTGCCGATCTCATCCGTAGCGACCCCGCGGCCCGCGAGAAAGTCTTCGACCGGATCCGGACCTACCGAGACACCGTGTTCGACCGCGATACACAGGACACGGTGTTGCGCCCACTGTTCGAGAAGGCGGAGGCCCTGCTCGACGGATTCGGCGTGCCGAACGCGTCCGCCGAGATCGGCGCAGTGCGAAAGCAGTTGCGGCTGGCGACGTCCGCCGGTTTCCTGATCGCCGGCCTTCCCGGCGCCAAGGGCGCGTACATCCGCGACGACGCCACCAACGACTGCCTCCACGCCGGGAAGAGCGACACCATTCCCCGCGACGACCCGAACCCGACGAACTTCGAAGTCACCCATCGCCCACGACCACCGGCCGTCGATGACTCCGACCTGTGGAGCTTCGCCGACCTAGGCACCGCGAAGTCGGTCACCAGCAAGGCGTTCGGACGCGTTCTGCACGCCAGTTCGATCGTGTCGAGCCAGGGCCACAAACTGCTCTACACGTGCCCGCCGAACAACGCCGATCATGCCGAGGAGTTCCGGGTGGAGCCGATCGACGCGCGCGACGAGTTCTCGCACAGCGGGTACTTCAGCCTGGTCAGCGTGCGGACTGGGCTGCGCGCAACATTCGGCACCGATCCGACCCCGTCGGGACATCCCCGGGTCCATCAGGAGACCGGCGGAACCACGCTGTTCTTTTCCTGACCTACCCGCTCGAAAACCGCGTACCCGCCGCCATCGTCGACAACGAGAAGCATCGGAACACCACCAGTGGTGAAGGTGGTGACGCCCTCCGGTTTGGCGGAGTGATGGAAGGCGATGTCGCGCACCTCAACCGCCTGACTTTTTCCGTCCCAGGTACAGAGCTGAAATGGCTCGTCGCCCCCGCTGATCGAGCGCCCCAACAACACCAGGAACTCGTCGTACTCCTCGTCGAAGCACAGATCGCGAATGCCCGGGCTACCACTCGCGTGGGGGATGCGAATCCACTCCAGGATTGGCTTCCCGAGCGACGCGATGTTCCACGCACGCCCCACATCTATGGGCATCCGGATGATCCCGACTTTCCCTGGCTGCACCGGTCCCCGGAGCCCGAGGACGAGGGTGTTCGAATGTGGTTGCCACGCAATCCCTTCGATATTGAGCCCGCCCTCGTCGGGTGTCAGGTTCGTGCAGTCCGCAAGTGACGGAAACTGCGCGAGTAGCCATGCTCGGAAACCCGGTATCGCTTCTGCCGCCAGATCACCGTCTGCCGCGTACCGGATGCGCACCAAGCCGTCATGGACTATCCGCCGTTTGCCCGAGACGCACAGTGACGATGCGGCAATAAGAAGGACCGCGCCGTTCAGTTCGATGCGGGCGAGCCCTTCCGGGTCGGAGAGCGCAGCATCCGCCAGGCCGGTCAGCGGTCGTCGCCGCATCCACTCGATGTCCATGTCGTCGTCAAGCGCGAACTCCATGAGCCCGTCCGGGTCGTGGTTGTCCACGAACAGGAATCGGCGTGGACCGACTGTCACAACGCCCGAGGCATTGAGCGGGGTCTCGCTTTTTCGCGAACCGAATCGCGTGGGCTTGATCTTCTTCATCGGTGCATGCGGCTCCCGCCGGGATCGACAAGCGACGACTGCCACTGATCATCGCAGGTCGGGTGGTTAGTCTCGGTCTCATGCGCCCAGTTGCTCTCATCACCGGGGCAGGACGCGGCCTCGGCGCCGCGATTGCCCGCGAACTCGCCCCCACCCACGACCTGCTGCTCGGCGCCCGCACCGCGGAATCGCTCGCGCCAATTCTCGCCGAATTCCCCGAGGCCAAACCGTGGGCGGCCGAGCTGACCGACTATCCGGCCGTCGCACAACTGGCGGCGGGTATCGACCGACTCGACGTGCTTGTGCACAACGCCGGAGTCGCCGATCTCGGCACGATCGCCGATTTGACGCCTCAGCAGTGGCGCAACACGCTCGAGGCGAACGTCGTGGCGGTTGCCGAATTGACCCGGCTGCTGCTCCCCGCGCTGCGCGCGGCTCAGGCCCATGTCGTTCTGATCAATTCCGGTGCCGGTCTGCGGGCCAACGCCGGCTGGGCGTCGTATGCGGCGAGCAAGTTCGCACTGCGTGCATTCGGCGACGCGCTGCGCGCCGAGGAACCGGAACTGCGGGTCACCTCGATCCACCCCGGCCGGATCGATACCGACATGCAGCGGGAGATCATTGCCGGCGAAGGCAGAGAGTACGACCCGACGCAGTTCCTCAAGCCGGAGACGGTCGCGCTGGCGGTGCGCAACTCCGTCGAGGCGCCGCGCGACGCGCATCCGACCGAGATCGTGTTGCGGCCGACCGCGCGGTAGGCATTCAGAGGGTGGTGCGGTAACAGAGCTCGGTGACCCGGATGCCACGCACCTCCTCTTCCTGGCGGCGCCCGTCGGGCAGCCAGCCGTCGGCGCGGTAGAACCGCTGGGCGCGCTCGTTGCCGTCCATCACCCACAGCTGTGCCTCGGTGAAACCAATGGCGGACAATCTTTCTCGCGCATCGCTTAGCAGCAGCCGCCCGACGCCCTGCCCCCAGGCGGCGGGATCGACGTAAAGCGCGTACAGCTGACCGACGTTTGACGCGTCCGAGGTGTCCGAACTCGGGCCGATGGTGGCCAACCCGAGAACCGTCCCTGCCCCGTCAATGGCAACCGTGGTGGCCGGTCGTCCGGGTGGACCAAACGTGTACCGACTGGCCCAGCTCGCCGGATCGAGGGCATCGAGGAACTCGGACGGCATCAGACCGCGATAGCCCTCCTGCCAGGACCGCACGTGCATCTCGGCAACGGCCATCGCGTCGTCCGGGACGGCAGCACGCAGTATCACCACCGCGCAATCCTCGCAGCACCTAGCCGCACATTTCGATCAACGTGATTCGAATCCGCCCAACCGTGACCCGGGTGGCGCAATAGCGCGAATCCGGTACCTTTCCGCAGGTCCGCGGTGGCACGCCCCGGCGCAATTACGACCTTCTTCGACCTGGAGGTCGTCGGTCCAGCTAGGTAATGCGCAATCGCCGTTAGCGTGCTATCCGTCCTGGTCAGTGGTGGAAAAGGGGAGACGGTGACGAGTGAGCCAACGCCCATTCGGCGTCACCATGCCGAAGGCGTGCGACGACACCGCGCCGACAGTGCGCGTCAGGTGGCGGACGTGCTGCGGCACCAGATCCATGCCGGCGCATTCGACAGCACCCTGCCGGGCGAGCAGGACCTCGCCGCCGAGTTCACGGTGTCGCGCAATACCGTTCGCGATGCGCTGGCCCTGCTCAAGGATGAGGGGCTTATCGACCGCGCGCCGAAGGTCGGCACGCATGTCGCCCAGCGCAAGGTAGACCACGGCCTCGATTCGCTTCTCGGGCTGAAGGAAACGCTCAAGGGTTACGGCGAGGTTCGCAACGAGGTCCGCATCGCCGCCGCGGTGACGCCGCCACCGGCCGTCACTCGGCGGCTGCAGCTCGCTCCCGGTTCGCAGGCCATCTACATCGAACGGCTGCGCTACCTCGGCGATCTTCCGCTGAGCCTCGACCTGACCTACCTCGACCCGGAGGTCGGCGCGGAGATCATCACCCGCGACCTCGAGCACAACGACATCTTCGCGCTCATCGAGGAGATCGCCGGTGGACCACTCGGCTCGGCCGACCTTGCGCTCGAGGCGATCACGGCGGACGCGCATTCGGCGGCAACCCTGCAGGTACCGGAGGGTGCACCGCTGATGCTGCTCGAGCGACTCACCCGCCTCGACGACAACCGGCCCGTGGACCTCGAGTACATCCGCATGCGCGGTGATCGAGTCACCATGCGCGGCAGCCTGATCCGAGACACAACGAGTTGGGAGCTCACCTGATGGCACTGGTCAACCAGCGCGCCGACGTCCCCGTGACGATCGACGAATCGCTGTGCATCGAGGGCTGCACGCTGTGCGTCGAGATCTGCCCGCTCGATTCGCTCGCGATCAACCCGGACAACGGCAAGGCATTCATGCACGTCGACGAATGCTGGTACTGCGGCCCCTGCGCCGCGCGATGCCCCACCGGTGCGGTCATCGTCAACATGCCATTTCTCATCCGATAGTCAGCGAGGAAGCCATGAAACGCTCTGTGCCACTTGCTCTTGCGGCGACGGTTGCCGCTTCTGTTGCGCTCGCCGGCTGCTCGATCGATCAGGCCACCGGATCCGGTGACTCCGTCAAGGTGGTAATCGGCTACCAGTCCAAGACGATCAACACCGTCACCGCGGGCACGCTGCTGAAGGCACTGGGTTACCTGGAGCAGCGGCTGCAGCAGATCACCGATGACGGCGGCGCGAAGTACCAGGTGGAATGGCAGGACTACGACACCGGCGCACCGATCACCGCGCAGATGGTCGCGGAGAAAATCGATATCGGCTCGATGGGTGACTATCCGCTACTGATCAATGGCTCGCGCACGCAGGCCAACGAGCGCTCGAAGACCGAGTTTGTCTCCGTCACCGGGTACAACCCGAAGGGCGCGCTCAATATGGTTGTGGTGGCACCGAATTCGACCGCCCAATCGTTGAACGACCTGGCCGGCCAGAAGGTCTCCGCAAGTGTCGGATCGGCTGGGCACGGCACCCTCGTGCAGGGTCTGACCCGCGCCGGGATCGACCCGGTGCACGGCGTGGACGTGCTCAACCAGCAGCCGCAGGTCGGTGCCTCCGCTCTCGAATCGGGCCAGGTCGCCGGCCTTTCGCAGTTCGTCGCGTGGCCGGGTCTGCTCGTGTTCCAGGACAAGGCGAAGCTGCTCTACGACGGTGCGGAGCTGAACGTGCCGACTTTCCACGGCGTCGTTGCGCGCAAGGACTACACCAAGCAGCACCCCGAGGTGCTCGACGCGTTCCTGCAGGCGCAGGCGGATGCAACCGACTTCATTCACGAGCACCCGCTCGAGGCCGCGAAGCTCGTCGCGGATGGCTCGGGCCTGCCGCAAGAGGTGGTGTACCTCTACAACGGTCCGGGCGGCACGTCCTTCGACACCACCCTCAAGCCCAGCCTGATCGAGGCTTTCAAGGGCGATGTGCAGTACCTGAAGTCGATCGGTGACTTCGCCGAACTGAACATCGACGAGTTCGTCAACGACGAGGCGATCCGGAAGGTGTTCGCCGAGCGTGGCGAGGACTATGACGCGACTCTGGCGTCGACCACGAACCCGACCCCTGGAACCGGCAACGAGGTGTGGTTCTCCGACTCCGAGCAGACCCAGCAGGTCGAGGATCCGACCGCGCTGCTGCGCGCGGTGAAGACCGCACGCGCCGAGGGCAAAACCGTGCGCGAGGCGTACGTCATCGGCACCGAGCTCGGCACCCGCTGGTTCGCCGACAAGGCGGTGTGGGTGCGCAACGGTGACCAGTACGCGGCATTCGGAACGAATGCGTCGGCGCAGCGCTACATCGCCCAGCACCCGGGCAGCGTGATCGTCGGATACGACCAGGCCGTCGCCGAGGTCCGGCCGTGACCGCCACCCTTACCGGGGCGGACGGCGCGGTCGTCACCGCTCCCGCCGAGCCGATCCGGCGCAAGCCGGGCCGGTCGGTGTGGCGCTCTCGGGTAATCCGGCTCGCGTCGGTCGCGGCAGCGATCGCGCTCTGGCAGGTGTTGACCGCCAATGACGTTCGGCTCTGGCTTCGCTTCGACACGCTGCCCACGGTCACCGACGTGCTCAGCGCGTTCGGTGACCAGCTCGGCACCGATCTGTACTGGATGGATCTCGGCCAGTCGCTGATCCGCATCCTCACCGGTTTCGGGCTCGCCGCGTTCATCGGAATCGCGGCGGGCATCGGGTTGGCTCGGTCCAACCTGTTCGCCGACACCTTCGGCCCGCTCGCCGAGCTGGCCCGCCCGATCCCGGCTATCGCCGTCGTGCCGGTAGCGATCCTTCTCTTCCCGACCGATGAGGCGGGGATTGTGTTCATCACTTTTCTCGCCGCGTTCTTCCCGATCCTCGTGAGCACTCGCCATGCGGTGCACGCACTCCCGACGCTGTGGGAAGACTCGGTGCGCACACTCGGCGGCAATCGCTGGGATGTGCTGTTCCGGGTAGTGCTGCCCGGCAGCCTGCCCGGCGTATTCGGTGGGCTCTCGGTCGGCATGGGCGTCGCGTGGATCTGCGTCATCTCCGCGGAGATGATCTCGGGCCGGCTCGGCGTGGGCTACCGCACCTGGCAGGCGTACACGATCGTCGACTACCCGGGCGTGTTCGTCGGCATCATCACCATCGGCATCCTCGGCTTCCTCACCTCCACCGCGGTCGAAGTCGTCGGCCGCCGCGTGACCCGATGGCTTCCGCGAGTCCAGGAGAGCGCCCGATGACCACTGCCACCGCCACCGGCATGGACCTGCAACTCGACCGGGTCACGTTGTCCTACACCGGGACTCCGGTCATTCGAGACTTGACGATCGATGTTCGTCCTGGCGAAATCCTGGTGCTGACCGGGCCTTCTGGCTGCGGCAAGTCGACCGTGCTTCGCGCACTAGCCGGACTGCTCGCTCCGGACGCCGGACGCGTGCTGGCCGACGGCGATGTCGTCACCACCACCTCGCGCGACCGCGCAGTGGTGTTCCAGGACAACGCCCTACTGCCGTGGCGCACCGTCCGATCGAATATCGACCTCGCGCTGAAGCTGCGTGGCGTGCCGCGCGCGGACCGCCGCGCCGCGGCCGAGCGCTGGATCGACGAGGTGGGCCTCACCGGGTTCGGTGACTACCTGCCCAAGAGCCTGTCCGGCGGTATGCGGCAACGCGTTCAGTTGGCGCGCGGGCTCGCCGGCGCACCGCGCGCGGCGATGATGGACGAGCCGTTCGGCGCGCTCGACACGCAAACCCGCGCCACCATGCAGCGCCTGCTCATCGATACCTGGGATGCCCACCCGACGACCGTCGTCTTCGTGACGCACGACGTCGACGAGGCACTGCTGCTCGGCGACCGTGTCGCCGTCCTCGGCCGCGCCGGACAGCCGCTCCGCGCGCTCGTGGACGTGCCCGAGCCTCGCACCGCCGTTGAGCGCCGCGCCACGCGCGCCGAGATCCTTACCGCATTGGAGCATTAGAGATGGAGATCCCCGACCTCGCCGACACGGTGCGGCTCGATTGCGATGTCCTCGTGATCGGCGGCGGCACCGCGGGCACGATGGCGGCGCTGACCGCAGCCGAGAACGGCGCGAACGTGTTGCTGCTGGAGAAGGCTCACGTGCGGCACTCGGGCGCGCTCGCGATGGGCATGGACGGCGTCAACAACGCGGTCATCCCGGGCAAGGCGGAGCCGGAGGACTACGTCGCCGAGATCACCCGCGCCAACGATGGAATCGTCAACCAGCGCACCATCTATCAGACGGCGACGCGTGGTTTCGCGATGGTGCAGCGGCTCGAGAGCTACGGCGTCAAGTTCGAGAAGGACGAATACGGCGAGTACGCCGTGCGCCGGGTTCACCGGTCGGGGTCGTACGTGCTGCCGATGCCCGAGGGCAAGGACGTCAAGAAGGCGTTGTATCGCGTTCTGCGGCAACGGAAGATGCGCGAGCGCATTCAGATCGAGAACCGGCTCATGCCGGTCCGCGTGCTCGTAGAGGACGGTCGCGCGGTCGGCGCCGCCGCATTGAACACGCGCACAGGCGAATTCGTCGCGGTCGGCGCGAAGGCAGTCATCCTCGCGACCGGCCCGTGCGGTCGGCTCGGGTTGCCCGCGTCGGGATACCTCTACGGTACGTACGAGAATCCGACGAACGCCGGCGACGGTTACTCGATGGCCTACCACGCCGGCGCGGAACTGAGCGGGATCGAATGCTTCCAGATCAACCCGCTCATCAAGGATTACAACGGCCCGGCCTGCGCCTACGTCGCGAATCCGTTTGGCGGGTATCAGGTGAACGCGCTCGGCGAGCGGTTCGTCGACTCCGATTACTGGTCCGGCCAGATGATGGCCGAGGTCAAGGAGGAGATCGAATCGGCACGCGGGCCGATCTATCTGAAGGTCTCGCACCTGCCCACGGAGACGATCGACACGCTCGAGGGCATCCTGCACACGACCGAGCGACCCACCCGCGGCACCTTCCATCAGAACCGCGGCCACGACTACCGCACGCACGACATCGAGATGCACATCTCCGAAATCGGTTTGTGCAGTGGGCATTCCGCGTCGGGCGTGTGGGTCGACGAGCATGCCCGCACCACCGTTCCGGGACTATACGCTGCTGGCGACCTCGCCTGCGTCCCGCACAACTACATGATCGGCGCATTCGTGTACGGCGACCTTGCCGGTGAGCACGCGGCATCGACGCTCACCGATCTCGAGGCGCCCAGCGAGTTGCCCGCCGACCAACTCGCGGCCGCACACGAATTGATCTACCGGCCGCTGCACAACCCGGACGGTCCGCCGCAGCCGCAGGTTGAGTACAAGCTGCGCCGCTTCGTGAACGACTATGTCGCGCCGCCGAAGACGTCGAACAAGTTGTCCATCGCGGTGGAGACGTTCGAACGGATGCGCGACGAGATCGCCGGGATGGGTGCGGCCACCCCGCACGAGCTGATGCGCTGCGCCGAGGTGAGCTTCATTCGCGACTGCGCGGAGATGGCGTCCCGATCCTCGTTGACCCGCACCGAATCTCGCTGGGGGCTGTACCACGAGCGGGCCGATCTGCCGGAGCGCGACGACGTCGAGTGGCGGTACCACCTTAATCTGCGGTTGGGCGCGGACGGTGAGATGGAGTTCCTGAAGCGGCCGGTCGCACCGTATTTCGTTCCGGTGCCCGGTCTCGACGACCTCCCGTCGGGGGAGACGGAGCCGCTGCCGGTCGCCGCCCCCCATGTACACACCGGGCGCCCGCCCGAGGCGCCGTCCCGCTTGCAGCCGGCCACGCCCGCGACGCCGCCGTCGCCGCGCATCGTCGCGCTGCTGGCGCTCGATGCGCCCACGCTGGACGAGCTGTGTCACTACCTCGACGACACCGACCCCGGCGTGCGAGCCAACGCCCTGTCGGTGCTGACCGAGGGCACGCCGGATGGTTGGCTGACGCCGCTGGTGGCAGCGCTGGGGGATTCGGACACTCGCGTGCGCCGTACTGCGGCAGAGGCGCTGCGCGAACTTGTCGAGGTGCTCCCGGGGGTCGACGAACTGGCCGGCCATATCGACTCCGAAGATCCTGTCGTCCGGGCAGCGGTGATCGATGTGCTGCGTGCCCGGCACGCCGGGACACCGGGATTGTTCGCCAAGGCCGCCGTCGATCCCGATCACCGCGTTCGCATCGAGGCGGCACGGGCACTCGTCTCCATCGATGACTCGGAGTCGCTGGCCGCGATCGCGGACGATGAGAACCGGGAGGTGCGCATTGCCGTGGCGCAGGGCCTCGCAACCATCGGTCGCGGCGGTCTCGACACGGTGCGCGGCCTCGCCCGGGACCGTGACCCGCTCGTTCGCGCCGCCGCACTCGCCGCCTTCGCCGGCCTCGGTGCAGGTGGCGACGATGTCACGGTCTTGACCGGAGCGCTGCGCGATACGGCCTGGCAGGTGCGCCAGGGCGCTGCCCGCGGACTCGCCGGATCGGCCGTGGATGTGGCGACGGATCCACTGACGAACGCGCTCGGCGACCCGCATCTCGACGTTCGAAAGGCGGTAGTGCTCACCCTCGCGCAATGGCGCGACGACCCGGACGTGCGGGCCGCGCTGGAATCGGCGGGTAGCGACGCCGATGCCGACGTGCGCGCGTACGCGAGGCGTGCCATCGCCTGAACCGGGTCCCGTGGCCCTGCTCGTCTACCCTGGTTCCGCACAACCAGGTCGCGAGGAGACCGATGAACGACGAGCAGTCCCCAACGCCACCCGCAGGATCCCAGGTCGGCAACTACCACCTGCAGGAACTGCTCGGCTCCGGGCGCCTCGGCGAAGTTCACTCGGCGGGCAATGCTGTCACACGCGAACTCGTCGCGGTGAAGCTGATGGCGAGGGAACTCTGCGCCGATGCCGCGTACGGGGAGCAGTTCCGCCGGGCAAATGCGCTGGCCGCGCGGCTGCCCGAACCGCACGCGGTGCCGATTCGGGACTGGGGTGAGATCGGCGGCCAGTTGTACGTCGAGATGGAACTCGTCGACGGGCACGACCTGCGCCGCCTGCTCACGACCCAGGGTCCGCTGACGGCGGAGCATGCGGTATCTGCGGTCGAACAGATCGCGACCGTGCTCCACGCCGCGCACGCCAGTGGTCTCGTTCATGGCGACGTGAAGCCGGAAAACCTGCTGCTGACGCGCAGCGGCTTCTGGCAGCTCGGCGATTTCGGGTTGCTGCCCGACGGCTCCGGCGCGGTATCCGGCACACCGAACTACCCACCTCCCGAGCGGGCGAACGGCTTCCCGCCCAGCCCGAGCGGGGACGTGTACGCACTGGCATGCCTGCTGCGCGAATGCCTATCCGGCACGCAGCTCACTTCGGGCGACCCCGGGGACCTAGGCGGATTCGACGAGGTGATCGCGCGGGGCACCGCCGCACATCCGAACGAAAGATACGGGACCGCAACCGCATTCGCTCAGGCTGCGCGCGCGGTACTGACGAGGTCGGACGGAGCGACACAGGTTGTCGCGGCGAGCCCCGCGCCGGTGGTCGAACCCGAGCCGACTGTGGAGCCCGAGCCATTTCCCGAGCAGGCGTGGTCTGAAGCTCCGGCGCCGCATGAAGCCGGGTGGGGACAGTCGCGAGCCGACGTTGCGTGGTCGGACGCGAGGCATGAGCCAGCGTGGTCCGATGCTCCCGCGGAGGGCGTGTGGCCGCCGC